>NZ_JBPULM010000039.1:0-89620 GCF_055814915.1 Paenibacillus sp. R-74696
TCATTTCTTTTTGTGTCAATCGCGTTTTCTCTCAGCGGCGACTTTTATAATATACCATGACTGCCTACTCAATTGCAAGCACTTTTTTTCTTTTCTTCGACATTTTTTTTCGTTTGTCGATTCAAGTCATTTGCTTGCTTCAAAAGCGGCGTGTATTAATATATCACAGCTCGCAAAAATTAGTCAAGCCCTATTTCAAAAAAAGATACCCTCTGCTTGAAACAAGCGATCTGGGTATCTTTTGCCGTTCTATTTTATACAGCGAGCGTCATATATCGAAGCTCCAACGCCTCAGTATCTCCGCTAGCTGCCATCACCGCTACCTCGCGAATAAGCGAGCGTTTAACCAATCGTTGCAACAACAAGGATAAATCGACATGAAGGGTTTTTATTCTCTCATGCTCCTGAAGCTCGCTGATGCTCCATGGCTCCTCTCGGCTCATCATGATATTAAAGAGCAAGGAACAGCAGTCCTTCATTTTATTGATTACCGTAAACTCACAAGCAAGCATAACAAGTTGAACACGCTGCTCCAGCGTTTCAGGGCTAACGGTTAATTCTTCATAAAGCTTGTACACCCCAGGATGAACCCTGCGCATTTGACGCCACACGGTTAGCTCTGGATGCTGCCCTTCTTCAATTAATACAATGTGCGCCCAGTGATGCAGAGCAGTTAATATATTGCTGTATGCATCCAGTATATTGCGCTCTTCGTAATCATGCTTTGCCTGCAGGTAACTTCTCAGAAAGCCGGAGAACTCTACAAACCGCTTTTGCTCTCTCATGACGTCCGGAAATTGTATAATGCGCTCACGAATATCGCTTATACGGCTGTCGCGCTCCAACAGTATCTCCCCCCGAACTATCCATTGAATAATACTTTTGTTCTCCCCGCTTGCCATCCACTGCTCCAGTTGACCTACACTCGCACTGCGGATCAGCACATGCTGGCCTTCAATACGGACATGCTCAATACTTTGAACAGCAGTCTGCTCGACAATTGCAAGCAGTAGCAAATCCAATCCTTCGGTCAACGGACTGTAAGCATAAGAGTTCTCGATTGCGATTAGACCAAGCAATTCTCGCTGTGATTGATGCGTTTGAATGAAATGTTCTTTTATATGTTTCACTTGGGCCTCCGTATAGCTAATCCAATATGATTAAGATATAATAATAATCTACGGTGTTTGTTATTTCGACAAACCGAGGACAGTTTCCTGCTTAATGGATGGAAAACCGTCTGATTTTAATAAGAATACCACGGAGAGGATGGACAAAGTGAATAAGTTTTTTTTCAAATCAGCGAAAATAAACGAATTTCGTCTGTGGGGGCTGATTTTCACACTCGTCGGCATGGGTGTTATGATTCTCGGTACAGCCGGAATCGTTCTTTGGGGACAAGCTGGTAAAATCGTTGCCGCGATTTTTATGGTTATCGGGATGATTTCCTTACTCGTTAGCGTTGCCGTTTATTTCTGGGCAGGCATGATGTCAACCAGTGCAACGATGCTAACCTGCCCCGAATGCAATCGTCCAACGAAAATGCTCGGAAAAACGGATCGCTGCATGTTCTGCAAAACGATTCTGACACTCGATCCGGCGCAAGCCACACATGCTCCTTCCGAATAATACGCCGCTCTTAAAAATATGTTACATAACGGTAAAAGGGCGATGCCTCCTTTTGGAGGTATCGCCCTTTTCGCACAGATATAGCAGGTAAGCTTCAAGATCAAGCTTATAAATTTTCATATTAGAATGAAAGAAGGCCATCGCCGAACTCGCGATGGCCTTCTTTCTAATAAATTGTAGGGTTATTATTGCAATTACGACTTTTTATTCAACGCGGTATCAATCGTTTCCCAGATAGCGTTCGTTTGAAAAGTGCGCTGCCAGGTTGCTACTCCTGCTAACCCGTACTTTTTAACCAATGCAACTCTAGCTTTGATCGACAGCTCGTCCTCAATCCAGATGCGTTTGAGCGCATCCTCTTCCTTATACTCCACATAATGCTGCCCAGCATCCCCATCGAGTACAGGCTTAAGCTTATTTTGCGTAATAATTTCTTTCACTTTATCCATGCCAAGTGCTTTGGAGCTTACCTTGGTTTCACCATTCTCTTCGGTCTCCGTCCAAATCCTGGTATATAGCGGCATGCTCAATATAAGCTTGCTTGCAGGAACACCGTCTTCGTCCAATATTCTCTTCAAGGATTGCTCCGTCCAAGGCAGCGAAGCGACCGACCCCGCAACTGGGCTTGTTGCCCAATGCTCGTCATAAGCCATAACCATCATGTAGTCTACAACTTTGCCAAGCGCTTTACGATCTAGAAAAACAGACCACATCTCGCTGTTGGACTTAGGCGTCACATCAATAGATACGACTAGTCCTGCTTCATGAAGCAGAGGCGTCAGCTCACGGACGAACTGGACCAGATTTTCCTTATCTTTCGTATATACATTTTCAAAGTCTACATTAATGCCCTGCAAATGATAAAGCTCTGCAAATGCAAGCAACTGCTGGATCATATGAAAACGCGTATCTACTGTCGCCAGAGCCGCACTCGTCCGATCAGGCTCAAACCCGTTGCTGAATAGCGCCCATACCTGCATCTTCTGCTCTTTAGCCCATTTTACATACGCTGGATCAGCCTTACCTTTAATTGTGCCATCCGCATCCTGAAGCTCAAACCAGGTTGGACTGACGACATTGACGCCTTGCATTTCCGGAATTGTCGCTGGATCTGGCTTGCGTTGATAAACAGCCTCCCAGGTCAGATTGATTTTGCTGCCTGTAACCTTCCAAGCAACAAAATCCGTTTCATTATCGCTAGGCGCAATCTGCTCCATGCCAGTGAGCGTGGTATCGCCCTTAGCGATATAACCCGGATGGCCATCCGGTCCCTGAACGAGCAGCCAGCCATCGCGTTCTCCCCAAACTCTGAGCTTGCTCGCGAGTGGAACCTTCTCCACAATCGGCGCCCTAATAGTAGGTTCTGTCCGTATAGCCGATCCTTTCTCCCGATTGGCTTCCGCCAGTTGAATAGCCTCCCCAGACTGAAGCAGGGAAACAACTCCCGAATTTTCAACGTACTCTGTCTGTAGACCATAAAGCTCTTCAATCGGCGTAATTGGAATGTAAACCACATCATCCTGCACCTCAGCTGTAATCGTCAAGTCAAAAGGCTTGCGATTCGCTGTCGCCGTTAAGGAATTTGTCTGCAAACGCAGCACCTTATTCGCTGTTGTAAAAATAATTGATCCACTATCCGCTTCATAGCGTATAGGCTGGTCTGCCCCAAGCACCTGCTGAAGGACAGGAAGCGGTAGCTTCACTTCGTTATTTTCAATAATGGCACCTTGCTTCATTGCTTCGCCATGAACGACGATTGGATTTTTCATCCCATAATCGGGAACTATTTGTTTAAAATTAGGAATGTAGCGGTCATATACAAACCAACCACCACCTGCTGCCAAAATAACGATTAAAAAGAGAAATAGATTCCGAGCCCCACTGCCCTTGCGGCGACGAGGAGTTCGGCGAAGCATAGTTTCCAAGCGTATCGCGCTCCTTTATAAAAGACGAAAGCGTGCATATCCGCGGTTGAACGCTTCCCTGCACGCCATCATTTTGTTAGGTTTAATTCTTGCTTAATGGTTAGCTATTACTTCTTAGCCGCTGCACAAGTAGAGCAGGAACCGTAAATTTCCATTCGATGCCCTTGCACGATAAAACCGGTCTCCTGCGATGCCACACGCTCCACCTCAAGTAACGGCGGGTATTCAAAATCAACAATTTGGCCACAGTCATTGCATATGGCATGATAATGCTCCGATGTATCCGCATCAAAGCGGCTGGAATCATCTCCATATGTCAGTTCCTTAACAAGCCCCGCTTCTACAAATAACCGTAGGTTATTATATATGGTCGCCACGCTCATGCTTGGAAAATTAGGCGACAGTGATTTATAAATTTCATCGGCTGTCGGATGAGTCATCGATTCCATTAAAAAGCTTAAAATGGCATGACGCTGCGGGGTCATACGGACACCATTCATTTTTAATTGCTGCAATGCTGCATTGACGGCTCCCATTCCCCTCACGCCTTTCAATTAGTATTTAAAGCTATTGTACGTGTTTTCAAAATGATTTGTCAATGAATGCGGTTATTGGTCCGTGACGCTATGCTGTATGGCAATACTGTTATTAGCATTAATTTGCAGACGGTATTGGCCGTCTCCAATCGTTCCCCTCACTGTCTTTTTACTGACTTCGAGCGGCAAATTCGTTGTAATTGCGCCAAAAGTGACCGATCCATACACCGTATAACTACCATACTGCGGGACAGTCAGTTTAATTTCCCCTACGGAGCTATCAACATCCCAGTCACCGCCGACTACCGAGCTCGCCAGCTCTATGCCGCCATTTAGGGTAGCAGCCTTTACGATGCCGTTAGCTTCATTAATGTTGATTTTTCCATTTTTCGTATCGGCCTCTATATCTCCCGAAATGTTCGTCATCTTCAAAGCCCCATTAGTCGCTTCTGCAAATACATTCCCTGTAATAGATGCTGCGGTAACAGCCCCATTTAATAAGGTTATACTTGTGTCGCCTATTATATGACGAAGAGTAATCGTTCCATTATTGGCTTTGGCTTGAACGCTTCCTTGTATTCCTTCTGCTAAAATTTCGCCTGTATCGCTGGAGAGCTCCACACCACCGGGAGCATCAAGGTTTTTAACTTTTATCGGTCCATTATCAGTATGCACGAGTACAGAAAGCTGTCTCGTCGGCTGTTCGTCCTGCGGCTGTTCGTCCCGCTGCTGCTCCTCCACTTGTAGGGGCGACTGCTCAGGAGTTGGTGTTGATGTCGCGTTCGAAGCAGAGACTTGTTCCACATTATGTGGCGAGCTTGGATCTGGTATACTGGTCTCTTGTACAGCTGGATCGTCCGACTCAAGATCAGGCTCTACAATTTCCTCCACCTGAACATTCGGCAAACGAGGTACGGTTACGGTAATATTTATGCGCGGTTTACGCGTCCCGTTCTCCCCATAGCTGCTGCTTTTGGCCTGCAGGGTGATTTTTTCACCGCTTGATGACGCCTCGATCTTTGATTTTTCGGCCATTTTATCAGCCTCAGCTTCATCAGCGATATCAACCCATACCTCGGTATCTATGCTGATATAATCATTATTTCCGCTTTGAAGCGTCACTTTGCCATTCACATTGTAAATCTGAATAGCTGTCGTCTTTTCTTCCATTGGAACAATGAGTACTTCTTTCTGATAATGGAAGCCTTTTTCCTCGCCGTAATCCTGTGCGCCATTCAAATCGACATATTGATCAATCCAGCGAAAAGGCAGATCAGCATATTGTGTTACTAAAAAGCCAAAGCCAGCAATGACAACAGCTGCCATGCTTCCGATAAAATCAAGTCGCAATTGCTTTCGCGACCGCCGCTGCAATAGGCTGTAGGCGACGAGTTCGCCTCCCAGACATATAAACAAGACAGGCCACCAATAACGCATCAGCGCAAAAACATTGCTGCTGTGTATTTCATCCCACAACAGCAGCCCTCCTGCAGCGGCAATAAATAGAGCCGCCGTAAAGCTTCCTAACCGAAACACCGCCGCCAGCCGCTGACGCAAAACTAAGCTTACGGCGATCAGCCCTAGAACAGGGCCTACCGCATAATTTGCCGCTTCGTCAAACCAAGTAAACAAAGAAGTCGGCTGCCGAAGCATGAGCAGCAGCATAAGCAAAATGCCCGACACCATAATGAGTATGCCGTCCCTAAGCTTTAAACCGGGCTGCGTTTCCGTTCGCCGATCCAAGCTTTGCAGCGCATCATAGACGCTAATAAAATAAAATACAGGCAGCGCAAGCCCTAAATAAACAATAAGCAGCAAATGCTTTGCACCATCCGCATCCGCCAAACGAACAATAGTGCCGCCATCTAGCAAAATACCAGCGGCAAGCAGCAGCCCTCTCGTATATTCCCCTGTATATAAATGTCCCGCTCCCGGCCATAGAAAGGCTAGCAGCACCGTAAGCAATCGACTTTTCCTACGTCCCGTGTTCATCCCATGCTCCTGCAAAACATATCCCCCGTATATGCAAGTTTATTGCTTATTATTGTACCATAGATGCCCCGCTCATAGGCTTTTGCTTAAAAATGCAAAAAAAGAGCCGTCCAGCTTGTGGACAGCTCTTCATTGATTATCATTAATCAACTTGCATGTTAATGAAACTATATTAGGCTTGCTGAAGACGCTCCAGCAGCATTTTGTTAACCATTGCCGGATTCGCCTTGCCTTTCGTTTCTTTCATAATTTGGCCGACAAGGAAGCCGATCGCCTTCTCTTTGCCTGCGCGGAAATCCTCAACCGATTGCGGGTTCGCTTCAATGATCTTATCGACGATCGCAATGATTGCCCCCTCGTCGCTAATTTGTACGAGGCCCTGCTCTTCAACGATTTGCTGCGGCAGCTTGCCGGATTCCAGCATTTCCTTAAAGACGGTTTTGGCGATTTTGCTGCTGATTGTACCTTTCTCCAGCAAGCCAATCATTTCTCCAAGCCCTTGTCCAGTAATCTTCACATCGGACAGCTCCAGGCTGTTCGAGTTCAAATACCCGAGCAGGTCGCCCATAATCCAGTTGGATACAGCTTTCGCATCCTTCGTATAGGACAAGCTTGCTTCAAAAAAGTCTGCCATTTTCTTCGATGCCGTAATAACATCAGCATCATAGGAAGGCAAGCCGTAATCGCTAGTATAGCGGGCTTTACGTGCATCTGGAAGCTCAGGAATCGAAGCTTTAACACGTTCTTTCCACTCTTCATCGATATAGAGGCGAACCAAATCCGGGTCCGGGAAATAACGGTAGTCATGGGATTCCTCTTTGCCGCGCATCGAAATCGTCTTGCCCTGCGCTTCATCCCAGCGGCGAGTTTCTTGAACAACCTTATTGCCGCCGTCCAGCACCTCGGCCTGACGCCATTGCTCATATTCAAGGCCACGCTGAACACCGCGGAAGGAGTTCATGTTTTTCAGCTCAGCGCGCGTGCCAAGCTTCTCTTGTCCATAAGGACGAAGGCTGATGTTCGCGTCGCAGCGCAAGCTGCCCTCTTCCATTTTCACATCCGATACTTCGCAGTAAAGCATAATCGCTTTCAACTTCTCCAGATAGGCTTTCGCTTCCTCAGGCGTACGAATGTCCGGCTCGGAAACAATCTCAACGAGCGGCGTGCCGACACGGTTAAAGTCAACGAGTGAGGCATAACCTCCATCAACATGCGTCAGCTTGCCCGCATCCTCTTCCAAGTGCAGACGGGTAATGCCAATGCGCTTCGTAACGCCATTTACTTCAATATCAATCCAGCCATTCTCGCCGATAGGCTGATCGAATTGCGAAATTTGATAAGCTTTAGGCGAATCGGGATAAAAATAGTTTTTACGGTCAAATTTGCTGACATCCGCAATTGTGCAATTGAGCGCCATAGCCGCCTTCATCGCGTATTCAACCGCCTGCTTGTTCAGCACCGGCAGTACACCGGGATGACCGAGGCAGACCGGGCAGGTGTGCGTATTAGGCGGAGCTCCGAAAGCGGTGGAGCAGCCGCAAAAAATCTTGCTGTTGGTGTGCAGCTCAACGTGCACCTCCAGACCGACTACCGTTTCATATTGAGTCGCTTCAGACATCGTTAATCCTCCTTAGAATTTTGCTGGGCGAGGTTACTTCATGGAGCACATAGAGCATGATAAAAAAGGAACTGCGCTGCGTGAAAAGGTTGACTTTCGATCGCTGTTGCCCAAGCATTTTTTGAAAATATAGGAAATGATATTATTTTTCCATCCATTCTCTATATTTCTACGCGAAACGGTAGCTTTGCCGCCAGAGGACGGCGACAGCCGTTTACGCTTGATCAATCCCGCTCAGCGGTAAAATTCTTGGGCAAAGGCGAACGCTTGCGCTTCTACAGTTCAACCTTTTCACTCCGCTTGCCTTTTTCATCTAGCTTCTATAGCAGCAAAAAAGTAAAAATCGCGTCGCAAGCTAGCTTTTATCGCAAGGTAAAACCTACATAAGACAACATAAATAAGAAAACATATAAGGTACAACCTATCGGGCTAAGCCTGTACAATCAACTTGCGGGCAGAACTCACAGGTTAGTCCCGCAAGATTGAATATATTAGAGCTGCGGACGCAGCTTATGGAATTCGGTATTTTGCTCGAAGGCATGGGCTGTGCGCAGAACCGTCGACTCGTCGAAGGCTTTGCCGATAATTTGCAAGCCGATTGGCAAGCCGTCCGCTTGGCCGCAAGGAATGCTGATCGCCGGAATGCCTGCAAGGCTGACCGGAATCGTACAAATATCGTTCAAATACATCGTTAGCGGGTCGCCAACTTGTTCGCCAAGCTTGAACGCTGCTGTAGGGGCAGTTGGCCCGATGACGACATCATATTTTTCAAATACTTGGTCAAAATCTTGTTTAATGAGCGTGCGCACTTTTTGTGCTTTCAAATAATACGCGTCATAGTAGCCGGAGCTAAGCGCATACGTTCCCAGCATAATACGGCGCTTAACTTCTGGACCGAAGCCCTCGCTGCGCGATTTGCGGTACAAATCAATCAGGTTCGCTGGATTGTCTGCACGGACGCCGTAACGAACGCCATCAAAACGGGCCAAGTTGGATGAAGCTTCAGAAGAAGCAAGCAAATAATAAGCAGCAATAGCATATTCGGTATGCGGAAGTGAAACCTCTTCCCATGTTGCGCCAAGGCTTTCATACACTTTCAGTGCATTCAAAACCGCTTCCTTAACCTTTGGATCGACGCCTTCTCCCAAATATTCCTTCGGTACCGCAATGCGCAAGCCTTTGACATCGCCAGTCAAGGCAGACGAATAGTCCGGAATGCTTACGTTCGCAGAAGTAGAGTCTTTCGCATCATAGCCAGCAATCGCTTGCAGCACAAATGCGGAATCCTCAACATTTTTCGTCAAAGGACCGATTTGGTCCAGCGATGAAGCGAAAGCAACAAGCCCAAAACGGGAAACAAGGCCATACGTTGGCTTAAGACCGACAATGCCGCAATACGCTGCTGGCTGACGGATCGAACCGCCCGTATCAGAGCCAAGCGAGAAATAAACTTGGCCCGCAGCAACAGAAGCTGCAGACGCGCCGCTGGAACCCCCCGGCACATATTCTGTATTCCACGGATTGCGAGTCGGATAATAGCTGGAATTTTCATTCGAGCCGCCCATCGCAAACTCATCCATGTTCAGCTTGCCGATCGTGACGGATTGCGCCGATTTCAGCTTGCTGACAACCGTTCCATCATAAATTGGATTGTAGTTATCTAGAAACTGGCTGGCACATGTTGTGCGCAAGCCTTCGGTAACGATATTATCTTTAATTCCAGCCGGAAGACCAAACAGCAAGCCGCGTTCCACTCCTGCTTGAAGCTGCTTGTCCAGTTCGGCTGCATGCTGGCGAGCTCCCTCTTCATTAAGCGTAAGGAACGCTTGAATGGAAGCTTCTGTTGCTTTAATACGAGCAAAGGATTCATCAACCAGTTCGGTGACGGAAAGCTCCTTTTGGCTCAGCTTGTTATGTACATCCTGAAGACGCAAATCAAACAGTGACAAAACATGTTCCTCCCTTCAATATAAAAGCGCAGCAAGCCTTTAAAGCTATCGCGCTCGATCATGCGGACTATTCCAATACAGCTGGCACTTTAATTTGGCCGTCTTCTTCATCAGGCGCGTTTAGCAGCACCTTCTCGATCGGCAGCGATTCCTGCGTTATATCCTCGCGCGTCACATTCGTAATCGGCAGCACATGGCTGGTCGGCTCGACGTTTTCTGTATCAAGCGAGTTTAGCTTTTCTGCATATTTTAAAATCGCATTAAGCTGCTCGGTGAATTTATCCTTCTCCTCGTCAGACAGCTCAAGGCGAGCCAAATTCGCAACATGCTCGACATCTTTAATCGTAATGCTCATGAATGTTCCTCCCCCTTCTTAAGCCTGCAATCATTCTTTCTATTATAGCCTAGAATCACATTTTGACAAAGTGCACAAACCTGGGCTAGAACGCTTATGTTCTGCAATACCTATTAATAGCAGATGACCCTCCCGCACCTGGCGGAAGGGTCATCTCGCAGAAGCTTATTAAATCCACGCTTTCAAATTAACCTGCCTTATAAAATCCTTCTGGCTTTGGCCTTCAGCAGCAGCTGGCTCCGCTTCTGGAGCAGACTCTTCGCCTCTCATTATACGCTTAAACAGCTCTTCATTATGAGTAGCCAGGGCGAAGTCGATCAGCGATTCGCGTTCGATGCGGTCAACCTCTTCTTGAAGCAACACATCCTCCAGCTCCACATCTTCATCTGGCAGCAAAAAATTGCGATTGGCGGCCGGAACGCGCACCACGTAATCAAATACATTGTCAGCATTGCGATCGTAAGCAATTATATAACCATATTCCCCTACGGGAAGA
The DNA here is from genome assembly GCF_055814915.1 of Paenibacillus sp. R-74696. Lineage (NCBI taxonomy): Bacteria > Bacillati > Bacillota > Bacilli > Caryophanales > Paenibacillaceae > Paenibacillus > Paenibacillus sp. R-74696. The sequence continues at coordinate 10,501 of NZ_JBPULM010000039.1, forward strand.
TTTTGCTCAAAATGATCTGATATAATAATTACCTTAGTTCCCAAACTAAGCATCGTCTTCACTCCTATCTATCGGACGCTAACCTATAACTATTATCCTACTAAAAAATAGTAGCGGTGTCCAATAGGGATTGAAACTATCGCAATCAGAAGCCGAGAGCGACGCTGTTGCTAGCTTCGTCCCTCCCTGCTATACCAGTTCCAAACCCGCTCCATATCCCGATATTCCAGTAGCGACACACTATAATCATTGACCGTACCCATTGTTTGCACGCTCAGTGATACAAGATTTTTCCTCTGCTGGGCCCGGCTGCGTTTTAGAGTCATTGCCAAAATTTGTTGTCTGCGCAGCAAATACGTGACCTTGGCAAAATTCCGGCGCCGCAAAATGAGTTGACCATCCTTAAGCGTTAAGCCCGCCGTTTGATGACATGCCCTTCTCCAGAGCGCAACAAGCGGAAGCAATAGCAGCGACCATAGTCCATTAAGAGGCCAGATGACGATTAACGTTGCACAGATCACAAGCGTGAGAAGAAGCCAGATTCTCATATAATAGAACAAAGCCCGCTTCGGTGCCTTAGCCTCGATAGCTGACCACTTCATCTGCGGCACAAAAAGCCCTATCATCTTCTCCATCTCTGTTATGGGCAAAAAGGGATGCAGCATGAGCTGCTCATTTTTGTCGGAAGAAACGACTTGCAGCTTAATTTGAGCGTAGCCTATCCATTGGCGAAGAAGCCCTTCTTCAACGATCACGGACTGCACCCTATCGGGGTCAAACGAATATGCTTTTTTGTTCAACAGACCATAGGAAACCGATATGCGCTTACCCTCCCGCTTAACAGTAAACCCACTATACTTGATAATATACAAAATTAGCGATAGTGCCCAACCTGCGGCCAATGCGATAATAGCAGCAATTACAATGACGATGATGAAGTAGCCGGGTACGAGGCTTTGCGATTCCGTATACAATTGCTCAAAAAACCGGATTGGGGTAAACTTCTCTAAAAAATCATTGGCAAATGAATAAATACCCGCGATAAAAGCGATCGCCAGTCCTAAATTAAGCGATGTTGCAGCCGCCATCAACAATTGTCCGCTTGTTAAGCGAAAATAAGCGCTATCTCTTGATTCCGCTGAAGGGTGGCCCGAACTTTTTTGAAAAAGAGCATCGACATGCCGTTCGGATACGGAGGCGGCATCACCGCGCAGCTCTACATCAGAGTCGAATGTGTCGGCTTTCTCGAACTCCTCCTGCGAATTTCGCGTTATTCCCTCTTCCATAACATGATTGTGACGAGACAGCAGCTGCTGGCGAAGCTGCTCCGCTTCGCCAGCGGCGAGCGCAGGCAAAATGCCATCTGCGGTTTTTCCGCCGCCCGGGGTTTCAATCTTCAACTCCGCAACGCCAAGTAATCGCTGCAAAAAGGGCTGATCTACATTCACCGAATGAATGCGTCCATAATAAATCGTCTTCTCATCCTTGAATAAAACGCCTTTGCGCAAAATGATCCGGTCTTCCTCTACCGTATAGGTGAATGCTCTCCATTCCAGCCATCCGAATAACAAGGATAGCAGCACCAGGGCGGTTGCACCCGCATACCAGTACCATTCCAGTCCGAGCAATCCCGATTTCCTAAGCATTGTAATGATTATGAGCGGCAGTAGTCCTTTAATAAACTGAAACAGCGTAAAAACAACATATACTTTATGCAGTCTTCGCAGATTACTCATGCTGATCATCCACTTTCGCCAGCTGCCCGATTTTCCGCTTCAGCTCCTCGGCTTTTTCCAGCTTGAGCCCTTTAATGCGATGGGTCGTGGCTGCCGTTACAACCGCTACGCTAGCCAGCTTGAACTTCCGCATGAGCGGTCCGCTCTCCAGTTCGACATGCTGGACACGCACCATCGGAACGAGTACATTTTTAATAATAATCAGCCCGTATTGCAGCTCAAGCTCCTCCTCAAACAGTTCATATTGAAAGCGACGGTAGCGGAGGCTAGGAACTACCCAAATATCTAATACACTATAAGCCGTAACGACAGCGAGCCCGATCCACAGCGGGATAAGCGTCCACCCTTTCGATATCGCCAAAGCCGCATAACCGCATACGAGCAAATAGCCAATAGCCGCTGCAATAGCTGCTCCCATTCGGCTAACCTTAACGTAATCTCTATCGACTCTTTGTGTTAAAGCACGATTCATCTCTCATCCCCCTATGGCAGCACAATAAGCTGCTCTTTCGTGCATGTAAGCTGGCGGGGCGTGCCGTCAGTTATTACATAGCTGTTCTCCACTCCGACAACACCCTGCCCCGGAAAAGTAAACTTCGGCTCGACCGCAAGCACCATTCCAGCAGCTAGCGGCAGATCGAAGCCGCGGGCCAGCACAGGCCACTCGTCTATTTCAAGACCAATACCATGTCCGAGAAACTTGGCCTGATCATGGCCAAAGCCCATATAATGCGCAGACAACCCTGCAGCAGCCGCTTGATCAAGAGAAGCGATATACAGCTCAGAGCATGGCGTCCCGGGAATCATCCCTTTTTCCGCTGCGCGCATCATCTCCTCCGACGTTCGGTAAGCAAGAGCAAGCTGCTCTGAAAGCTCGCCAATAACCGCAGTACGCGTCTGATCGATAATGTAGCCGTCAATACAGCAGCCCACATCAATGAGTATTGGCTCATTTCGTCCAATGACTCTGCGGCTGACGCTTTGCGGTGAAGTAGCCCCTAAGCCAAGGCCCCCTGCCGGACCATCAAAATAAGTTGGCACCGCAGCAGCGGCTCCTGACGTGACCATCCCTGTCGCTACTTCCTGATTGTAGCCTCGCATACGCATCAAGCCAATATGCCCGCGAAGCCGCAGCTCATATTCTACTCGCGCTATCCAGGCTAGTTCGGTAATGCCCTCCTTCAATACATTCAAAGCTTCACCTAGCGCCTCGTCTACAGCCTGTGCTGCAGTTTCAATTCGCTTGATTTCCCAAGGAGACTTTATCATACGCTGCCCTCTAATAAGGGCTGAACCGTCCACCAGCTCGCCTGCCCCTGCCGCTTGCAGCAGCTGGTTAAGCTTAAAATAGGTTTGTGCAGGAAGCACATCAAGATCCGCAGCCACAGTAACAGTACTTCCTGACTTAAACAGCTGTGGAAAACGCTCTGCGAGCGTCTGACCGAATTGGCGGAATGAGCCTAATGGCTCTACAGCAATTAGCGTTTCCAGTCTTGCACGCTCTAGGCTGCGTTTGACAAAAAATACGGGCATGCCTTCGGCTGGAACAAAAGCATAGCCATTTTGCATCGAGCCTGTGTAATAATACAAATCTATATTTTGCGTAAGCAGCATGCCGTCAATGGCCTTCTTGCCCAGCTCCAGCTGAAGCTTGCTTATGCGCTCATGAACCAAGTCATCCGGTATGTCTCTAGTTATCGTTGTCTTATCCATCGCTTTGCTCAACTCCCAAAATCATTTATCCCTCCCCTTCATTAGAACAATTTTACAAAAGGCAGTCAACTGCAAGGCAGCTGCCGCAAGCATTTTTATGATCAACATCTCCCTCTATAAAGTATTAAAAATTAAAAGTCAGCTCGGATACGCCTTTAATTGTCCATTCAATTGGCTTAAGCACTGTGAACACCCTCGGGTTCACAAGCTTTATAATCATCACAACTCCCGGGCGGTACAGCGTAGCCTCATAACTGAACTCTGCATTTACATATTGATAAGGAAAAGTATGCTCACCGTTAATGACCTCGAAGACCATAACTTTAACCGGCTCATGCAGGAAGGAGCTGCCAAGCGGTTTCCCTGCCGAATCAAGCTGCAGGTTGCCTTGCAAATAGCGGCTTGCTGCCGCTTCAGCCGTTATCGGATCAATGCGGATGACACCGTCTCCCAAAGCTGCTTTATCGACCTGCTGTGCAGCCGCATGAACGGCACGGTTTAGTGCATGCTTGCCCTGAAAAAGCGTCTTCATCGCAATCTCCTCATCCGTCTGCATAACGTGAAGCATGAGCCACATTGTCATCATCAGCACAATTATTGTCAGCTTATACATAGCATAACTCCCTGTCGCCTGATCAAGGTACATATTCGCTCATCTTGATGCCTGTAGCGCGAAGCCTGCCATTTTCATCAGGTGGCTTCACTCCGATTAAGCGATCCAATTGAAACAGTCCCTCATAGGGATAGCTAAGCAGAACAATCAATCCTGTCCCGCGCAGCAACGGCATAGTAGAATTGGTTGCCTGCTCTCCATTATCGGATGCCACCTCAAAATTCAGCGCTTCCGGCTTCATTCCAAACTTCGCCAGCCGCTGCCGCGATTGCTCGACCATCTCCGGACTGATGTAGCCATGCTTGCCGCTCGCCCCGATTTCCAATAAATAATCGACCTCCTGCTGCAGTACAGCCTGCCTAACAATGAGCACATGTTTATAAATAGGCGAGAACATCAGCCAGCATAAAATCGTTGCAAACAGCACAAATACTAAAATGCTCTTCATGGGCTCATAGTCCTTATATAGCTGCTAGTGGCATCACCTGAACGTTCGAGCTGTTTGTTCATTCCCTGATCCCCTTCTGCAATACCAGAGTAAATCATAACAATCGTTACAAGCAACAATATGGCTGCCAGCAGGCTTCGCATCGTCTTCCCTCCATTCCTACCGCTATAAACGGCTTGCAAATTACTGGAGCAGCTTGCTGATTTTTTCATTGGCAGCGTCTCCTTGCGACTGGATTTGGCTGCTGGTACCCGTTGTATCTTTAGCAATAATGCCATTGAAAAGCAAAATAACGACAACTAACAGCATGACGGTCATTAATATATTGCGCATTATGAATTCACCTCCTTGTTATGTGGCCGCTGCCAAGTCCTCAGCCCAATGATGCGAACAGCTTCTGTCCCTCCATCACCCATGGATAAATGAATACTTGAAACGTATACAAAATAGGAACGCCAGCGAGCATAAAGAGCAAATACGATGTTGTCTCCTTGCGGCTGTCCTTGGCAAGCTCCAGCTTCTCCTTATACTCCTGAATACGGTCGCGCAAAAGCATATAATATTCCTCGCTGTCATCTATGCGAAGCGAAGCAATGGTCTCTACAAAGCTCATGCCGTCATCCGTTCCCATTCTAAGCTTGAATTGACGTAATGCCTGTTCGGCATCGTGATACCATTCCGCCAGCAATCGCTCCAAATCGCCGCGAAGCGTACTCGTATACGGAATGCAGCGCGATAGCTTCGTATGAATATGCAGCGACGAATCGGCCAAATAAAGCAATTGATTGCTTATTACATAAATCTCCTTCGTCATGCGTTCTGATCGAAGCTTGCGCAGCATTCGCAGCCAGGGCAAATCCCACACCAGCATAATCCAGCAAAAAACGAGCCCCGAGGTAAAATAGGCTATTGTGCTGCCTTGACCCAGGCCCGCACTGACAGGTACGCCTATGGAAATGCCTATCATCAATACGATGAGCAGCAATTTGCGTGCAGCTGCGTACCAACTGGCATCTGCCTCCACCCCGCATCCGGCGAGCAGCATTTCACGGTCAATGTATGATTGCTGTTCCCTTGAGAGCCTAAGCTTGCTGAGCCAGCTATCTGATATTTTTCTCGAACGCCAGTTGATTCCAGTGAGATGCAGCCAGCGCGGCTTCCTTTGCGGCAGCAGCCTAAGTATAGCGGCCACTGCAATAAATCCGAATATAAACTGGGCCGCAATTGCTCCAGTACGCACGCCGCCTTCCACCCAATGATGCATCGCTGCCTTGCCTCCTTTTCAGCTTGCAAATACGCAGTTCACAGCCGCTTACATTTTTTTTCGAGATAACCATAGTCCCATTAGGAAGGAGGCAAAAATGAGCAGCAGCGCATTTAAAAGCATATCTCTGCCCTTTGGGTCGAGAACGTAATAGTAATAGGCATTCTGCTCGTTATAATGCAAATTGATGCCAATAAATAAAGCCAGAAACAATACCGGTGTAAAATTGGCTATTCGGATTTCCAACAGCCGGTTACGTTCCTGCTCATTCGCGCGGCGCGCTTTGCGCATGTCCGTCAGCAAATCCTTGAGGCCATCTGCCATCGGCACGCCTTCAGCAAGCGCAACCCGCAAAATATTAGCGAAGTAATCCGCCCACGTATGCCCAAGCGATGCAGCAAAAATCCGCAAACTGGCTTCATCATCACCACGGACAGACAAATTGCGATATAATTGCTCAAAAACGGCTTTCATCGGGCCGAGCAGCCGTCTTTCATCAACCGTTCGCTGCAGCGCTGCCCTCACTTGTATCCCTCCGGTTACTAGATAACACTGGTAAAACAGCTCAATGGCGGGCAAAAATTCGACCTGTGTCTGCATTTGACGCTGGACGAGCAGCGCCCGCAGCACCGTATACGGTATAAAGCCCAGTACAAACCCGAACAGCAAGGTACCTTTTACCGTCTGAAAAAACAATCCGCCAGCCGCCAGCCCAATCAGCAGCAGCAGTCCCGACAAGCATAAAAATGCCAAAGGCTGCAGCTTAATCTGGAGTGCCTCCAATAAATCAGCAAGCGGGCGATAAAGCTTGTCCAGCCGCTGCAGTCGCTGCTCCAGAAGGTGGCGGAACCGCCCTCGCTGCCGATAAGCCAGTCTCGCTAAACGCTCATGCCTTTCCATCCACATGACAAGCAGCGCAGCAAGCATAATAAACAAAAATAAAAACAGCAGCGCACCGCCTCCAAAAACGTACAGCCTAGTCAAAAAACAAACCTCCCCTCGCCAGCTTCCTCATCGCTCGCTGCGAAGGCCGCTGCGGATATTGCCACTGCTCCAGCACTTCATCATAAACCGCCCAATCGCGTACCTTTACCTCGTTGTCAGTCCAGCCTATTTCAGCAAGGCGCGATACGATACGCCGACCCTTAATATTGCGCATTTCAATTCCAATCTCCACTACATACTCAGCAATCCGTTTTGTCAGCCGTTCTGGGTTCATGCCTCGCCCATCCAGCATGCACATATCGGTGATCGCCTCTGGCACATCCTCAAGCGTACTTGCATGCACGGTTGTCATGCTGCCGGAATGTCCTCTTGTGCAGGCTCTCACATAAATGTTCGCATCGCTGTCCCTGATCTCCGCATGCACGATGCGCTGCGGAGATTGCCTGAGCGCCAATTTGAATGCCCGGCTGGCGCGGTGCTGCGGATCATCCTCGTCGGTTTCGTATTCAACGATATTTTTTGCTGGAAAATCTCTTCCGAGCATCATTTCGAAGCGCCCTTCAATAGTAATGATTCTCTCCTCATCCGGCAGGCTGGCAATTAGCGCCTTCATTAGGTGGGTTTTTCCGGAATTCGTCGGTCCAATGATAATGAGGTTGAATCTTGCCTGCAGCACAGCTTGCAGCATTGAAAGCATCGCTCCACTTATCGTTTCGTATTCCGGCTCGCAAAGTACAGGCAGACCGAAGCTTTTTACAGTAAAAAAGCGAATCGTCAGCGTTGGCTTCGAGGTGAAGCCGAATCCTGTCATCGTGACGCGCGAGCCGTCGCTAAGCATTACTTCCGCCCAGCGCTTGCGCGGGGTGAACCGATCGTTGTTATACAGCACCAAATTGCTCTGGATGCGTTCAACATCGCGCACACTTGCAAATTGATGCTCAGACATAATGGCCTCGCCACTGCGGACCTCATAAATTTGCGTGCCTACGACCTGCACTTCCTCCAGCCCATCCTTATGCTGCAAAACCAGCTCCAATACATTCAGCCCAATAACCTCAGCGAATAGGGCCTCAGCAAGTGTTTGGTAGGGATGATGATAACCATCTTGATTATGAATGCGCAATCGCCGCAGCCGATCATTAATGACCGCATAAATCTGTTCCCGTTCTGGCATAAAGCCAAGCACAGCCCGGTTCAATGTCTCATTGTACTGTCTGCGCTCCTCATCATTCAGTCCGCGCGGCGCCGCCAAAAAAGCTTTCATCTCATCAGCGAGTCTGTCAAAATCCGCTTCATGTGACGCAGCAGGCAGCTCCGGTTCTCCGGCTTCCCCCTCCTTGCTTCCAGTCACCCCCACTCTCAACTGGGCTGAATAATCGAAAGGAGAGAATCGGCCATTCCCCGCCCTCAAGAGCGGGCCTCATTACGATGCGAGAGCAGCTTGCGGTACCAAGGCTGCAGCTTAAAAGCAGGTGCCACCGTTCGAATGCCATATCTCTCCATTAGCTGCTGCGATGGTTTTTTCATTGCCGCTCTGCCCACTTGATCTTCCCCCAGCCATTGGCCAAGCTTTCCGCTGTCCAAATGTATAAACGTATCCTTCGTCATTTGCATTTCACCCAGCTTCACCGTGCCCATTTCCTTGCAAATATCTTTCATTCGATACCCTCCTCTGCCCCATGGGGGCTGTATAATAACAGTATTGTATTGGTCAGCTGTTAAGCCGAATAACGGGGAAATTTGTGTTATCCATCGTTTCCCATCCTCCTGGAAATGGGAAAGCGCAGCCGTCGTAACCACAATTCGCGTGCTCGCCAGCCGTAATGCACAAACGGTAGCTGCATTATCCCAATAAGCGCTAACATCCATAAAAAGCACCTCAAAGGTTTGCTCTGCAATATGGATTAAATGCTCAGCCTCCTCGGGCGTGAAAAATTCGGCCTGATCACGCACGACATTGCCGAACAGCACTCGTAAATTCCCTCTTCCTTCAACCTTATGCATAGCACTCTTCAATCTTCCTGGTGTCAGCGAGCCGGATTGCAGCTCGGGCCGCAGCTTGTCGAGTGTGCTTTGCGGCTCCTTGATGCCAAGGTAGCGATGGAGCTTCGCGCTCTTAAGATGCAGACATAAATACCCGACACGAAGGCCGCTGGCTTCGGCCATTCGGTACGCTGCGGCAAAAGCAGCTGTCGTAGTCCCAATATTAGGCGTCGTTCCAACAAAGGCAATGAGGGGTATTCGCTGCTCCATCAAGGCTGCTCCTCCTTAGTCTCATCCACAACATTGAGCGATTCCGGGCTGAAAGCTATGACAAGCTTATGGCTCCCATCCTTGCAATAGCCATCGATTTCGAGCCACTGCCTCTCGGTCAGATTGAGGTTGATATAATCGATCATGCCATTAGCCTCACGTCGCGAGGCGTACATCTTTTCCTTATTCCCATCCGCTAAGGAGAGCAGATTCGGATCTTCCATATTATCGATTTCAACATTTCCTGAAGATTTGACTGACGCTACTGTAACAGCCAGATCGAACAAGCGGCCGGAGTCTTCTCCTTCACCGGATAAATAAAGCACGACCTTATCCCCGGCACGAATGCCGTTAGAAATGGAACGTACATAATCCCGCGGAATTTGAAAGGTCGATTCGCCGCTGCCCGGCAGCAGGTGAAAACGATCGATTTTCCAATCGAGAATCGGTTCCTGCGTGCCTAGCGGCACAATCGTCTCCATTCCAACAGCAGTCGCAACGTCCAGCAGCATTCCATTGTCATAAGCCGCTTTCGGCACATACCGATAGGCGAGATCCCCTGCCATTAAAGTCACCCCAGCATCAATAAAGCGCTTGGGTACGACGACGGCAACCATCTCTTGACGCTGCAATTGCAGCTGCTGAATCTGAAACAGGCCGTATACAAGCGCACCCGAGAGGAGCGCAGCCAGCACACTTATCCAAATATTCCTTTTTCTGTTCATCCCTTCTCCCTTCCGAGCCATTAGCAGACAACAAAAAAAGAACGCAGCAGCAGCCTGTAAAAGGCTTAACTACTAGCGTTCTTCGCTAAGTATTGCTCATATACAATTGGATTGTTCCTTGATTAACCACATAATAGCAAAGGAAACATTTCTTGTCCATCTATTTTTTAAAAATAAATTTTCACACGCCGCTCATGCACAAATGCGCTCTCCTACAGCATCAACGATGCTATAAAAAAGCGCATTTATACAGGATTTAGCCCGTTAAGAAGAAAGGCCTGACGGCGTCCTTTCTATAAGACGCCATCGTTTAAAAATCAATCAGGCCCACACTAATCAGCAGCGCGTCATCAACTTTACGCATCGTTTCATCGTCCAAATGCGTAATTTTGTCGGTTAGCCGCTGTTTGTCGATCGTTCGAATCTGCTCAAGCAGAACGACGGAATCCCGGTCAAAGCCATGTGCAGCCGCGTTCATTTCTACATGTGTAGGGAGCTTCGCCTTCTGAATCTGCGCGGTAATGGCCGCCACAATGACGGTCGGACTAAACCGGTTGCCGATATCATTCTGAATGACAAGAACAGGCCGCACTCCTCCCTGCTCCGATCCGACGACAGGTGACAGATCAGCAAAGAACACGTCTCCACGTTTTACGATCAAGCTCTACACCCCGCTTACAAGACGGCCGAGCGTGTGATCAGCCTCTACCTCCGCTTGAAAAGCTTCCGAGGCCATGTTCAAGTTGATTTTAGCCATCTCCAGATACCCACGCTGCATGGACTCGCGGATTTGCCGTTTCTTTCTTTCCACAAGGTACAGCTTCATAGCCTGCCTAATAAATTCACTGCGGTTAGAGTTCTCCTTAGCTACGATACCGTCAACCTCCTCCAGTAAATGATCCGGCAAGCTAATCATGATCCTCTTGGTGTTCTGCACATTGGCCACCGAACAAGCACCTCCAAAACTTTTCCACAACCTTTAATACACATTATTGCAATAATAAGGTCCCTCTATACTTCAACATATCTATGTCAGCGATATATCAAATATGCTGTACGAACATGACGTACTTTAGCGTCTTTAAACCCGACCTAGCATTAATTCGAGACAAATGGTGAAATCCCTCTTTTTTTGCGTAAAAATGGCATTTGAAATTTTTCCCGCACGCTTATGCTGTCAAATTAAAGGATTTACGACGGATAGCGCCTTTCCGTCCTTCATATAGACACGCGGTACACGAGCGGCCAGCATGCAGGTGACCTCATAATTAATCGTGCCCAAGTGCTTTGCAACCTCTTCTACAGAAATCCGCGCATTGCCCTGCTCGCCAATGAGTACGACCTCTTCACCTTGCTCTACGGCTTCTCCAGCTTCCGTCGCCGCTGCATCAAGCGCAATCATGCACTGATCCATGCAAATCGTACCGCGGACAGGAACCTTTACGCCACGGACGAGCGCTTGCGCTTTGCCTGTGAGCATCCGGCTAAAGCCGTCGGCATAGCCAATCGGGAGCGTGCCAATCCGCTCCTCGCCCTCTGTCACATAACGTGCGCCATAGCTGATGCCCCAGCCTGAAGGTGTATTTTTAACCATAACGATCTCCGTCTTGAGCGACAATACGGGCTCCAACTGCAGCTCATCGTGGCGCACCTCATCCGACGGGTAAAGGCCATACATACTGATGCCAAGCCGCAGCATATTGCCCGCAAGCTGCGGCGTATCCATGCCTGCAGCGCTGTTCGCCGCATGGATAATCGGAATGGGCAGTTCCTGCTGCAACACATAACGAACAATTTCCTGAAAGCGCTCATGCTGCAAAATCGTATAGCTTTTGTCATGCTCATCCGCACGGGAGTAGTGGGTAAATAAGCCTTCGACTTCAAGCTGGGGAACGGAAAGCGCCTTTTCGATAAAAGGGATAGCCGCATCCGCTCCAATGAGCCCAAGCCGTCCCATGCCGGAATCCACTTTAATATGAACCTTTAGCTTATGGTTAAAATGATCCTCATCCGGAGCTGGCAGCTTGGACGCAGCCTCCAAAACATCCTCACGAAACAAGGCTATCGTTATATCATGCTTTCTTGCAAGCCACAGCGCATCCGCCGCAACATAGCCGAGTACCAATATAGGGATGGAAATGCCTGCCCGTCTCAGCTCCAATGCCTCATCCAGAAAAGCGACCCCTAAATAATCGACTCCGCTGCTTGCAGCTTCCCGTGCAATTTCCACCGCTCCATGGCCATAAGCATTGGCTTTCACAGAAGCCATCAGGCGCACGCCCTCGCCCATATGCGCTCGAAACACGCTTAAATTGCGGCGCAGCGCATCCAAAGAAATTTCTACCCGTGTTGGGCGATAATACCCCTCCAAGTCGTTCACCTTCTCCTTATCCGGCAGCCCCATACATTAGGGCCAGTAAACATCAATAGTAATAATGTTATACGTTGCCGTCAGGACTGTCAATGAAATGACCGCCGGATTTGATTAGCACGTCTTGGAAATTCAGGGAGATTCCTATTTATCGACACCAGATTGCACGGATTGGGCAATTTTGATCATTTCGGTTTCTGGCAGCGCGGCGCTTGTCAGCCTGAATTGATCGCCTTCATAAGTCCAGCTGAGCGTTTGCTGCTCGGCTCCTGAGGTGAGCTCGCCCCACGTAAAGCCAAGATCCACCAAGGTGCCCGGTACGAGCGAAGCTGCTTGATCATGCGGCTGAGTCTGAATGAGCGAGAAGTCGTAAACGCCTGTATAACGAGTCAGCTGTCCAGGATTCCCAGCGAACTCCACATCACTGCTGTCTTTCCAAACGACGCCATCCGGCAAATAAGTCGGAGCCATCGTCAGGAATACCCCATCATCCGGCAGCGCACTTGTCTCATTGGCTTCCTCACCCGCATTCGAGCTGCCATCTGTATTTTGATCTGTACTCGCATTTTGATCACTGCCGGTGTTTTGCTCCGAATTGGCTTCTGTATTTGCATTGCCAGAAATGTCTGTGCTGCTGTCCACATCGTTCTGCCCGCCTGCGTTATTGTCTGAACCAGCAGCTTGATTATTGTTTGTGCCATTGTTATTGGCATTATCCTCAGGCATAGCCGAAGTCGCTTGTTCGCCTGTGCCGCTGCTCGATGGGGTCGACTTCATGTTGGCTTCTGTCTCGAATACACTTTTATCGAATTTGGAGCCAAATTCAAAGGTATTGAACTGCACCTCGACCATAAGTGCTGCATTGGCATCGCTGACCTCGACATGGACTGGCTTGTAGCTTGACTTGTCTAGCCAAATCTTTTGCCGCGCCAATGATCCATTATTGTAATTTGCCATGACGTCGAAGACGTAGGCACTTTCTTCAGAAGCAAATTGGCGCGAGTTATCAAGCAGAATGCTCTGCACCAGCGTCTGGTACAAATAAACCTGGCCTTGATTTTGCGGCCAATCGCTTTGGAAACGGAACACTTTATTGAGGCGTGGCGTCAGGACGAAAACGCCATCGTCATTGCGCAGTACAATTTGGGTAATGTCTTTTTCTTCATTAGTTAGCTTAATGCGATAATATTGCGGCTTCTGATATGATACTTCAACCTTGTAGGTAAGCGGCTGTTGTCCCGTATGCAGTGTCATTGTCCCGCTTCCTTGATAGCTTTCAAGCCCATTTACTACCTTGTCCAGATCCTTCACCACGGACTCGGCATCCTTCGTCCCGCAGGCAGCCAATACGAGTGAAAAACATAATATCATTGCCGCGGCCCATGTCATGCGACGCATTAAAATCATCCCCTCTTCACAATGTTTTGCCATCTGATTCATGTGTATGAGATAACTTGGACATTTATGCGGACTAGTTTGACAAGCTGGCTGTGAAAACGAAACAAAGCTTCCCCGCCATTTGTCGCGTTGATGCCCGTCTAAAGGCTAGTATGCTGAACGGACTGTGGTCCGTTACGTAATCTCGCGGAGCACCTTACAATAAGGACATAGACGAACACGGGAAAGGATGAACGATATGAAAAAATTATTTCGCTCAACTACGGACAGTAAGCTGACTGGTCTGTGTGGAGGTTTAGGACAATGGCTTGGCATTGATCCTACTATTATAAGATTGCTTGTTGTTGTTGCATCGCTTTTCAGCTTAGGTGCTGTCATACTTGCTTATTTCATTGCAGTATTGATTGTTCCAAAAGCTCCGCAAGGCGATTTCAGATTTGCTGATCACTACTAAAATTAATTTTGAGGAGAGATGATAAAATGGGAATTTTACAGCGTGTATTTAGTATGACGAAGGCAGCGGCCAATGAGATGTTAGATAAAATGGAAAACCCCGTGACCATGCTTAACCAATATTTGCGGGATCTGGACGAGGACATCGCAAACACTGAACGGGAGAGCTTGCATCAGCAAGCGCAAGAGCGTGTTTTAGAAGCTAAGCTCACTGAGCTGCAGCAACAAGCCGACTACTATGAAAGCAAAGCAGAGCAAGCGGTAGCAGGTGAACGCGAGGAAGAGGCCCGTGCTGCACTTGAAGCTAAACTAGCTTACGCCGATCAGCGCGAAGAAACCTCAAAGCTGGCTCAGCTAGCCAAGCAGAGCGCGTTCGAGCTCGGTCTTCGTCTCGAATCGCTTAAGGAAGAAAAAATCCGGCTGCAGGAAAAACGCAATGAACTCATTCTGCGCCTGAAGAAAACAGACGGGGCCACTGGCTATTCATCAGGAGATTCGTTGCAGGGAAGCTTCGCATCCCGAGGTTTTGACCGCATCGAGCAGAAGCTGATGGAACGGGAAGCACAGCAGGAGTTGTCTAAGGACCCCTATGGTGCGGGTCGTGGCACGGCAGTTAATACCCAGCAAAACGAGCAGCAAAGCGCAAGAGTAGAGGAAGAGCTGCAGCGGTTATTGCAGAAAAAATCTGTCAGCTAAGCATAAACGGCTCTCGCCGTCCTCTGGCGGCAAAGCTACCGTTTCGAGGGTGAAATATAAACAGGAGCCACTCCTTTAGCAGTCATACTGCTTTCTGAGTGGCTCCTGTTCTTTTTTACGGGCAATGTCCGTTATCCTCTTGAACGCCTTAGTCTCTTCCACAGCTGCTCAAAGCTTCGGTAAATCCATTTGGACTCCTTCGTAAGCAAAGGCCCTAGCACAGCAAGAATTAGGACGTACAGTACAGCAAATGATTGAATGGAGGCCATCAAGCCGCCCGCTTTGCCGATGTTCGCCATAATGATGGAGAACTCGCCTCGGGAAACGAGCGTAAAGCCTACATTAAGCGACGCCTTTGGCGTGATGCCTGAAATACGGCCCGCCAGCATGCCTGCTGCAAAATTTCCAATCAGCGTCAAAACGACCGCAATCAGCGTCATCCCTACCGCACCGCCCAAGGAGGCAGGCTCAATCGTTAATCCGAAGCTAAAGAAAAACAGCGCCCCGAAAAAATCGCGAAAGGGCAAAATCTGCTGCTCGATCCGCTTCACATGCCTAGATTCGCCCAGTACAAGCCCGATCATCAGCGCTCCGATTGCCTCTGCCACATGCAGCGTTTCCGAGAAGCCTGCGACAAGAAACAGCAGCGTCATAATCATCAGTAGAAACAGCTCTGACGATTTAATATTAAGCGCAAAATCAATATATTTAATAATTTTCCTGCCAATAAATAAAAATACAACGATGAATGCCAGGGCGGTCAAAGAGATCAGCAAAACGCTCCAGAATGAAGAGGCGCCGCTCAAGATGAGTCCCGTCAAAATCGAAATGTGCACCGCAATGAACAAATCATCAAACATGATCATGCCCATAATGATTTCCGTTTCCGGGTTAGCGGTTCTCTTTAAATCAACTAATACCTTTGCCACAATTGCAGTTGATGAGCTAGTCATAATACCGCATACGACTAGCGTTTCTTTGATGGGCAAGTCCCCGATCCAGCCAAGCAGCAGTCCTGATAGAAAATTCAGCGCTACGTAGAAGGAGCCGCCTACGATTATCGCTTTTCCTGATTTCAACAGCCGCTTCACTGAAAACTCCAGCCCTAAATAAAACAGCAAAAATAAAATGCCTAAACGTCCCATGAATTCGATAAAGGAGGAGCTCTCAATAAACCGCAAATCAATAATCCAAAAATGCGGCGCATGCGGTCCAACAGCCATTCCAATTAATATATAAAAAGGAATAACCGAGAAGCGAAGCTTCGCTGAAAGCAAGCCTGTCAGCGTAATGAGCGCCAGTGCCATCCCGACTTCAAATATGAGCGTCTCCATGGGCTAAAGCATCCCATTCAGTAAAAGTTTTTTTAATTGGTTCAGTTGAATGCGTTCACCTGCCACGACTAAGGTTACCCCTGGCGTAAACACGTATTCCGCGCCGGGATTAATATGCTTGGTCTTATCCTTCTCGACTACCGCTAGTATGGTCGCACCGGTCGTTTTGCGGATATCCAGCTCGCCAATCCGTTTGCCCACACATTTGGATAATGGCTCCAGCCGAATCCATTCGATAACTAAGCTATCTAACGCTATTTCCTGGTTTTCGAGAAATTTCGGCTTATAGGTGATGCCTGCAAGGATAGCCGATACGACTCTGGCTTCCTCGTCGTCAAGCGAAACCATTGACCGCATCTCATCAGGCTCATCAGCATCCATGTGAAACATATCCCGTCTTTCATCATTATGAACGACAATAACCAGTTGCTCCCCACCACGGGTGCGCAGGCTGTATTTTTGGCCAATACCCGGCAGTTCAGATTCTCTAAGATCCACTTATAGCTCCTCCTCCCTGGGAAAATGTGTTTTCTGCAAACGTAATGGAGGTGACACTGACACGCATTGCGCCAGCTGGCGTCGTTACAGAGATCAGCTCACCAAGACGTGCGAGCAGCAATTGCCTGCCAACAGGGGATAGAAACGAAATCAGGTTTTCGTCTGGATTGGCCTGCTCAGGCATCACAATGGTAAAAGAATCCTTCGTATCAAATTCAGGATATTCAATCGTAATATGGCTGCCAATAAGCACCATGGATTGAAGCTTTTCTTCCATTAGTACGTCCGTTTCCGAGAGAAGCTCTTGCACGACCTCCGTATACAAGAATAGAAATTGGTCCATCTCCATACGCTCTTTCCCTTGCATAACAAAATGGGCGTCGAGGAAACGTTTCTTCTCGACACCTAACACGGCAAGCTGCGCCATCAACTGTTCTTGTGCATAGGACATTCCGATACTATGGTTCATAGTAGACCTCACTCCCTATGCGCACATTACTGATTTCACACAAACAAAAAACCGCTTTTTTCATACTGCTCTCCTCCTAAAATAATATAAGGCCTCTTCGTCAGAGGCCTTATAACAAGCTTACCAAACAAATAATATATGTCCAGCTATTATTTAAATCTAGTGTGACAAGCTATGCTTTTTTAATACGGGAAAAGAGGTTGTACAGACGGTTGATTTCGTATAAACTACAATTGATAACAATTCTCATTTAATACTGGTAAGCTAAAGAATTAATCTAGCGCTATGCTGTTGAAAAATATAAATATAGAAGCTTCTTTACAAAGGAGGGGCGAAATATGAGAAAACCAGCTTCAGCCCTGCAAACGGGCAGCAGTTGCAGCTATTGGAAAAGGCAAGCCGCCACGGCGGATTTCGAGCAGCAAGCACCTGCTTTGAGCGATAACGATAATTGGCCTTCGGAATCCAAAGCCATGATAGACCGGACCATCCATTATATGAATGAAAAATATGCAGAAGGCATGACAAGGCAGAAGCTGTCCTCCATTGCAGGCATGAGTCTATGGCATTATTCCCATCAATTCAAGCATTGGGTTGGGCAAAGCCCCATTGATTATTTGAACCGCATCCGGATCAACAAAGCGAAGGAGCAATTGCTTCATTCTAATATGCGGATTAAGGAAATTGCAGAGCAGGTCGGCTTTGAAGATGAGTTTTATTTCAGTAGAAAGTTTAAAAAAGTGGCCGGCATAACGCCAAAACAATATGCCAATTGGACAAAAACACGAATAGCTTCCTTTTCATTTCCCTATGCCGGACATTTGCTCGCTTTAGGCATCATTCCGTGTGCCACACAGGTTGATCCGCAAAGGGACGTGCACCGCCATGCTTTTTTTCAGCATATTCCCTACCCGCTTAGACGCTCCAAACGAATGGAGCCGGACCTTGTGGACTATAATCGCAGTGCGCTTCAGCAGGCAAGACCCGAGCTCATTTTATGCGATGATATGGTGAATGAGCAGATTATAGGCTCAATCGGTAAAATCGCCCGCACCGTCGTCATTCCTTGGCTGGAGCTAGATTGGCGGCAGCAGTTCAGGCAAATTGCAGCTCTACTTGGTAAAGGAGAGGCTGCCGAATACTGGCTTGCCGATTATGACCAGAAGGCGGCCTGCGCTGGAGAACGGGTCCGGAAGCTTTTTCAAGGAGAGACCATTTCCATTATTCATCTCATGCAGGGACATATCGTTGTGTATGGAAGACGCAATGGAGGGGCTGTTTTATATGAGGATTTAAAATTAAACTGCCCCTATGATTCAGAAAATATATCGATTTTGCACGCGATTAAAGAGCAAGAGCTACCTATTTTTACGGGAGATCGTCTGCTGCTCATTATTGATTCTGACCAAGCATCGCAGCATGTATGGCAGCAGCTTCAGCATAGCAGCGTGTGGAAGCAGCTCAAGGCTGTAAGGGCGGGAAATGTGCGGCGAATACAGGAATGCCCCTGGCTGGACTATTCCCCTTTTGCCCACAATCTCATGGTAGAGCAGGTAGAAGGACTGTTTAAAATGAACTAAACACGAATGTCCATGTTTTGCGAAGCGGCGGGAGCGTATAATACGTTTTGATCATGATAAGCCTTAACATTATTTTCAAAACGGAGGTTTCAAGATGTATATGTACCGTCATTCCTTCCTGTCTGTTGCCCTTATTGCTGCTATTCTGCTGTTGTCAGCTTGTGGGAACAACTCGGGAAGCGGGCAGCCGTCCAGTTCAGCTTCTAACACGGTCTCAACTGCTTCGCCATCTACTTCTTCATCGGAAGCTGCTTTTGAACCACAAGCACTCAAGGTCACACATCCTTTCGGCACAACTGAGCTTCCAACGAGCCATGAGCGGATTGCTTCGATTAATCTAGAGGATATGCTGCTCGCATTAAATGTCCCTATTGTATTTGGAATGTCGATTGGCGAAGGTTATTATTTAAACGATCGGCTTAAGGAGCAAGGAGCCGCTTTGGAAATTTGGGGAGATAGCCTGAATCTCGAAGCGATTGTTGCAGCTCAGCCGGATTTGATTATTGCAAGCACCGCGATTATGCAAGAAGGATATGACAATCTTTCCAAAATCGCGCCCACCATCGTATATGATCGTGAGGATTGGAAAAATTCGCTTACAGCCATCGGACAAGCGTTAGGTATAGAGGATCAGGCCCAAGCGGTAATCAGCGCTTATGATACGAAGGCAGCCGATGCCAAAACAGCTCTGAATCAACTGCTAGCGGAAGGCAAAAGTGCTGCTTTCATCCGCATGACCGCTAAGGATTTCCGTGTTTATTTCCCTAATTATGTCGATGAAAAAACACAAATCGAATGGCCAACCTATCCCGGCGTTCTATACAATGAGCTAGGAATGAAGCTTGATCCAACCGTCCAGCAATGGCACAAGGAACAGCCGAATTTTCAAAATGCGACGATTTCACTTGAGATGCTGCCCGAATTGCAGGCTGACTACTTATTCGTTACGCTCGGCGGAGCCGGCAGCACGGATGAGGAAATCAAACAGGCGAAGGAAAGCTTCAGCACGATTGAGCAATCCGCTGTGTGGAAATCGGTGCCAGCCGTTAAAGCGGGCCATGTCATTTTCGTAAATGCAAGACATTGGATCAGCTCAGGCCCTCTGGCGAACAGCATGAAAATCGATGATGTTGTGGCAGAGCTCGGTTCATCTAATTAAATAGTCTAGCTAACAGGCTATAAAAAAAGCCGAACACCTCATCTTTATGGGGGGTTCGGCGAATTTCCTGTTTCCCCAATATGACTTTTTAAATCGCTGTTTAAATTAAGGTGTAACTATATTCGATTATTAAAAATGAGGACGATAAAGTCGATATACATACTAAAATGGTAAAGAGAGAGGAATTAAACCTAGCATGATGTTAAGCCAAAGTCGAGTGCCACATTACATAAAACAATTTGCCTGCATTGGTTCTGCCTGTGAAGATACTTGCTGCGCTTGGTGGGGGATCAGTATTGATAAACATACCTATATGAAATACCAATCGGTCACTAACACCAAATTAAAAAGCAAATTGAAACAAAACTTATCCATTAAACTGCAGGGTAGCGTTCAAGATTATGCTGAAATGCAGTTGAACCCGAATACAGGTGATTGTTCTATGCTTGATCAAGGAATGTGCTCTATTCAATTAGAGCTTGGTGAATCATACCTGTCCCAAACTTGCCGAACCTACCCCCGTGTCATTAATCAGGCAGGCAATGCCTTGGAAATGACAGCACAGCTTTCTTGCCCCGAGGTGGCCCGATTAGTATTGCTTGACGAGCAAGCGATGGAATTTGTAGACATCGATCTCGCTCACATCGGCTCCGTCACGTATAAACATAAAGCAGTTGCTACTCTGGATCAAAATCGCCCGGGGTTCTACTTTCCTGAAATACGCGAGATGATGATGGAAATTATGAAATATCGGGAATTCAGCCTGCCCCATCGCCTTATTCTGCTTGGTGTTTTCTGCGATAATGTCAACTTGCTGATGGATGAGAAAAAATATAAGGAGCTGCCTCAATTATGCGTTCAATTCCGGGAAGAGGTTTCCCACAACGATGAGCTGCGCAGTTATGATGTGTATCCGCTAGATCCTGTTTTTCAACTGCAATATTTGAATAATTATTTGATGGACATTTTGGATGCCACGATATGGAATGTCCGCTACAGGGAATGTATTCATGATTATAAACAAGGAATGACGCGAAATGGAAGTTCATTGGAAGCCATTGCAGGCGCCTATAATTACTCTTACGAGCATTATTACAAGCCATTTATGGATCAGCATGCGCATGTTTTGGAAAACTTCATTTTGAATCATTTACACAGCCGGATGCTTGCGGAAATGCATGTGAACATCCCCGTTTTTGACAGCTATCAAATGCTGGTCGCAGAATTTGCATTAATCAAACTGCATCTTATCGGAATAGCTGCGCACCATCAGCAATTAACCGAGGAGCTGACCGTAAAGCTCATTCAATCCTATACTAAAAATTATGAACATACCGCGCTGTTTCTTAAAAACATCCTCGATGATTTTAAAAAGCATGGCTATCATACACTGGGTTTTATGAGCCTGCTCATTAAAAATGACTAAAATAAAAAGTTCCGAACCTCCGCTGGAAGGATCGGAACTTTTTTATTTAGAGGTCGCTGTTCAAAGGATCGTAACGCACAAATACCGGAAAATAGCGCGGAGCCATTGTAAAGCTAAACTGCTGCTCCGTATTGTCCTTATAAGTAACAGTGTAATCACCAAGGTTGGTATCATAAACAATTTTCAGAAAGGTAAAATCGCTGCTCGCGTAATGAGAGCGCACATAATAATGGGAAGCTGCCTTAGCCGCATTTTCCTGAAACGCGCTTGTATTAACGAGTAAAATAAGCAAGGCCACTATGACTGTTGAAAAAAGAATAAAACGCTTGTACTGCATGTTACGCCTCCGCTTAAGCTCATGTAACGATTACGCGAATGTGCTTGTAATATCATTCCATTGCGACAGATCAGGCAGCTTCTGTGCTCCCCAATATTCAAGAAACATTCGAACAATCTCGCCTTTATCCGTCGTTTTGTAATCATAGTGTTTAAAAGAATCATCGGCATACACGAACCGGATTTCCACAACGAAGCCGCTCATGCCTTCCCCTTCGGTTGCGGCCTGCAAATAGATGCTGTTTTCCAGCGGCATGCTCGGCTCAAGCACGATAAATTCCTCATGATCCGGTTCAAATGCATATATGATATCCGTGATCAGCGACGCTTCAATCGCTTCTTTCTTAAATTCCGCATGATCCGTGATCAGCTTATATGTCAGTTCTGCTTTCCCCATAAAAGCACCTCCCAGCCAAGGCCATTATGCCCTGGAACTCAAAAAACATGATTTCACAATTGTATCATACGTCTATAACCCGATAATATCAGTCTGCCGACTGATTATTGACCTCAGCCATGCCAATAGAACTAGCTTTTACAATCTTGGGCGACACATCAGCTAAGCTGTATTAAAATTAAGCTAGTCCATTTTTATGGAAGGAGCCCTCAGATGCTTGATTTTACTAACAGCAATAACAGTTGCCTACCTGGAGCGTTGTTTCACTTGCAGACGGTTCAGGTCATTACTGGCTCTGCCGTGCCGCTTCATCTAGGAAACTCCGCGCGCAGCTACAGCCTGATTTTAATGCAAGCAGGCGCATGCAATCTTCTCACTGATGATGGAGAGCTGCTGCTTGAAAACAGCGGCTGTTTGCTGCCGCCCGGCACTGTTACTGCCATACATGCTGTCAATTCCCTTCCTTTCCATTGCACCATCATTTGCTTTACTACCAGCGAACAGCTAAACCACGACACATTGCCCACCAAACGGACTTCACCTGAACAGCAATGGTCTACTGAGCTTGCCCATGAGCATGCAGATGAGCTTGCTCCTTATTTCGGCAGGCTATCTGCCCAGCAAACCAGGCAGATGCTGCCGCTTGCTGAGCGACTCTATACTGCTATTGAACCGCCATATCCTCTAGCGTTAGCAGCCAGATTGCAATGCCACTCTCTTCTATATGAGCTGCTGCTTATCCTTATGGATACACATGCTCCTGATAAGACTGGCGAAACAATGACATCAGCGGAAGCAGCAAGCCGTACAGCAGCCTATATAAACGACCACTACAAAGAGCCGCTGTCCAGGCAGCAGCTTGCTGATATGGCTGGGCTCAGCCCGTGGTATTATTCCCAGCTGTTCAAACAAGAGCATGGTGTCAGCCCTATGGATTATCTAGTCAACATCCGCATGCGCCACGCGAAGGAAATGCTGCTGCTGTCCAAGCATAATCTAGAGCATATCGCTCAGCAAAGCGGGTACAGCAGCGAGTATTATTTCAGCCGGATTTTCAAGAAAAAGCTGGGTCACGCCCCTACGGTATATATGAAAAACACGGAACAGCGGTTAGCCAATTTATGTTATCCCTTTGATGGACACTTGATGGCACTTGATATGAACAGCTACGCATCGCATGTAGATATGCTGGCTAACCATCGAAGCACCTACTTTCATAAAATCAGCTATCCGTTAGCCAGTGGCACAGATCCAGAACGGAATTTGCGTATTTTGCGCCAAGCCAGTCCTTATCTCATCGTCAGAGAAAAAAATCAAATGCTGCAAAACGATGAGCATCTTCGCTCTATCGCTCCCGTATTCGAAGTATGCTGGGAGCTCGGCTGGCGCAAGCATTTACAGGAAATTGCCGGTGTGCTGCGCCGGGAGAAGCATGCCGAGCAGTGGTTAGAAATCTATGAACAGCAAGCAGCAAGCGTACGCCGCAAAGCTATTCAGACCTATGAACGTGCTACTTCTGTCATTCTCGTCATCTACGAGTCTGAGCTGTATTTATACGGCAGGCGAAATATCGGAGATGTGTGGTTCAACGATTTGCAAATGCGTGCTCCATTTCCACTCGAACATCTGCCGTTTAAAGAGAAAGAAACGACGCTTGAGGAGCTCACGCAATGGGATGCGGATATCATTTTGCTGCATATTTATGAAGATAACCTTTCCCAGAGCTATGCCCGAATGCTTCAGCAGGACCCCCGATGGCATACGCTTAGCGCGGTGCGAAAGCAGCGGGTCTTTCCACTGCAAGGGCCAGCGTGGCGCGAATATTCTGCCTACTCTCATATGCTTATGCTTAAGCGATTTGACCAAATACTAAGCGCCTATTAAAAGTCAAGCACCCTCCTCCGCACATTTGTGCGAAAACATCGCTCAAACAGCTATGGAGGTTCTCCAAAAAGCGTGCTATCTTTGATAACTGTATTGAGAACTTTTATCAAATGGAGGGTAACGTATGAACGCTGTAAGATTAAACAGAGAGATTGGAGCCGCTTTGCTGCTCCTTATGTGCATGCTGCTCGCCGCTTGCGGAAGCAACGCAACAAATCAAGGAGTTGATCCTTCAGCCATTCCTTCAGCTAATACAGTGGAGAATAAGGCGGAGGTCTCGGCTGCGCCAGGCGGAAAGGAAATTAAACATTTAATGGGCGTTACGCAGATTCCTGCTAAGCCGCAGCGCGTATTCGTCATGCAAAATGAATATGCCGATCATATGCTGACCATTGGCGAGAAGCCATATGCCATTTTGGTCACTCCACAATATAATGACAAACTGCTGCCTTATATTGCAGACAAGCTTGAAAATGTTGAGCTAGTAAAGGGCGGCAGCGAAGGGCTGAACCTGGAGGAAATACTTGAGCTTAAACCCGACCTCATTCTTTCCGGGAAAGCTGTAGGCGAACAAGCATACAACGAGCTTTCGAAAATAGCGCCTACTGTGGTGCTCGGTGTTCCCAACCGCAGCGAGACCGCGTCAAAGGATCCTAATGCCGGCCTTGTCGCCGATGACTGGCAAATCGATTTGATGAAGGTCGCCGAAATTTTCGGCAAGGAGGATATAGCGAAACAGGAAATCGCTAAGCTCGGCGAGAAGCTGCAGGCAGTGAGCGCTGAAATTGCCTCCTTGCCAAGCAAAAGAATCGCTTATATTCGCGTGCGTGACAATGAGCTGCAATTGTATGGGACAGAGGGCCATCCGCTTAATTATTTATTGTTCGACAAGCTTGGCTTCCAACCATCAGCCCTTTCTCAAGTGGATCGCATTGATTTATCACAGGAAAAAATTCCAGAGCTTGGCGCAGATTATATTTTTATGCAAGCAGACGGTGCTGATGGCGAGAAGCTGATGGGAGAAATCACGCAAAGCTCACTGTGGCAAAACGTCGATGCCGTCAAAAAAAATCAGGTTTTCATTCCTGAATATTGGCTTTACTTGAGCTGGGGCAAGCTCGGCCGGGAAGTGATCATCGATCAAATTGTTGGGTTTATTAAATAAAACATGATGAGTGAACTATTGGAACAAGAGCCTCGGCAAGATGCTCTCCTATACATTCGAGAGCGGTTTTGTATCAGCATGCAGAGGCCGGGAGAGCCTGCCTATCCTTTTTCGTCTGGTGACCTGCTCAAGCCCGAAGCTTTGAAACCTATACTGGCAGCTCAGGCTGAACAACTCGGCCATCCAGATTCGATTGTGACAGGCACCTTATTTGCCAAGCGATATTCTGTTTTGGCAATGGGACTCGTCGCTGCCTTCAGCTTGTTTGATTGTATGATGGATATAAGGCTGGAAAATATCCGGTTTAAAGTAACGAAGGAAGCGGAAATGGAATATCAAATTTTACAATCTCCTATCCGCTTGTTGTCTGCTGAAAAAGTTGAACTGAGGAGTATAGCAGCGGCCGATTTCGCCAGCGACCTCTTTCTGGAGCATATTAACCCCGTATTTGCAGCAATCTCTGCTTGTACCGGGGCAAAGCTTGCTCATATGTGGTCACTTGTCTCTCATAATATTCAAAACTTATTTCTGCAGCTCGAGCTTCAACGCCTCAGTGAGGTGGGCGCATCCCAGCGACGAAGACTGCTCTCTGCTGATCGCGAGCTTCTGCTAGCGCCCTTGCTGCATACGCCATCAGCCGATTTTGAAAATCCGCTGACGTTGAAGCTGCACCGCTTCTCACACGAAACGCGTCAAGATGAGTCTTTTTATTTACGTAGGCATTGCTGCCTTGCTTACCGTCTATCCTTGGATGGAGAAGAGCATGGCTACTGCCTTACCTGTCCCAAAGCAACGGTACAAGAAAGGCTCGCCAAATGGGCTGATGAATGCTAAGCACAGGTCGTTAAGGGTCGTTAAGGGTCGTTAAGGGTCGTTAAGGGTCGTTAAGTAAAGTGATCGAAAGCGATAACTATTATTTACTAGGCAAGCAAAAATGTTAGTTGTGCGCTAAAAGCGAGACAGCTGCGTTTTTGCTTGCTTTGTGTTTTCGAGTGTAAAGTTTAATAGTCTTTCCTTCTTGCTTGCGCTCCCCTTCCCGGAGCTCTATTGACAATGGCAAGCAGGCTATTTAAAATGGGAAGCATCCATGTGTAACCGATTACACATCATATACTCAAAAAACAAGAGGTGTCCATATGTCTCAAGCGAAAATTACTGTTATTGGCAGTTTGAATATTGATATGGTGACAGAAACGGATGTTATGCCAAATCAAGGGGAGACGCTAATGGGTAACGCATTTTCCAGCTTTACAGGTGGAAAAGGAGCCAATCAGGCAGTGGCCTGCGCAAGGCTTGGTGCTGCGGTTACCATGATTGGCTGCGTCGGCGAGG
The DNA here is from genome assembly GCF_055814915.1 of Paenibacillus sp. R-74696. NCBI lineage: Bacteria > Bacillati > Bacillota > Bacilli > Caryophanales > Paenibacillaceae > Paenibacillus > Paenibacillus sp. R-74696. The sequence continues at coordinate 36,696 of NZ_JBPULM010000039.1, forward strand.
ATGCGATGGCACAGCAGCTGAGGGATGCGCTTGGCGCCGAAGGCATCGATTTGCAATATGTGAAAACGGTTCCTCATAAAGCAACCGGCATCGCTGCCATTACCGTCACTGAAGGTGACAATCGCATTATCGTCATTCCTGGTGCAAACCACTGCTTGCTTCCTGAAGATGTCCTTGCATTAAAGGATGTCATCGCCGCCTCAAATATGGTGATGCTGCAGCATGAAATCCCGCTTGAAACGGTCGAAGCTTCTATCAAGCTCGCCCATTCACTGGGTATTCCTGTAATTTTGAACCCGGCACCTGCTGTGAGATTGCCGGAAGAATTGCTTGCTCAGCTTTATCTCATTACGCCAAATGAATCTGAGCTCGCTATAGTGACCGGATTAGAGCGCCAGCAGACACCGGAATCTTTACTCGAACGCTATCCATACCCAATCGTAATGACAGCAGGCAGCAGTGGAGCCTTTTACAAATCAGCGGATGGGGAGCAAGGTCATATTACAGGGCATAAGGTCGAAGTCGTAGATACGACCGGTGCGGGCGATACGTTTAACGGCGCATTGGCTGTGAGGCTAAGCGAAGGGGCAACACTAGAGGAAGCAGTCCAGTTTGCCGTTGCCGCAAGCGCATTGTCCGTCACGAAGCTTGGTGCCCAAAGTGGAATGCCGCTTCGCCAAAATGTCGATGCATTTATTGTGGAATCCTCCAACTAAGGCCACACTATTGAAAGGATTTTGCCCTAAATGACTACGATTAGAGATGTCAGCAAGCTGGCTGGCGTATCGGTTGCCACTGTCTCGCGGCTGTACAATAAGAGCGGATATGTGAGCAAGGAAGCGCAGACCGCCATTCAAGCCGCCGCCGAGAAGCTGAACTACAAGCCCAATACGATTGCCAGAAGCCTTGCAGGCAAAAAGACAGCTGCAGTCGCTTTAATGGTACCCGACATTTTGAACCCTTTTTTCCCGGAAATTGCCCGTGCAGCTGAGGATGCAGCCGCTTCCCAAGGCTATACGCTCGTGCTCTGCAACACGGACAATAATCCCGACAAGGAAAAAATGTATATAGAAGCGTTAATCAATAAACAAATTGACGGCATTATTATATCTTCTTATACGGTTTCGCCAGAGCAGATTATTGCCTTGCAGAAGCGGTCGATTCCAATTGTCGTCATTGATAAAAGCTTTCCTGACCATCCGATTGTGACGATTACAGCAGCTAATCGTTATGGCGGTCAGCTCGCTGTGCAGCATTTGCTGGATGCTGGCTGCGGCAAAATCGCCCATATATGCGGGCCCTCGCATGTGCATTCCGCGCGTGAGCGGACGCTAGCTTATGAGGATATATGCTCTGGTCTGCCGTGGTTTTCATCCAGTCTAACTGCGTTCGGCCATTTCAGCGTTGCGGGAGGCTGCGAGGCGATGAAAAATATTTTACGCCAGCATCCCGATGTTGACGGCGTTTTCGCCGGCAATGACCTCATGGCGGCCGGTGCACTTAAGGCGCTGCATGAGCTCGGCATATCCGTCCCCTCCCAGCTAAAGCTAATTGGCTTCGACGGTATTCGGATGGATATGGTATATCCCGAGCTGTCCACCGTTTCCCAGCAAATTTATAAGATCGGCAAAACCGCTATGGACTATTTAATTCGCCTGATCAACAACGAGCCTATCGAGCAATGCAATTACGAGCTGGAGGTAGAGCTGCTCCAGAAAGCATCGACCTGATTTCGGCATGCTGCTAAACAGGAAATCAAAGGTTTGGTGTGGCATAATAAAAGATAGCCAGGTGCCACTGAATACTATTTCTTTCTACTTTTTTCTACAAGGGGAATGTACGATGATTAGGTCCATCTACGAAACCGAAACACTCGAGCAGCTAAGCGAAGTCATACAAACGGCTCCAGTTAAGGACGAGCTGCGCGAACTGCTAATCACCGAATATCATCGGCTTTTTCATTATGCCAACATCAAGCAGTGGAATGAGCTAGTGCGTGTATGCGAAGCGCTTGCTGTTGCCGGCTGGGGCGCATCTATGACGCCCGTAGAGGCAGTAGCGGACAAATGGATCAACGGCTCCTATTACACCGAGCTGCGCACCCGCACCTTCGAGCAAATCAAAGATTCTTGCAAAGGCTGGAGCAAGCAGCAGGGCAGCTTCGTCATCCATGAAGGCAGTGACAACACCGATTATGGCATTGCCGCCTTTGCTTCCCAGCGCAACCTGCTGCCGAAAAATCCGCTGCGCCTCGTCCGCTCCGGCAACTATCAGCTGTCAGCCCAGCCCTTCATCGACAGCCTGAGCGAGCTGCGGCGTGAACTGGATGAGCATATGCGTCAGGAGCTTTACGGCGCTTCCTTTAGCTACATCGGTATTCATTGCCACTTTAGCCATCATGACGACGCCGAGCGTACGCTGCAATATGAATATTTTCATGAGCAAAATGATGTTCCAGACGGATTTGAGCAGGGTTATTACATAAGGCCAAAATTTGCAGTTGGCAAGCTGGCTTCCCGCAAGGGCGAGCTCAAACTGGAAGTGACCAGGCATTTTACGAGAGCGGAGGGCGAACTGCCTTTAAGCGAGCAGCAGCAGCTGTTTAGAGCGGATATGCTCGTTATAGTGGACCTGTTGAAAGAGAAGCTGCTCAAGAAAAAGCTAAGCTACCGCGTGGATTTATTAAGGCAAGACTTAATCGATATTTTGGAAAAATGGACGACGAAGGGGAATGCTACATGAGCGTAAACCGTACATTAATGACACAATTACAGCAATTCGCTTCTGTATTTGGGAGGCATGACATGGACCTAGGCGAGGTTTATTTTCATGATGAGCCTCTACCCGTTCAAGAGCCGCTTCCGCTTGGAGAAGCACTGTGGACCTTTTATAGCTATCTGGAATTGGAGGAGCATCCGATGATTGGCGGTGTCTTGGCGGTGCAATTTTTCCGCTTGCCGGAGCTGGAACGGGCGCAGCAGGGCTGGCGCTGGATAATGACGGCTTCTGGACTCTCTCCTGATCCGAAGTGGCCGGATGGCTGGATCGTCTTCGCCGATTACAATGGCGATGCGCTTATTGTTGATACGACCGATCCGCAAGGGCCGGTATATGGCAGCATTCAAAAGCGGCATTCGCAAATCGCCGCTTCACTGGCTGACTTTTTCGCTATGACCACTGCGTTGATGAAGGTCGAGGAGGAAGAATTTGAGCTCGATGCCACAGATGAGGATTCCGAAGTGAAAAGCGAATTTATTGAACGCGCGATGGAGCTTGCCCCAGTGATGATTGGACGCGAGCATGGTCAGCAGTATTTGGATTTTTTCTTTAGCTAGAGCTAGGGATTCGCTCGGCTTATAAAAATAACCGGCAATATATCGCGATGTGATCGGCGATGCATTGCCGGTTATTTTCGTATCGTTATTCATAATGAACGCATTCGTTATGGCCGCTCCTGCTCCTTGATTTCCTTCAAAAAGGCTTTCAGCTCCGGATTTGCTGGCGGGTCCTGAAGCTCCATGCTTCTCAAGGCATCCACAGCGATGCGCAGCACAGCATAATTGCGGTACCAGCGATGGTCGGAGGGCACGATATGCCAAGGCGCGTGCTTGCTGCATTTTTCAAACACCTGCTCGTAATAGCCCTGATATTGCTCCCAGTATTTCCGTTCTTGGAGGTCCGAAGGGTCAAACTTCCAATTTTTCGATGAATCCTCGATTCGGCTTTTCAGCTTCTCCAATTGAAACTCCTTGGAAATGTGCAAAAAGATTTTGACAACCTTAACCCCACTATCCGCAATCAGCGACTCAAAATGGTTAATATGCTTGAAGCGCCGCTTCGCTTCCTGATCGGATACTGCGCCATGCACCCGTGTAATCAGAACATCCTCATAATAGGAACGGTTAAAAATAGCGATTTGTCCCAGCTCCGGCGCGTTGTTGTGCGCCCGCCAAATAAAATCATGCCGCTTCTCCACATCTGTCGGCGCCTTAAAGCTGTGAGCGGACACGCCCTGCGGGTTCAGGCCCGCAAACACATGCTTCGTTACGCCATCCTTGCCGCTGCAATCCATCCCTTGAATGACGAACAGCACCGCCTGATCCTTCGAAGCCGCCAGCTTTTCCTGAAGCTGCTCCAATTCCTCCTTCAGCTTCAGCGCCTCCTTCTCCACCTCTTCCTTATGGTCAAAGGAACCTTTGTCCTTTGGATTGATGCTGCTCAAAACAACCTTTTTATTCGCCGTCAGCTCGTATTTTTTTGCCATCTGCTTCACGCTCCTTATGTACCAGTATTCCACTTTATGCCATTCTTATCAATTAGTTATGCGTTATTAACTTGCAGCAGTTGCTGCTCATCCAACCACGATTGGACATGCGCAAGGAAACGCCTTGTGGCAGGCGAGCAAAACTTCATTGAATGGACGGCGATACCTAGCGAGCGAAAGCTCGGCTCTTCCAGCTCCATGACGTGGACATGATGATTGCGCCCTTCAATGACCAGCTCGGGCAATATGCTAATGCCAAGTCCCTGTTCAACCATGGCAATAATAGCAGCATCATCACCTGCCTCAAATCGAACGTTTGGCGTAATCGCTGCCTTCTTAAGTACGCGCCGAACATCATAATCCGAGCCAGATTTAGGAATAATGAACGGTTCCTCCCCAAGCCGAGCAAGTGGGAAAAAGGCAGCTCCGCAAAGCGGATGCTCCTGGGGCAATATGCACAGCATCCGGTCCTCCTTTAAAGGAAATACCTCCAGCTTGTCGCTCGTGGGCAAGGAGAAAAAGCCGCAGTCAATTTGTCCCTCCTCCAGCCATTCCTCAACCTCCTGATAATCCCCTTCCATCAGCTTAAATTCAATTTGCGGATAATCGTTTAAAAAAGCCTTCATCATCCGCGGCAGCCAGTGCACAGATACGCTTGTGAATGTGCCAATGCGAATCGTGCCAGCCTCCAGCCCCCGAATTGCAGCTATCTCTTCTTGCAGACGAGCATTGGCCTGCAGCACCTCGCGCATAGGCTTTAGCAGCCTCTCGCCTTCCGCTGTCAATAGAATGCCCGCACGGCTGCGCTGCAGCAGCCTAAAGCCAATTTCACTCTCCAAGCTGTTGATTGCATGGCTAACGCCCGATTGGGTAAAGCCCAGCGTTTCCGCCGCCTTCGTCAAGCTGCCAAGCCTGGCAACCTGTGCGAATATTTCATACTTATTAATACTCATCCTGCGTCTCCTCTATTTGCATGAGTATTCCTCATGTTTATAATAAGAAATCCCCGTTATACTTATATGTTAAACCCCAGTATACTAGGTTTCGGCCCATAAGCCTATTCTATTAAAGTCGGAGAAGATAACCCTCATGAAACCTAGAAATGCCGAATTGCTCATCGTGCTCGCAACCGTATTTTGGGGCTGTTCTTATTTATTTATGAAAATAGGGCTTGAATCCATTGCTGCTTTTAATTTAATTGCCCTGCGCTTTGGACTCGCCTTCCTGCTGACGTCTCTTCTCTTCTGGAAATCGCTGCGCAAAGTCGATTGGCGCACGATCAAATATAGTGCGATACTCGGCTTCCTGCTGTTCGCTGTCTTTGCCTGCATCATGTTTGGCCTTAAGACGACCACGACGTCCAATGCCGGCTTCCTCGTCAGTATGACCGTCATCTTCGTTCCGCTGCTGTCAGTCCTTCTGTTCAAACAGAAACTTACTTCGTCTATGAAGGTCAGTGTCCTGCTCGCCCTTGTAGGCATTGGGCTGCTCACTCTGAAAATGCCCTTCAGCATCGGTGGCGGAGATATCCTCTGCATGCTGTCAGCTATTTTTTATGCGCTTTATATTATATTAACGAACTCTGCGGCAAAAGCTTCAAATACACTAAACCTAGGTATTTTACAGCTAGGCTTTGCGGGCGGTTTCGGCCTAATCGGCATGCTGCTATTCGAGACGCCGACTTTGCCGCAAACACCCGCCAGTTGGGGCGCTGTGCTTGCACTAAGCCTTTTATGCAGCGGCTTTGGCTTCATTATTCAGCCCATTGCTCAAAAATACACGACCCCAACGCGGACGGGGTTAATTTTCTCCCTTGAGCCTGTGTTTGCGGCAGCAGTAGGCTTTTGGTTTGCTCATGAAATATTGCCTCCGCAGGGCTATGTGGGAGCTGCGTTCGTGCTGCTTGCTGTCGTTGCCTCCGAAATAAAATGGAAGCGTCGTGGTGACGCCCCATTTCCCGTTAAGGCTAAGGATAAAGTTCTAGGTAGAGCTAGGGAAAACGAAGCACTTCAGCAGATTCTCTAGAAAAATGCTATCCAGTTGATGCACAAATGAGCCGTGGGTGAGCAATCCACAGCTCATTTGCATAATCAGGATTTTATTCAAAATGTTGCTTTATCCTCTACTGTGCTTATTTTATAGTCAGAAATCTATATTGCTATTTACGAATTTATCCATTCATAATAGATAGCAGAATAGGAGCGATCAACAATGAACAAGCGCAAGGATTACAATAATAACAGCAGCTACTGGGAGAGCTATCAGCGATTTTTCCCTTCAGAAATACAGTTAAAAGAAAATAACCTGCCCAACGAGGAATGGTGGGATTGGCATAGCTGCGAAATTCATTTAGACCGGTTGCCAGCAGCCAAAAGCCCGCTCAAGATTGTACTCGTTCATGGTGCTGGAGGCAACGGCCGTTTATTCGCCCCTTATGGAAAAATGCTCCAAATGCAAGGCTATGAAATGCTTGCCCCAGACCTTCCTCCCTATGGACTTAGCAAATTAGGCCCTTTCTCCAAACCAATCCGTTATGAAGACTGGATTCAGCTTCTCGTTGATTTAGTAGAAAGCGAATATACACGTGATGGCAAACCTATTGTTCTGCTTGGCGCTAGCATTGGGGGCATGCTCGCCTATCATGTTGCCGCGCGCAGCCCTCATGTGCAAGGCCTGATTGCTACAACCTTCGTAGATACTAGTGACGCTGCTATGCGCCTTCAGCTTGCCCCTAATAAATATATTGCGGTGTATGGCAAATGGTTAATGGATGCCTTCCCCATTTTACTGGATTCATTTCGGCTGCCTGTTTCCAAAGTATCGCGCATGGAGCTGATTGCTAACCATGCTGAATTAGCACAGCTTATTATGCATGATCCCCGTGCAGCAGCAACCCGTGTGCCTCTTAAATTGCTAAGAACCTTTCTGAACATGACACCTGAAGTGCAGCCAGAAAGCTTTACGTCCTGTCCGGTACTGCTTGTTCACCCAGAAGTTGATCCTATGACTCCTTATGCTTTTAGCGAAAGCTTTTATAAAAGATTAGCCTGTCCGAAAAAGCTGGTCATGCTGGAAGGAGCCGGACATTTTCCGATTGAGCAGCCAGGGCTTGAACAATTACGTACTGCTGTCCTGGAATTTCTAACTAACCTTGCCTCAACAATCTCAAAGTAAATTAGCTCACTCAGGTTTACCCCCTAATTATTCAATAAGATTTGTAAAAGTATTTATATAATTAGTATAATGTTTTCCGCCATATAAACCGATAAGTATTCAAGCGACTTCCTTTTTTTCACTAAAAGAGGGTTGTTTACAGCAAATACTATTCCACAGCACTAGAAAGGAAGATTAAGTAATGAATAAGCTTCACCTTTTCACCAAAAAAAATGTTTGTTTGCTTTTTATTTTCACCCTGCTGTTTACTAGCTTCGGCACAGTAACAGCTCCGAAAGCCGAGGCAGCCGTAACGGCCAGCGGTTATGTATATTACACGTCTGACAATGACCTGTTCCGAATTAAAACAGATGGCACTGGTGCCGCTCTCATAATGGAGGATTTTGACGTTCCCGGTACTGCTCTGAATCGTGGCGGCAAATATTTGTATTATCTGTCCTACAACGGATCAACTACACTATTGCGCCTGCCAATCGACGGTACAGCAACTGAGGATGAAATTTTTTATAATGATGTGCTGCATTATTCCATTGTGAACGGAACGCTGTACTACATGACAAGCGCTGGAAAAATCTATTCCGTTTCTGCTAATGCTGCTGTATCAGAAGCAAAGCAAATTGCCGATAAAGCTGATACAGACTTTGAAGAATTCAAAATCATTGATGGAAAAATCTACTACAACACCGTCCGTAATGGTCGCTCCACGTGGGTAGCCTCCAAAGCAGTTACAGGCGCAGGACAAGTGCAATATATTGCAGCCGGTGCCATAGAACAGGATCACCATATTCAAACAACTGCTAATTCCGTCAATATTATTGTCAACACCAAGCCAGAAGAGCAATTTTATTCCCTTGACTGCATTGTACTTTATAGCGTACCTAAAAAAGGCGGCGCAGCCAAAGCCCTTAACTTAAACGCTCCAATTGATGCAAATGCGGCTTATTCCGGTAGATGGGCAACGAATACGTATTACCTATTCAACAAGGACATTCGCCTTGATTCCGAAGGACATTTCAACTATAACACCGGGAAAGGCTACCTCCTGAATACTAGCGGAAAAACCTTCTCCCTGCACAGCACTGGCGTCTATGGTGTAGCTAATGTAGGCACAGACAAAATAGCTTTTATTGATTCAGCGAATAAAGGTTATGTTGCAACGATAAAAAACAATAAAGTCATTAGCAAAAAAAATCTTAATATTTCTAAGCTTTATTCCGTTTACAACATCATGTCGGGTGGGAAAATCGCTTCTACGATCTATTTCGGAGACAATGCCAGCTACTTGCTGAAATCGGATTTGTCGGTTCAAAAGATACCTGGATTGAACGGGGATTTCATGCGTATCAATGATGACATGGATGGCATTTACTACATCAATGACGATTCCAAGGATGCAGGCTACGGACAGCTGTTCCACCTAAGCAGCGATGGCAAAACGGCAACGATGCTTAGCGAGCAAACAATCAGCCGCGTTCTGCTTGTTGCCAAACAATAAGCCGCTTTTTTTTATCATTAGAAGTGAATCTACCATGTATTATAAAGAGGAGCAGAATTCTAGAATCTGCTCCTCTTTTTCTATTGTGAAATGTTTGATTTTATTAACGTTTGATCTGCTCAAGAATTTGCGGATCTTTAATTTTCGTATCCTGTGCAAGCAGAACGATTTTGGATAAAATCTCTGCTGTCTTTGGATCTTCATCCATGAATGGCAGGAATAGCTTGCCTCGGTGCTGAGAATGAACCGGAATGATGGCAACTGCGCCAGAAGCCTGCTTATATACCATTCCACTGCCCAAATGAACGCTGTATTCACCTAATTGCCCTGCAATTAAAGCATGGTTGCCTTCCAGCCTTACATTAGTGATTTTGAGCAGTCGCAACGATTCTCGAACGATAGCTTGGCGAATTTCAATTGTTGTCAGACTCGCCTCAGGATCTACTCCGCCTACATGTGCCACACTGACAACCAAATCCACATCACGCATCACTTCAGAGAAAACGAGTGGCGGTACATTTTTAATATCAATCGGTTTATACGTATGGCGATCAAAGAAACGGACTGTTTCTAGAGTTGGGCATTCAACATCCGACGGAGAAAACCAATCAGCTAGCGCATAAATGCTCGCAATGATATTTTCCTTGTAATAAACCTTTTGCAGTCCTTCCTCATAGCTTACCGTCCATAAGCGGCCCTTCAGCAAGCTAACCGTCTTGCGAGGCTGTACCTGGTGTCCGTCATATCTGCGGGAAATCGCACCACTAGCCAGCTCATCAGCATTCGGCATGTACAATTCACGAAATACTTGTTTGAACGGTTGTTTCAACTGCCTGTCAAACATATCCTTTTGGTACAAGCTCCACTGTCCACTGTTAAACAAATGCAGAGGATGGGCAATAAGCAGCTCATCGCTTTCGGCAGCTTCATAGGCTTCCCCTGCTGCTCCGAGCAGCGTTCCGTTTTCAAAGTAACCCAGCTTTCCATTAGCACCAAATATCAATGTTCTAATTAAAGGCGCAATAACCGGGTTTTTCGCGAGCTTGTTAATCTCTTCTTTAGTGAAAAGACTTCCCGTTTCCATGGAGCGTTCAAGTTCCTTGCGCGCCCGCTTGAATTGATCGGAAAGCTCCGATTTAATTTGTTTAAGCGTCTCAATATAATCATGCTTTTTATAAGCGGCCGGAACGGACTTAAGCTCCTTGTCTTTGCGGAGCAAGCGGATTTCTGCTTTTCCTTCTTCGTCAATGATCAGCTGTACCTTAACTTCCTCATCCAAAGCGACGGGATCAAAGTAGTGCAGAAGCTCGTCTATTTTCCGTCCTTCCATATCCCAAGTTAAACGAACCACATCATTATACCCTGCATTTCGGGCTAAGTTATCAAGTGCAATGGAGCTTGTTTTTGACTCTGTAGCCCGACGCTGGGCTCCAAACGCTTTGCTTTCTTTAAGAAATTGCTGAATAAATTCATAACGTTCCAGTACATCGCGCTGCTTGTCTTGCTCTAATGGAACTAGGCTATAACACAGCAAATGATCTTTATTGCGTTTATCCGCTACTGATTTTTTCAAGTCTGCAAGCTTAAGTTTACCCAGCACCGCGTCGGCAAATAATTGAGAGCGTCGGTGGTTGGAACCGGCCGAAATATATTTTGCAGACTGATAGAGCTGATCAAACCGCGTCTCTCCGAGCTCTTCATAAGCAGAAAGGAACCACTTCACATCGAATGCGCCATCGTTGAAATCCTCCGGTAAAATCGGGGAATAATGGGCTACAATCGTTTCTTTCTCCCCTGAAAATGTCTCATTTATATGAGCGTGGAAATACCAGGCTGCACTGCGTAGACCATCCCAGCCCAAATATTTTGCTACAATATCAACCCATTGCGGTGCATACATCGCTGCTTCAAGCAGTCTGACCTCGCTAACTTTGCTTCCCTTAAGCAGCTCTTTCAACGTCTCTTCGTTCTCCCCCGCAGCAGGGTGGCATACTTTAAGCATTTGACTGAACGATTCTTTTTTCGTCGTATTTTTGCCATTGCTATAAATGTAGCCCCGGACGAATGATTCTTTATCCAACCCAGTCAAAATACGAAGGAAATATGAAGTCCCCTGAATAAGTGAAATGCTTGTTGCGAGCTTCGTGACATCCGTCGCAAGATCGCCGCGGTTAAGTTCAATTTCCAATATCCGCTCGATAACCCTACTTTTAATATCAACGATTTCTGGGTAAGAGCTTAAATCATGATTTTTCGGGCTAGTCATTTCCCCGATGTAATTATTGCTGCGTGGTCTGGACATTAATAATCGAATAAGTTCATTTTCAGTCAGTATTTCTAAGCTATACGCCCTTGCAAAATCCTCAATTCCAAGCAAATAACCATTGTAACCCTGCAGTGCAAATAGCCAATAATAAACTTCAAAATACGGTTTGAATGAATGATCGCTATGCAGTTCAGACTTTTGCCAGCGCCGCCAGAAATTCGTCACTGCATTTAAAATACCTTGATTTTCATCCTCTTTGTCATGAGGGAAGCAGCTAATAATTAAACGCAGCGCATGATTTGACTTGTCAAATCGCTCCTGTTTATTGCTATCTGAAATATAAGCATCAATAATTTCATTGACCTGATCCCCATAATCCAAATGATTATAAATCGCTTGCATATCCACCACCTTCTCCATAGGATAGATGGTTTCAATCAGTTCCTTGCCCCAAGACTCCAGCGCCTGAAAGTTGGATTCGTACATTTCCCACCTTTTCAATTGTCCCGTGCAGCAGCGATGCAAGAAATCTGCATGACGATAAAACTCCAGCTGCATTAACTCAAGCGGGCCAAAGCCGCTCGAATCCAAATATTTTCTCCACACGTCAGTAAGAGGATAACGTTCCAATGCAGGTGTGTTGTCTTCGGGGTCGTAACGCCAGCTAGTTGTTGACAGCCTTGTCCCGAGAAGCACAGTCTGTTTAGCCTCATAATAATCTTGAATTTCATATTCATGTTCCCGATATTCATGAACAAGCTCAGATAACCCTTGTAGAAAATGCTGCATCTTGTCCACTGGCAAAGTAAAATATTGCTTTACTTCTTCCAAAGCCGACAATGGCATTGGTTCTATTTGTACAAGCCCATCGGCTTTCTCAGGAAGGTTGTACAAGCCAAAGCCATTTGCCAAAGAATAGGTAGCCTCTTGTTTCAGCTTCGCTAGTAATAGCCGTTCCTTGTCTGTTGGCTCCGTAAGTACTTCTACCTGATCCTGAAGCTCAGCAAACAGCCCTGCATGCTGCTCGTCCTCCTTCATCTCAGTCAATAATTCCAACGCAGCCAGACGCTGCAGCTCCACCCGACTTTGCAGAAGCTCCTTTGTTACAGCCTTAAGACTGGAAGCTGGTTGGTTGAGCAGAAGTTCAATAGCACCTTGACGAAGTGCTCCTTTCTTAAGCTTCAGCAGAGCGGATATGGAAGACAGCTCCTCCACACTCATTTGGAGCTTTGCAGCTTTCCGAATCGCGAATTCGCGATTGCTTGTACTTTTATCTGAAAGGCTTGCAAATAAAAAGCCTCTTTGTGCTTTATTTTCTGGATCGGGAAGGAAATACTTTAACAACTCGCCCCGCATACTAGGACTCAATGTATCTTTAATAGTTATTATCTCGGCAATCATTTCATTATCCATATCATAAGCTATCAGATAGAGCATCTTTCTTACGATTTCATCGGCATGAAGCGTATAGCTCCTCCAATCAAATACACGGGAATTTTTCGTTATTTCCTTCTCATTCATCCCGGAAAGCATGTTGGAAAATTTCGAAAAATGGCTCCGTCTCTCCGATTTCTCCTCAAGAAATGGTGTACTTGTATAAGTCAACGTATTATCTCTATCCATATGCCATTCGTAGCTGTATCCATAAGCATAATTATCAAGAAGCCAATACTGCAGCTCATAATCTGTCTCATCAAGCCAATTTTTAGCAATGGAAAAACGCATAGCTGTATTGGTGCTCTGTGCAAGAACATACTGAGCAACCACTTTACGATACGTATCCTGGCTTCCCATTATATAAGATATCTTTTCATGCAAATCATTTTCCTCATGCACAGCTGTCGTCCACAGAGCCATAAATACCTCATTGACGTTGCTGCTTTCCAGCCACTGCTCACATAATGCCTTGTTGCCAAGGGACTGGATCACGTAGCTGAGGCACTGCTTCGCTACTCGGGCATTCGCGGCTTCCAAATTCAGGCCTGTCCAAACATCCAACGCGCGAATAACCGAGCTAAATCGGATTAAATTATTGTCCTCCACAATTTTCAGCATAAATAGCATGGCCTCAATCGTGCCCGAGTCCATTTGCTCGACAATACTTTGTCTGAGTCCTTCTTGCAGACGGGCAGCAACAAGAAGCTCGCCTATCATATGATAAGCTCGCTTACTATGGCTCAAAAATATACCGGAAATCATAAGACGGGAAAGCAAGGCGGTGTTATTGTCACCATATATAATTTCTTTCAAATCCTCAAACGTTTCTTCGTTTTCCCTATCAAGCTCATAAGCAATCATATCCGCCGCGGCAAGCATTAGGTGATTGTAATCCGAGAGAGAAGAATGATCAACTTTCGTCAAATAATCCTTCACATTGAAGTTCGCCGCCTGTATATAAAAGAGGGAAATACATTTCTCTATCACTCTTTCCGTATGTACTTCTAAATTTGACGTGCGGAATGGGCGGCGCAAATAACCATTACTGTACGGATACTCCACGCAATGGTTAACAATATATCGGAATACAGCTGCATAAGGGGCGTCAAACAGCTTGTCCATAATAGCAACAAGCGGATGGAACCATTTGCTGCTATCATCTGCTGACAATTGCATCAACAATTGCTTTAATTCTTTCTTAGCGTCACTATCCATATATCTCTGTTTAGCAAATTCGATGACTAGACTAGCAAGTTTGTGATAAGACTCATCCTTATCCAAGGTAACCGCTTTATCCAGCATCTTCTGAAAATACTCCTTATTCGCTTCTAACTCCATATTGTAACAGCCTCCTGCTTATTAAAATAAAATATGAACCAGTCCAGCTACCACATTCTACCTGCCAGCATAGTAAAACGAATCAATGCGAGTTCGTCGCCATCCTGTATATGTAAAGGACTATCCAATTGTTCGATTTCATCGCCATTAATAAATACCTTATATAGTCCGTCTTCAAACGCCAGTATTGCAGTACAAAGCGCTTCATCTATACTTGCCCTTTGCTCATTATATATTGAGCCAAAGCCAACTTTGCCCGTCTCGGCTTGCAGCTCCACATCACTTTGCGTCAAATATGGCACAAGCGGAACGTCCGTCTCCTTTTGATTGAATTTCTGAACATTTACAGTAACCAGGTCCGTAATTAGCGCTTTCAACGTATCCGGTTTATTTGTAAGTGTCCACTCGAGACGATTTAAATAGCTTTTCTTCTTTCCAAGACTCTTCACCGTTATGTACACAATCATGACCGACTACCTCCGGATACTTATAATGTCCCCTGACTACCATAATAGTACCATATTTAGGAAAGGACGCCCTTCATGCCTTTAGGAGGAAATAATGAAACTTTCTCTACACAGCCAGGCCCTTTTACACTTAAAAATACGTGATATAGACTATTTACACCTATCGCATATGGATAGAACAGTGTATAAATTTTCATTATTTCGTCTTCAAGTATGTTTAATTGTCCTTAAATATTTACGGCTTGTCAAAAGAGAACATAGGTTCTATAATTCATATTACAGGAACATACGTTCTTAGTCAATGAAATTCCAACCTCTTCCTTCTACTTTTGGATATATGGTTTTGAAAATTCATTAAAAAAACAATGTTTGAGCATTCCTTAACATGGGTATAACCCTCTATTGGAAACTTTGATTTTATGCTTCATTGTTTATTAATCATTTTCAGGAAAACAGCTGGATTGACGCTACTGAGTAGAGCGTGTTATTTTAAATTGGACATGGAAACTTTTGGAGGGATATGAATGATTGAGATTCGCTTATCCATTGATTACGATGAATATGAAAATGGTGTTCGCATTTCCCAGCTTATTGACCAGCTCACTGAAAAACCGAACGCAGCTAATATTTCCGTGCTTACGATCGGTGATTGGGGACAAGCCTATGAGAACGGACCTGATGATGCAATCGAATCACTCGTTAAACACAAACATATTTTCACAGGGCTGAGCAGCGTATTTCTTGGAGATATGGACTCGGAGGAATGTGAAGTATCCTGGATTAATCAAACAAACATCGCTCCACTGCTTGAAGCCTATCCTAATCTTCGATCCCTTACCGTTAAAGGAAGCACCGATTTAAGTTTTGAACCCCTGCAGCATGCAGCGCTTCAAGAACTGAAAATTATTTGCGGCGGATTGCCGAATAGTGTAATTGGACAAATCACTGGCTCCCAGCTTCCTGAGCTTCGCAGACTTGAATTGTATCTCGGTGTAGATAATTATGGGTTTGATGCATCGCTGGAAGAGGTTCTGGCAGTCGCTAATCCAGAGCTATTCCCAAAGCTCACCTATTTGGGCTTGAAAAATAGCGAGATTCAGGACGAGATTGCAATTGCGATTGCTGATTTGCCAATTGTCGACCAATTGGATACGCTTGATTTGTCTTACGGTACTCTAACCGATGTGGGAGCAGAAGCCCTCATAACGAGCGAGCGGGTGAAGAAGCTTAAACATTTGGATCTTAATTACCACTATATGAGCGATAATATGGTCGAACGCTGGAAAGCAACTGGTCTTTCTGTTGACCTTAGCGATGGGCAAGATGCTGATGAGGATGACTGGCGCTATCCCTATATTACGGAATAATGACCGCCACAGCTTCAGTACAACCCTATTTGTTAATTGGGAACCCAGGCAACAAACGTACGCTTGGCCTACAAGCTGCCAGGCAGAAGCTTGGGCTTCCCCCAGCTATCGTTCTTCCTTATTCGGATCTGCTGAAACGTTCTACCCATTTAGGTGAATCAATTCGGCAGGCGGCAACAAACTCACAGCCCATTGAAGGAAAGCCCTTTGTTCTCCGACTCGATGCTCCTGGAGAAAATCCGCTTGTCGAGCGTGAATTAATTGCGTGGGGAGCAGAATTTCAAGGAAGCAGAAAAGATTTAACTAGCGGTATATCTGTTACTCCGGCCGAAGCATTGCGGCTTCCCGAACAATATGGGCGCATCCTTTATCCAGGGCAATGGTACCGTGGCTATTGTCGCCTGCTAGCCGAGCTTCGTGAAGCTGCGCAGCAAAGTGATTTTCCATTCCGCTGGGTCAACGATCCGGCGGATGTTGCCGTTATGTTCGACAAGCGGCGCTGCCAGCAGCTGCTTTCACAAAATGGTGTCCCTACGCCTGCTATGCCAGCTCCCACTGGCTCTATCCGAGATTATGAATCGCTGCTGACGGCTGTTCAATCGAGCCGTATGAACCGCTTATTCATTAAGCTTGCTTATGGCTCCGGAGCCTCAGGCGTTATCGCCTATCAGCGTCATCCTGTAACTGGCTCAGAAATTGCGATTACAACGATTGGCATAGAGCAGCATAACAATGAACAGATTTACTACAATTCTGGTAAATTGCAGCGTTATACCGACTATTCAACGATCCGATTAATCATTGACTGGGTATGTCGTGAAGGTGCTCAAATTGAGCGTTGGATTGAAAAGGACAGTATCGATGGCAGCAGCTATGATATTAGGCAGCTTGTCGTTAACGGATCCCCTTGCCATGCCTTAGCAAGGCTAAGCCGCACTCCTATTACTAATTTACATTTGCGCAATGAGCGTCGCTTAATAACAGATAGCACACTGTCAGCTGCTTTGAAAAACCAGGTTGAAGATACCGCTGTATCCGCACTTGCTGCCTTTAATGGTTCAACGGTCGCTGGAATTGATGTGCTTGTTCAAAAAAAACAGGGCCGGACCTACATATGCGATGTTAATCCCTTCGGTGATTTACTGTATCATGCCGAGCATAAGGGAATGAATACTTACGAATGGCAAATGTCGCTTCTACAGCAGTAAAAAGCCTGCACGGAGAGGATGCTCAGGATGATAGATATGAACCAAATCGTGGGCTCTCATGATATTGTTATGATTACGCTTGATACGCTGCGTTATGATGTAGCCAAGCTCGAAGAATCCAACTGCCGCAACTTATGCGCAGACGGACCATGGGAGAAGCGGCATACGCCTGGCAGCTTCACGTATGCTGCACATCATGCCTTTTTTGGAGGCTTTCTCCCTACTCCTGCCAATACGGATAAAGCATCGCATGTGCGATTATTCCACACCAAAAATACAGGTTTAAAAACACATCCCCACACATGGCAGTTTGATGCACCTGATCTTGTAAGCGGCCTTGCCGAAGAAGGATACCGAACGATATGTATTGGAGGAGTCATCTTTTTCACTAAGAAAAATAAGCTGGCAAAAGTACTTCCCGGATATTTTCAAGAAAGCTACTGGCGCATGAATTTCGGGGTAACCAACCCTCGTTCTACTGAGCATCAGGTCAATCATGCTCTAAAGCTGCTGGAGAAGGCTGATATCAATGAAAGATTGTTTCTGTTCCTGAACATCTCGGCTATTCATGGGCCGAATCATTATTTTCTTCCTGTCGGTTCGCGTAAAGACTCCATCGAGTCGCAGCGTGCAGCACTCAGATACGTAGACAGCCAGCTTGGCATATTGTTCGATGCGCTGCGAAGCCGCGGCAAAACCCTTTGCCTCGCCTTCTCCGATCATGGAACCGCCTATGGCGAAGACGGATATGACGGACATCGACTCGCACATGAGGTCGTATGGAACGTACCATACCGTGAATTTATTTTAGAATGAAAGAGGAGAGATGCCGGATGTCCATGCCAACATCACTAACTAGACTAGCGGATTTGCCGGAATGGGGCAAGCGCTGGTTCGCCTCCCCTTACCGCTCCTATCTATATTCTTATCCGCATAAAACCGCATACCGAACACTAACACCGGCGCTGCCGCTTGAGGATCTCTGGAAAGACGAAGCTGCCGATTATTATTTCTTATATATGCATATCCCGTTCTGTGGCGTACGCTGCGGATTTTGCAATTTGTTCACCCTGCCTGATCGTCGTACCCATGTGCATGAGCAATATGTAGATGCACTTGAACGTCAAGCTTTGCAGTGGGCTCCCATTATTACAGGAAAGCCTTTTTCCCGCTTCGCCATTGGTGGCGGTACGCCTACATTGCTTGAGGCTTCACAGTTAAATCGGCTGTTTACCATTGCCGAGGATGTTATGGGGCTGGATACATCACAGGCTTCCATTTCTGTGGAGACCTCTCCTGATACGGTGAGTGAAGAGCGGATGCAAATTTTAAAAGACCGCCGGACCGATCGGGTTAGTATTGGTGTGCAAAGCTTTATCGATGAGGAGGCTTCGGCCATTTATCGACCACAAAAGCCTAAGCTTGCTGAACAAGCAATTACGATGCTGCAGGCTTTTGATTTTCCCTTGCTGAATATTGATCTGATTTATGGTTTGCCGGGACAAACTGCCGATTCATGGATATATTCATTGGAGAAAGCAATTAGCTTTGCTCCGGGCGAAATTTTCATTTATCCGCTGTATACGCGAGAACATACGATTTTAAAGCCAGACGAAATTCAGCGCCAGGGTACCGATGCACGGCTGGAACTATATCATATTGCATGCGAACGCCTTAAGGCGGCAGGCTACAAGCAATTTTCCATGCGGCGGTTTGCTAAAGACATAACGTTTACGCACAAAAACATTTTACCATTTAGCTGTCAGGAGGAAGGCATGGCCGGACTCGGCTGCGGTGCACGCTCTTATACGCGCGAAGTGCATTATGCGTCCCGTTATGGGGTAAGCGCAGCGGCTACAAGAAGCATCATTGCCGATTATGTTGCAACAGAAAATTTCCAATCCGCGAATTACGGATTTAAATTAAATGTCGATGAACAGAAACGGCGGTTTGTTTTAAAGGCACTGCTGCATGCCGAAGGCCTTTCACTTGCAAGCTATTTAGAACGTTTTCGCAGCGAAGCACTTGCCGATCACTCCGAACTGGCTGAGCTTATCCAACTCGGCTTTGCCCAAATGATGGATGGCGGACAAATCCTTCGTCTAACAGAGCTTGGCATGGCTTATTCCGATGCTATCGGCGATGAGTTTATTTCCGGTGACGTTAGAGAATTAATGGAAGGGTACGAGCTGTCATGAAGGCCGTGCTGTATTATCGGGGGTCACTCTCCTCCTGCAACTATGATTGTCCTTATTGTCCATTTAGCAAAAATAAAGATAGTGCCGCTACGCTGCGCAAAGACGAGGAGCAATTGCATACTTTCATGGATTGGATTCGGGAGCAAGGGCACGCCGGCCATGAATTATCTATTTTTTTCAACCCCTATGGCGAAGCCCTTATCCATCGCTGGTATCGCGAGGCTATGATTGAGTTGTCACATATGCCGCATATTTCCAAGGTAGCCGTCCAGACGAATCTCTCTACTAAGCTAGATTGGACAAGCCGGCTAAATCCAGAGAAAGCTGCTTTTTGGGTTACTTACCACCCCGGTCAGACGACGCTCAGCCAGATGCTGTCACAGTGCGTGCAGTTGCACCAACAAGGACTTAATTTTAGCGTTGGAACCGTAGGGCTGCGAAGTGCTTTCGAGCAAATTGAAGCACTTCGCAGCAGCCTGCCAGAGGATGTATATGTTTGGGTGAATGCCTTTAAAGATAAACCTAACTATTACACAGAAGCAGAAATCGCCCGGCTTGAAGCTGTTGATCCTTATTTTCTATGGAATACGATGGACTATGATAGCTTTGGTCAGCGATGCGCCGCCGGGTCCTCCGTGTTTTATGTTCAAGGAAGCGGTGTCGTCAAACATTGCTACAAAGATCGGCGTATCATCGGCCAACTCTATCGGGACGGACTGGAAGGCTTGTCCGCAGAACGGCCTTGCGGCATGAAGAAATGCGGATGTTATATCGGCTATATCCATATGCCAAAGCTGGAGCTGGGAAATATATATGAAGACAGTCTGCTGGAGCGAATTCCAGTACATTTTCAGCATAAAGAAAAAGTAAGCACATCCTAAAGCTACTTTCGTCTGTAACTAGACTTTACCTGAAAAGGAACTTGTCTATTTCTGTCGAATTGTAACTAATATGATACTTAAAAATACGCCCAAACTCAGACTGTTTATTTATATTGTTGTATTTATTAGCTTCCTAACCTGCATGCATCTCATCTGGAACGCGGCGTTTAAGCCCCCTGTCCATCCTGTTGCAAAGCAGGGTGTGCTAGATTTGCGCAGCTGGCATTTTACTGATAAAGAAACGATCCGGCTTAATGGTCAGTGGGAGTTTTATCCAAACATTTTTCTTACGCCTGATCCCTTAGACGCCTCTCCTGCCAGCAAAAGCTGGGCTGCTGTTCCAGATAAATGGGGTAATTATTTAAATAAAGACACTGATGGTTCTGGCTTTGGCTTTGGAACCTATCGTCTCCGAATTTTGCTTCCTGACAATGGCACTCAGCAATTTGGGATCGAGACGATGACTATTTCAAGCAGCTATGAGTTATTCGTTAACGGGCGTTCTGTATCCAAGCTCGGTCAGCCTTCAGAAAATAAGCAAGAGCATGTGGGAAAGATGTATCCTCTTATCGCATCCATTACAGGTACAGATGAAATGAATATAGTGCTCCATGTGTCTAACTACGATTTTCCTGCAGGGGGCGGTATTACCAAGCCGATTAAATTCGGGACGTTCGCCGCTGTTCAACGGGAGGATCATTTATTAATTGCCATGCAGCTAACGGTAACCGTCATCTACTTGCTTCATCTAATTTATGTCGCTCTTCTCCCTCTGCTTGGTGTGCGGAAGAAGGAGCTTGTTTATTTGGCCATCGTTATTTTCTGCATGATGTTAGGTACTCTATTAGATGATAATAAATTATTGGTTGCCTGGCTGCCTATTACTTTAAAATGGAACATAAAATTATTAATGCTTTCTTTGATTGGAGCATCCACGCTGCTGTTAGCGTTCTCTGCCAATTTTTTATCAATATACCGTAAAGGTAGAGCCGTACGTGTGTATTTATTTCTATGCGCTTTTTACGCGCTCTTCATTTTGCTGCTGCCGTTTGAGCAATTCATTTCCTTGTCTCCTCTTAGGATTCTGACGGTTTCACTCCCGCCCCTTATAATATTTATTATGATTCTGCGCTTAGCACTTAGGGGAGAAGAACATATGATTTTCCTGCTGTTTGCTGCTACAAGCGTCGTGTCTAGTATTGTATGGGCTACGTTCAAATTAAGAGCAGATTGGGATTTGCCTTATTATCCATTTGATTTAATTTTTGCATTTATCTGCTTCGCTTCCTTCTGGTTCAAACAATTTCTGCAAACTAGAACCAATTTGGAGCAGCTTGCTTATAAACTTCAAAAAGCCGATAAAGCGAAAGATGAATTTCTCGCTAATACTTCTCACGAGCTGAGAAATCCGCTGCATGGCATGATTAATATGGCGCAGACCGTATTGGCTAATACGACCCATTCCATTAATGAAGCAAGCAAAAATAATTTAATGCTGATCATTACCGTTGGACGCCGCATGTCGCTGCTGCTTAATGATTTACTCGATGTCACGCGTCTTAAGGATCGGGATATTCATTTGAATAAGGAAAGCATCCGGCTGCAAAACATCATTTCCGGCGTATTTGATATGCTGCGTTATTTAACGGAGGACAAACCCGTTCAGCTAGAAATGAATATATCCCGTTCATTTCCTAAAATAATTGCCGATGAAAATAGGCTGATTCAGATTTTATTTAATCTCATCCATAATGCTGTTAAATTCACGAACGAGGGCATTGTTAGCGTTCATGCAGAAGCGATTGGGGATAAAGCCTATATCCACATACAGGATTCTGGGGTCGGCATAGATGCAGATGTACAGCTCACTATTTTTCAAGCTTACGAGCAGGGTGATTCCAGCATGACTGCTATGAGCGGCGGCATTGGTCTCGGGCTCAGCATTTGCAGGCAATTAGTTGAGCTTCACGGGGGTGAGCTAACGGTACAGTCGGTTCCGGGTAAAGGTTCTACGTTCACCTTCACCATGCTCCTTGACGCCGATGCAGCTGCCGACGAACCCGAATTTACGCTGCCAAGCGAAGCTGAAACAGCCGTGTCTACAGAAGCCGTCATTGCTGCTGATTCTCAATTACTGCGTCTTGATCAGAGACAAGCGGCATCCGACACAGAACAAAATAAAGCTACTGTCCTTGCCGTAGATGATGATCCTATTAACTTAAAAATATTATCCAGCTTGCTGGATTCAGAGTTTTATGAAGTGGCTACCGTCACGAGCGGCAAAGAAGCACTCAAGCTGCTTGAAACGAAGGAGTGGGATCTAGTTATCGCTGATGTTATGATGCCGCAAATGTCGGGCTATGAGTTGACTCAAACGATTCGCAAACGATTCAGCATATCCGAGCTGCCGATTTTATTGCTGACTGCTCGCAGCCGTCCCGAAGATGTCAATACAGGCTTTATGGCAGGCGCAAATGATTATGTTACTAAGCCTGTCGATGCGATGGAGCTCAAGTCTCGCGTACAAGCTTTAACTGACCTGAAGCAAACGGTAAATGAGCGGCTGCGTATTGAGGCGGCTTGGCTTCAAGCACAGATTCAACCTCATTTTCTATTTAATACGTTAAATTCCATTGCCTCCTTAAGTGTGATTGATCAATCGAGGATGGTGCAATTGCTGGAGGAGTTTGGAAAATATTTGCGAGCGAGCTTTGATATGAAAAACTCAGAGCGCGTAGTTCCGCTTCAGCATGAGCTGGATCTGCTTCATTCCTATCTATTTATTGAGAAAGAGCGCTTCGGCAATCGCCTGCAAATTGAGTGGGAGCTTGATGACTTGCCATGGCTTCGTATTCCGCCGCTTTCCATTCAGCCGCTTGTAGAAAATGCCGTGCGGCATGGAGTGCTGGCCCGTTCAAGTGGGGGCACTGTGCGTATTCGCCTGAAAGGATACGACGATTATACTGAAATTGCGATTATAGATAACGGGGTCGGTATGGAAGAGGAGAAGGTCAGAAGCGTGCTGGAGCAAAACCGTGGAGGAATTGGCCTCCGCAATACGGATCGTCGTTTGAAACAGCTGTACGGCAAGGGATTATGCATCGAAAGCACAGTAAAACAAGGTACGGTTGTTCGCTTTTCTATCCCAAAATCCTCAACCGATGAAGCAAATTTAAATGGGATATAAAACAAGTATAGAAATTGTATAGATGTTCCGTGTATAATGTTGGGGAACAAAAAAAATAACTATGGTGATAAAACATGCGCTTAAAAAAATGGGTTAAGATTCTCCCGACTTCCATTATGATTGCCGTAATAGCGGGAATGCTGGTGCTGTTTTTCACACAATTGTTCAGACTCCCCGAGCCATTCTTCTCTAATCAGAACCTTCCTTTCTTCTTCAACACCTTAATGGTCATTATCATTACCGTTCTTATTATTATCATGCGTGCCATGCTTGTTGAAAGAGCAGTATTGAAGAAGCTTGCCTTTAGGGACGGTATAACGGGTCTTTATAATCGACATGGGCTTGAGCAATTTTGGAAAACATATCGCAGCAAAAAAAGTATGGCGATTCTCTATCTGGATTTGGATCACTTTAAAGAAATAAATGATCGTTTCGGCCATCATGTTGGAGACGCACTGCTTCGGGAGGTCAGCGTTCGCTTACAGCAGGTGGAGTCTAAAAAACATCGCGAGCTATTCCGGCTTGGCGGTGATGAGTTCGTGATGATTCTCAAAAACTGCGACCCTATTATGGCAAAGCGGGCTGCCACGCAAATTTTGGAAAAGCTGACGACCCCTTACGCAGTCGAAGGTTATCACGTGTTAATTACCGTTAGTATCGGTATTCGGATGTGCACGGCCCGCAACGCTGAGCATGATATGCTTGTGAAAGAAGCGGATGCTGCGATGTACGTAGCCAAGAAACAAGGCAAAAATGGATTTTTTGTATTTAGGGAAGGCAGAAGCAAACTTCCAAAAGAGAAATACGGCAATATTAATCAAGCCAAGCCGTAAAGTAAATAAGCAAGGAGTTCTACACCATCCGCTTGTTTAGTGGATCGTGAGGTACTCCTTGCTTTTTTACGTTTCTATCAGCTTTCAATTCCTTTTATAATGTCTCCATTTGACGGGCATGCACAATTAACCTGTGAGTCGGGTTGATGAGCGGATCGCAGGTAATGAGTGTAAGCAATTTGTCACCGGGAACACTATCTAATACTGACAGCTCAGTTGGCTCGACAATAAGGGTCTCGTACACTTTGTAAATATATTTTGCATTACTGGTCTGTACGACAATTTCATCGCCAATTTCTACTTCATTCAGCCGATTGAATAACCTTCCGGTTGTATGGGCACGATGCGCTGCGACAGCCGCATTGCCCTCCTCCCCAAACAAAGCAGTCTCTCGCATATGAACGGCCGCATGCTTCATATTAGCCTTTGTAGCGCCATCTAAGATCGGTAATAAGACATCAATACGATCTATCGTAATTGTTGCAATGGGCTTGCCGTTTTGAAAATCGTTTAATAGAGAAGCTGCCTCATCCTCGGTTTCTTCTCCTGCATTTAACATATCATTTAGCTGTGCGTAGCTTTGTGCGGCCCCCGTATTTACAGGCTCGGGCGTATCCATGAGCAGGAGCGCTTCTTTTAACAGCTTCTTCTGCTCCCGATCAGCCATCCATTCATTCCACTGCGGATAAATGAGCAGCAGCACTCCGACTGCTACCAATATAATTGCGATTTTACGCAAATTCTCAGCTCCCTCTGCTTATATGTTTCTTAACTAAACTGAATAGGCTTCTCTATTATGCAGAGCCAGGCTCTACAGTTTCTCTACAGGCCGCACACTTTAATTAAAAAAACCTCCAAAACGAATGAAAAGTCTTCGTTTTGGAGGCCTTATGCGCAGAGTATCCAATTACTTCTACTCTGATGAAGCTTGCTGCATCACACTTACGAACGTGAGCGTTTTTTTCTAAGCAATATCGCTCCGAGTGCAATTAATGCTGCACCTGCAAGCTGGATTGGCAATTGACTGGACTCACCTGTCTTCGGAAGTGTACCTTGGTTATTCGGTGCTGGAGTATTTCCATCTCCATCTGAATCCGAATCCTCAACTACCCCGAGCGGGATTTCATCCACATCGATTTCAAACAATATTTCCTCTTCGATTCCGTCAGCATCTTTTACGATAATAGAGAAATCATCTTTGCCTGTATACCCTGGATCAGGTGTATACACCCATTGTCCATTATCGTCCACCGTTACTTGTCCGTGCTCCGGCTGCTTGCCAATATCTACATTTCCACCTTTTGGCACGTCAACTTTACCTTCAACTGGCGTATTTTCCTGTGTCTTATCTTTCTCTACGACAGGAGTCGCTGTTGGTGCTGGCGTCGGTGTGCCTGACTGCTCAGGACTTGGAGCCACCGGCGTTGGTGTTGACGTTTGAGGCGCTGTAGGCGTCTCCGTTACAACAGGCGTTGGTGTAGGAGATGGTGTCGCTGTTGGTGTAGGTGTCGGCGTTGGTACTGATGGGTTGCCCGAATTTCCACCTGGACTAGTTGGCTTATAAATAAGCCCAAGGTCAATCGTCAGGTCTTCCCAGCCACGCGGTGCCCCTTCACCAATAACGATAACTTCTGTGTATCCATCTACCTGTTTGTTTGAATCTTCCTCAGCAGAAACACCGTCTGCCTCAGCTTTTGTTACTGTGTAGCCAACTGGCACAATAAATTTCACAAAATATTGTCCGCTTGGCAGTTGATCAAACAAATAGTAACCAGGGTTTCCACTCGCATCATTTGCTGTAGTGGTTTCTCCAATTTGCTCTTTGTTTTGATTAAAAAGCTGTACGGTAACGCCATTTTGGCCATCCGTAGCCAGTTCATCCTGCTTGCCGTTGTCATTACGGTCAAACCACACATAATTGCCAATAACCCCTTTGGCAACTACGCCAAGGTCAATCGTATGATCAACCCAGCCAGCCGTTTCATTAATAATGATTTTGGCTGTTATGCCGTCTGCATCCGTTGCATTGGAATCAAGAGCTGTGTTCGCTCCTTGCTCCGCGCTTGTTTTCACATAATCGCTTGGCAAAACGAATTGAACATAATAGTCGCCTGCAAGCAAATTATCGAATAAATAATAGCCCGGCTTGCCGCTTGCATCATTCGCTGTTGTCGTTTCAGCTACAGGCGTACCTGTGCTGCTGCCTTTATACAGCTTAACCACAATACCATTAATACCGTCTTTCTCATCTTCGTTCTGCAAGCCATCGCGGTTGCGATCGAGCCATACATAATTCCCGATTTCACCGCGTGGAACAAGACCCAAATCAATCGTCAAATCATTCCAGCCTGCTGGTCCAATCGTAATGACCTCAGTTATTCCTTGGCCATCTGTTTTGTTGGAATCCACATCTGGTGCTCCAGCTTCCGGCTTAGTTACACCGTATTCCGCCGGAATGATGAACTGTACATGATAGTCGCCTTGCGGCAATCCAGCAAATAAATAAAATCCTGGTTTGCCATTTTCATCATGCGTAATGGTCTCAGCCAATACATGGTTTGCATCGTCATAAAGCTTAACGATAATGCCATTAATGCCTGTTTCCGCTGCATCTTGCAGCCCATCTTCATTACGGTCAAGCCATACATAGTTACCGATGGAGCCACGCTCATCCGAAACGACAGGTATTTCATGCTCAGTCGTCACTGGCGGCGTTTCATTCGAAACCGCTATAGCCACATTGATAATGGAAACCGCTGCTGTATCTACTGACGTTACCTGGTATGAATACGTAAATTCCTTTGATTCCCCAGATTTCAGTGATGGAATGCTTGGTATGCCAGATACTTTTGTATCGGTAATCACAACATTCGTTAAATCGCGCTTGCCTGTATTGGTTACTTTAACCGTGTAGTTAATCCAGCTTCCTGCTGCTGTATCGGAAACAGCGACTGCACTGCCCTTTTTCTCAATCTTGAGCCCTGCTGTCGGAATGCTAGCCTCATCCTTAATTGGATCAGGGGATTCATTGTAATATACAGTTGCTACATTATCCAAATCTGTCAAATCCAAATCTGCATCCGTAACACGGTATACGCCCTCAAGCGTCAGTCCCGCTCCTGCTGCCAGATTTTTAATGATGATAGACGGATTCGTGCCGGTGCTTACCAGTTGACCAATAATGTCTGGTCTGTTATGGCTGCCGCTATTCAAGGCAATTTCCTCGCCATTATACGTCAGCTTAGTAAACTCAAAGCCGGCTTGCAGTCTATCAAGCGCATCTGAAATTTTAAAATTATGCAAAGTAACAGAAGAGGTATTTTTCAAAGAAAGCTTATAATGCACATCGTTTCCTACCACTACATACTCCTGAGAAGGAGCAATCGTGGAGGAGCCTTGTGTCACACTCGTTATTTCTTTCTCGAATGTGATGGAAGGGTATGAGTCGCCCGTAGGTGATGCTGTTTCGATTAGTCCCAAATCGATTGTCGGAATTTTACCAGCTGTACCTAAGCTGATCGTATCCGTACGATATGGCGTATAACCGTCTACAGTAGCGCCTTTCGTTACCAGATTGGAGTCATTGTCATTCGTATGGCTCGGATCTGCTCCATTCACATTTGCAGTCGTTGGCATGTAGCGATCCGGCAGCACAAACTCTACGAAATAATTGCCTGCCTCAAGTCCCTGGAACAAATAATAACCTGGACTTCCGTTGTAATGATAGCCCGTCTTGCTTGACTTGAACGGCGTCGTTTCACCCGCTTTGTATAGATTTACGGTAATACCGTTAATACCTGCACCTTGACCGCTATCGCCCGGATATTCTTCATCCTGCGTGCCATCGCGGTTGCTGTCGAACCAGACAAAATTTCCAATTTCGCCAAGCGGTACATGCTCGTTGTTCGGATGAATCAGGAAGCCGACCTTGTTAGGCGCTGTTGGAAGCATTTTGCTGCCTTCATCATTGCCTGCACCGATTTCAGTTGCTTGAATCGCAAAAGAGTTCCAAGCTACTTCATTGGTCGGTGCTCCCACAGGGGCATCCATTTTCCAATCCAATACGATATAGTCGCCTGGCGCAAGTCCAGCTGATCCATCACTGCCTACAATGTTCGACAGCTGGAAGTATAGCGACTTGATGTCTGTCAAATCATCCTTCTGATAATTGCCTTGTTCGATCCAGCCTTGCTTGCTGTCATTCACATTCGTGAAATTGACAACCTGCTCCTGATTAACCGACTTGCTGTAATAGGTGGACAGCGTGTAGTTCACCGTTCTGCTTCCCGCTGCCGCGGAAGATGTAAAGGTTTTATTGCCGGAAGAAAGTACTTCCGCCAGGTTAGGCTGCCACTGCGTGCCCCTTGCTTCATAAGGCGAACCACTGTTGACGCGCAGCGCATTATCGCCTACATGCGGCAAAATATCCAGCACATCAATGACGCCAAGTCTCGTATTCCCGCTATTGCGTACCGCCAAACGATAATCTGCTGTTCCGCCTTCATACGTTACGCTGTAACGCGGATACTCAGTGTATTCAATATCGCCATCATAATCGAATGGCTGTACGGGAAGAGCCGGTATTCCGTCATACGTAGCATCATCTGATGCCCGGAAAATTGGCTCCAGATCGCCTTGATTCCATTTTGTCGACTGTACGAGCGACGCTTTGCGTACCGTTACATTCGCAGAGGCATGAACAAAAAATTCATCCGTTCCCGCTGTTGGATCAAAGCCAATGACTGTATCTTTAATCGTATTGTTGCGTGTTTGCCATGCTGGCAGATTTTGCGGCTTATCCTGTGCGGAGTCCCCTGTATGCCAGAACTCTGTATTAGGATCGCTTGTTGTAATATACATATCGTTCGTGTAGGTTGTACCTTGAGGCGTACCCGCACGAACCTCGCCTTTATAGCTGATTTCAAAGCTTGTGCCTGGAGCAAAAGAGGTGCCGTCGGACCATGACCATTTGACAAGAGTCCGTCCAGTACCGTTCCAGTTTTTATCAACAAGCTCTAGCTGTGGAGCACTTGCTCCAGCAGGCGTGCCCGTAAACGTAAACGAGGCTGCCAGCGCCGCAGCAGGATCGGCTATTTTAGGATTGAGGTAATAATCAAAGCTTGTTGGCAATAAATCATAGACAACTGGATTAACATAAGGTCCCGTTGCTTTAATATCATTGCGAACCGTTAAAGTGAACGGCACCGTACTGAGTGGACGGAAATTTCCCGTTCCAATCGCTTTATTTGCAACAAGCCATGGCTTCTCATTGTTGATGTTGAAATCTGCTTGAGCCGTTTTTTGAGGCTTGTTATCCCATTGACCCGGAATGGTAACACTCAGTGCCTGATAATCCAGAGACACTTGATTCGTTACTTGATCGCCGTGAACGACAGGAGCATTCGTACCGTTAGCAAAGTCTCTAACTGTTCCTGTAACTTCAATGCCGCCAATTGTACCGCCTGGAGCCAAAGTGCTGAACGACCACTCCAGTGCAGCCAAATATTCGCCAGCATTCAGCACAATGCGGTTCGTACCAGCTGTCGTGCTCACTGCAATTGTGCCGTTAGGCGCAAGACTGCCGCTATACGCATGCCAAGTTTCAGTCACGCCATCGCTAGTTTTATAACGAAGCTGGGATGTGAAAACATTTGGCATTTTAATGCTGCTGTAGTCCATTTCCGCAGGCAGAACATCTGTCAGTACCAGGTTCGATAAAGACGTATTTACATTCGTCCCTGTATTGCTGATGCCGCCGATGTTGAACTTCTGGGTTTGGCCATGCCAGCGATATTGGTAAACGCGCGACTTGGTTAAACCGGAAACGCCAGATACCGGCTCTCCGAATTTAGTTGTCACATCAGCGTCAGGATCAGTGACCGCCCCGTCTCCCTCGAGCGTATAGCCGCTCAAAATTTCAACGTTGTTTTTGCGCTCCAGCGGTGTTCCTGTCGGATGACCATACCCTAAATCATCAGGGTAAGTGACCGATACCTTCGCTTCGAAAGATTGTCCAGAAGCCAGCTCAATGTTCGACCAAGTGATCGTACGAGCCGTTGAATCATAGACGCCACTTTCTGTTGAGCTCACATATACGGCATCTGGCGGCAGCGTATCGACTAACGTCGCATATTTCAAGCTGCCAGGATTCGTATTGCCCGCTTCGCCTTTAATGCCTACCGTATACTCAACCGCTCCGCCAATAATTGGAACTCCGCCGCCAAATCCAGTGTCTTGGCTTTTGTAAGCCCACCATTTGTCATAGGTTGAGGCAGTAGGTGTCGCCGTCGGTGTTGCTGTAGGCGTTGGTGTTGCAACCGGATTCGGATCCGCATTAATTGAAACAGGCGCCGATGCCGTCGTGCTTTCTGCCGAATCAACGAGTGTAATCGTCGCTGTATTCGTCGTAGGCACAACCGAGCTTGAGCCAGTCGGCTTCGCTTTCACGGGAATTTCCAGCTTTACCGAAGTACCGGAAGGCAGTGGATGTGCATTAACGGTTAGCGTTTGGCCGTTTTTCGTATCCCAGCCTCCATCCTCCCAGCCATCCACAATTTCAAATTGTGCCGGTACGGTATCAACAATCGTTACGTTCTTACCAACATGAGTCGCGCCATCCGCCTGATACAAGATGGTATACTTGAAGGTATCGCCTACATTAACGGTGCTCACACTAGCTGTCTTTGTAAAAGTCAGTCCTGTAATCGGACCTGCTGCCTGTATTGGAGCTGCGAATGGCTGGAATGCGGCTTGCAGCAGCAAAACGAGCAGCATGATCCAGGAAATCTTTTGCCTGATCGCTCTCTGTCTACTTGCGGGCATCTTATCAATCCTCTCTTTTTCTCTATCTTGTCTAGTTGTTCTATTGTTGTGATTACCTCACGAAAGCCAAGTCTTTCTCCATCCTCTCCCTCCTTACATTCAAATAAGAAAATTATATCTAGCCCAACTGTACAAAAACTTTACAAGCATCCCCTTCATTCGACAGCCTAAATAACAGCAAAAAAAGCTCCGTCCATCCCTTGAAGGATAGACGAAGCTTCTGTACGTGCCTATTGATTTATATATGCTTAGATCCGTTTAATAGACTTTAGCAGCTGTATAACGCGAGCTGTCTTTAATCATTTTGCCCGCTTTCTTGCTGTTCTTCATGCCAGCATCAAGCGTCGTATCGATCGTGATCCATTTGCCGTCCAAATATACTTCATTCCAAGCATGATAGTTCGATACATCGGACGCTTTGCCCGTCACCATCTTGGCCGGAATGTCCAAGCTGCGAAGCATGCCCGCCATTAATGCAGCATAACCGTAGCAAATGTCTTTCTGCGAACTAAACGTACGATCGATTTGAGGCAAATAATCGTTGGTCACCTTAGCTGCAAGCTGATGATCATAAGAAATATTCGCCACAATATATTTGTAAATTGCCGTTACCTTCTCGGTATCCGTCTTTTTACCCTTAGTCAGCTCCAATGCTTTCTTGACCGCTTTGCTGTTGCTGCTCCAATCGATATTTTGAATGGAGTTTAAGTAAACGAGGCTGCTGTCACTCAAATTCAAGGTAACTTTGCCTGTTTGAACTGCTCTATATTTATTGGTTCCACTGACGTTCTCCAATAATGTAATCGTATAGTCTCCATTGCCCAGTTGAAGCGCGAACCACTCTTCTGTCTGGTTTGCCCGGAGCGCATACGTATAATTTTTGCCGTCTTTGGCTACAACCAGCCTTGTATCTACGCCCGACTTGACCTCATAACGAATACCGATGCTTCCTTTATCCACATTGGATTCATCGAGCCAGCTTGTCCCAGCTGCTGCCACTTGAGCAGTTGCTTGCGGGAACACGGACAGTATCAATGCAAGCAAAATCATAACCGTTAAACTTTTGCGCATAAAAAAAACTCCCTTCGGTGGCTAGGCTGCCATCTAAATAATAGAGAAGGCCCTTTAGCTTTGCGTCCCTGCCTTTCGACAGGTTTGCCGTTATCGTGTAAAGTTTTGTAAGTGGTGTTAGGTAGAAGAACTACCTTATATTAAACTATGATTATCTCTAGTATATACCCATTATTTGCAACAAACAATACGTTAAACCTTTTTTATTTCCAGGCTGAGGCTTGTATTTTATGGCCTCTCTTCATCCATCTCCGCTTTAACCGTTTCATAAAAGGTTCTTCTTTCCGCTCTTTAAGCATGCCCTTTACATCCCTTAGCAGGAGCATATACCGCATTTCATCCTCATGCTTCAAGCTTTGAAACTCTTTCAAATGTTCAGCGCCCATCCCACTTCAGCTCCATCATGCGTTTTATCAATCCTTTTTCGGCTGATAAAATTCTGATACCCGAACCAGCGTTTAGCTGCTTTTGACCGTGTAAAATTTTTGGAATCTCCAAAACTTTCTCGGTCCTGTCGACAAATAAAGCCAAGCAAAAAAATCACGAATACCGTCATCCACGATTCCCTCATTGTACTGATAAAGCTGCCGCTGATAGTTCAGGCGACATATTTCTACCCCATCCCACCAAAAAGAGAACGTGTTTCGCTTGTCGTCATGCTCCAGAGCAATCATAAATTTCCCTTCCGAAAGCTGAAAATATTGCTTGTCATAGAAAAACAAAGGCCCCTCAGAAGTAGCTGTAATTCCAATAAAATGACCTCGATGATGGGTATAAAAGCCTCGAACGATCGTGTAATCGGTCATTTGATTTAAATTCAGCTGTCGTAGGTGCTGGGCTCCCTCGCTTATACAGCAAGCCAGCTCAGGATAGCGAAAATGGCGAATGACGTTTATTTGCCGTTTCTCGGTTATCATCATCTTCTTCAACCATTCCTTTGAACATGCTATTTTTTGAAAATGAAGCCCGTAAAGCTTGTCCGTCTTCATTTTCACCTGCTCCTCCATTATAAATAAGGCAACTCTACAATTTCTCGACAAAATCCCTGTTTAATCTCGGAAAATTTACAAAATAGCCCCTACAACGCGCTAACACTGCTTTTCCACTCTTTATACCATTCTGTAATGTACGCGCTTGGCTGCTCGTTCAATTCTTCTATCAGCGCGGCGGTTAAAACATTGTACTGCTGATTAACCATAAGATGATTTCCTTTGGACGCATACAGCTGCATTAAGGCAAAATAAGCCTCTTCCGCTTGCGCATGCTCCTCGATAATCCGAATATATCCGGCAATCGCTTTATCCAACTGACCATGCTCGACATGCCATTCTTCCAATCGATAGGAAGTATTCAGCCATAACCGTTTCAGCCGCTGGCGCTCGCTCTCCGCCCACCAATAATCATAATCCTTTAAATAATCGCCTCTATAAAGATTCATAGCCTCTTCGTATTCCGCAAGCGTTGCAGCCGCTAGCGGCGGTGCGGCGGCAATGCCCCGCTCCCATTCCTCTACATCGAGCACAACCTGATTCAGCGTCAATATGTATCCTTCTGTTGTATTGGCAATGTGAAAACACTTTCCAAACTGATCTAGCGTTTTCCTAATGTGGTACACCGTCGTATACAGCTGGGCATATATTTTTTCCGTCCCATTATCGGGCCATAGCAAATCGATTAATATCGATTTTCTTACAAGCTGTTCGCGATGCTGGAGCAAATACAGAAACAACTCCTGCGCCTTCGTTGTGCGCCACCTTATGGCTGCATCCTTTTTCCCGGAAAACTCCACACTGAACTGCCCCAATAGCTGCAAAACCAGATGCTGCTCCTCATTCGCATTTTTCACTGGCTGTAGAGCCTGCTCTTTATCCTTCGCAGACGAGTCCAGCCGCTTCTGAATCCGTTCCATCGTTTTCAATAAGCGCTCAGGATGAATCGGTTTGACGACATAATCCAGTGCATTCAGCTCAAATGCTTTCACTGCATATTCATCATAAGCGGTTACAAATACGATATTCAGCTCCGGCCTAACCTCAAGCAGCTGTTCAGCAAGCGCAATGCCACTCACTTCAGGCAAATTAATATCCAAAAATACGACATCCGGCAGATCGCGCAAAATCCGCTCTTTCCCGGTCATCGGATCCTCATATTTCCCCAAAACCTCTACGTTATTTAATTTCACGAGTTGTCGCTCCAAGTAATCCAAAGCAAGGCATTCATCATCTACAAGGATAACCTTCATGCTTTACTCCTTTAATATACGAAATAACCACTCGTTCACAAACTCTGCCATGCTGACAACAATTATAATCCAGTTAAATAGTTGCCGCAATCATTTGGCTTGAATAGTCGTTACAAATTCAGGGAAATTTGCATAGTAAAAAGAGCAGCATCTGCTAAACCTCAAGTAGGCTAAACGCTTGCTGCTCTTACGATCTGCGATTAGGGTTTTGCCCAAAGGCAAAACTCGCAGTGATAATGGATAGAATGGACAATCCAGCTGTTCTGCTAGAGAGTCTACCAGGCGTTGACGCCCAGCTGTTCAATCGTTGCCTGAATAAAAGCAGGCTCGTCCTCCGGTGTACGGGAAGTAATCAAATTGCGATCTACCACGACTTCCTCATTACGAAAATGTCCCCCAGCTGCCAGCACTTCCTGCTCCAGCTCCGGATAAGCTGTCAGTGTCCGTCCCTGCAGCAAACCAGCCTCCGCCAAAACTTGCGGGCCGTGACAGATGGCGGCAATGGTTATGCCTTTTTCATCAGCGTCTTTGACGAAAGCATGCACGGCCGCTTCCTCCTTCAAGTGGGAGGGGGATGCCCCGCCAGGGATAATAATCGCCGCATAGTCGCTTGCCTTTGCCTCTTTAATCGCTAGATGCGACTTATAGGCAATTGTGCCTTGCTTGCCCTTCAATTCCTCATTGCTTCGCAAGCTTATAATAACCGCCTCATGGCCATTTTTCACCATTTCATCATACGGATTTTGCATTTCGGAATCTTCAAAGCCATCGGCCAGCAGAAAAGCCACCTTCTTCATTTGCGTCATCATTTACACGCTCCTTCTTGTTTGGGCTCTAGATTACTTTACCCTAAAAAAAGGATTCGCAAACAAATCCTGACGCTCAGATGCGATTAACGATACATGAACATCCTTCCGCAATAGTCGCATTCCTCGCTTTGCTGTGGAAGAAGAACCTTATTAGCACCACAGCCAAGGCAGCTGATCGTTTTCGGCACGGACGGCTGTGTTGGCGGGGGCGGAGAGCCTTGCCTGGCATTACGAATCGCTATCCGCTCCGCTAAAAAGGCCGCGGCTGCCGCTTGCTCCTCGGCCTCCCAGGCGGCTCTCCTCTCTTGCTCTTCATTTTCGGCCATACTTCTCTCAAGCTCTAGCTCTTGCTCCGCGATTTGCAATTCAAGCTGTAAAGCTATAATTGCTTCCCTAAGCGGTTTTTGGACTGATTTACGTTCCAAGTACTGTAAAGCCATGTGAACTCCAATCCATGCTGGGAAAACAAAAATCAAGGAATAAAGAAGAATATAGAACATCAAGTCTTCCCGATTTGGATTCGATAATTGATTTATAAAAAAGAAAGCGCCAATTACTAACCACGCAATACCATTTGCATACGTAATCATCTTAGATGAATTGTATCCCTTCAACATTGCTCATCCCGCCTCTGTAACATCATCCATTTTCTTCAATTTAAATGCTGTTCGCTCCCAAGTCTTGCTCTCTGCAGCTCATTTAGTTCGTTATTCACCTCAAGCAAACGCTGCTCTATGCTGGATAATTCCTCCTCAGCCCACTCCAGGTATTCTTTTTGTTTTAATCTATCTACCTTCGCCAGCATTGCTGCCAATATAAATATGACTGCCGCTGTTATCCCGAAATATTTGCTGAAAAATAAAACCTGCTCCGCGAAGGACTTCTCTTCTCCCCAATAGTACTGTGTGAACAGCATGCCATTCACAAGGCATCCGATTGCAATGATTTTAAGTACTCCACCCATCTCGCTTCCCCCTCTTCCTTTCGTTACAAAGATGACACCCTGCTCCCTAATAAAAAGAGCAGCATCCGTTAACCTCTACATAGGCTGAACGCTTGCTGCTCTAATTTACTTCGCTCCTACCGTGCAGGTGCGTCTCACGTTAACTGTACACCAGCATCGTGCCGCAATAGTCACATTCCGCGCTTTGCATAGGCTGCAGCACCTTTCTCGCGCCACAGCCCACACAGCTGATATTTTTGGGCATGAGGGGTGGTGGAGGCGACGGCGGAGGCGTTGATGTACGGCTCGCCGCTTCACGCCTTGCCTCTGCCTCCGCTTCTGCTCGTATAGCCGCTAGCGTCGCTTCCTTCTCAGCCTCTAGCCTAGCCGCTTCCTCGGCTTCTTCCGCCTCTTCGGCTCGTTCACGCTCTTCTCTTGCAAGCTCCTGTTCATGCTCCAGCTTCTGCAGCTCCAATCGAAACTGGACTAGATATGGCTCTTGTTCATCTAAATATTTTTGCTTCCATTTAAAACGCCTGTTCTTCCTCTCCCCAATGCAATAAAGGGAAATGCCAGGAAATAAAGAGAAGATTATCAAAGTAGCTATGAGTCCATCTAATCCATAACTTGGGCTCAATGTATTCGGATATAAGATGAAACCTAAAGTAGTCCATAATGCCCCACTTACCTTGTACCCAAAACCAGTTGACATTTATTTCACCCCGTCTTTCGCCCCATATGGCATCTGAGGCTTCCCGTTTAGCTGTAAACAATACTCGCATGGCAATAATCACATAATTTCGTTTGATTCGGCCACAGCATCGTATGGTTGCCACAGCTTGGGCAAGCAACAGACTTTCTGCCTTGCCCTGAGCCGCTCGGTGGAGAGCTACCTCCCCTTGCTTGTTCTCTCTCCAGCCTTGCCTGCCTCATTTCATCGGCCATTTTTTTAGCCTCTAAAGTATTCTGTTGTATGTTGGCATGACTTGCCTGAATGTCTGCGACCCATTTGTCATCAGCCTCCTCCTCCCCTTTGGCAGAAAAATAGGCCAACATAAAGAAAAACCAAGCAGGAAGAATCGCTGTATATATATATAACTCTATTTTCTGTGAGAATAAGCGCGAGCTTACCCTACCATCGAACTCCCCAAATATATTAGATCCAAATAACAAAATTCCTATTGCAATCAAGCGAAACGTCAAACTCATGAAGTCTTCCCTCTTTCCCAGCAGCAGCACGATTACGGCTTATGCTCCGTCATTCGCTGCTTTTGATAGCTGCCGCAGCCCAATATTTGCTTCTCCCATGGACTGCACACGAGCTGCTTATGAGCTAAACTCTGCCAGCAAGTCCATGCCCGCATTCCGGACAAAACTTCTGCCCTGCCTGAACTTCATGACGGCATCCCGGACATTGCTGGCTGCCGCTGCTGTTATTGGTGCCGCAATGCGGACAAAACTTGGCGCTGGCGGCCACTTGCTCCCCGCAGCCTCTACACGGACGCGGCAACGTCTCGCCGCAAGCGCTGCAATTGACTGCATCGTCCGCACAATCCGCGCCGCAGCTTGGACAAGGATTATACGCATCGCCGCAGTTCGCGCAAAACTTGGAATTTTCCCGATGCGGCATACCGCATTTATCGCAATTATGAATGGGCCTAGGCGCTCCCGCCTGACCGCCAGCCGAGCTATCCACAAGCCCTTTGCCGCAGCTGTTGCAAAACTTCGCCTGCGCATCGTTGCGGCTCTGACAGCTTGGACAAACCTGAGCTGCGCCTGCAGCTCCATACAGCTGCTCTCCGAGCTGCCCAAATTGGCTGCCGAATATGCCGCTAATTCCCGCTCCCATGCTAAGTCCGAGCGCTGCGCCCATGACGCCAGCTTGGGAGCTGCCTTCATTTTTCGCTGCGCCCTCCAGTGTGTCGAAGGTACGCTCTTGCTGGTAGTTATAGCCGATAATGTCCATCTCTGCTTTGCGCGCAAGCGCATCACGCAGCCGCTTCAGCGAGGCATCATCCTCCGGCGTACTGATCGAATCAATGAAGAAATTGACGAGCCGAATGCCGAAGGGATGCATCAGAGCGCCAACCCGTTCCTCGACATGCTTGGAAATTTCGCCGATGTAGGCGTTGATTTCAAGCAGGCTCACCTTTTTGAACACCAGATAAGAAGAAAGCAGCTCATTAATATTCATCATAATCATGCCGCGCAAATGTTTGGACAGCGTGTCCTGATTAAACACTGGCAGCGTTCCAACCAATTTGGACAAAAACCGGCGTGAATCCTCAATCTCAATGCCGAACTGGCCAAAAGCACGAACCGGAATGACAATATTGTATTTTGGGTCCTGCAATTGAATCGGCGACGCCGTTCCCCACTTCACATCGAGCGATACCTGCTTGTTCACAAACCACACCTCGGCCGAGAACGGCGATCTCCCGCCAAAAGGGATATTAACCAGCTGGTTTAAAATCGGTATATTAAGCGTGCTAAGCGTATGCCTGCCAGGCCCGAATAAATCTAGCGCCTTACCGCCCTTGAATAACAGCGCCTCTTGCGTATTATTAACGATTAGCTGCGTCCAGGTTCCTAGCTCCGCATTCGGATATTTCCATGCGTATACGTCCGGAGAACCGTCGTATTTGACCACCTCTACTATAGCCATTCCCTCTCACCTCTACCATGCTGACATTTTCAAATCCTATTGAAGCTTCTATCTCTATACATTTAATAATAAGAACAATTTTCCTGTTTTTCAACAAAATTATGTTCCATATTCCACATATTTGAGCGAATTTCGCCAGCTTTCGACTTTGGCAAGCCTAATCATAAGAAAAAAGACATGGATCAATAATACCGCCCCATAAGGCCAGCTTATCATCCATGTCTTATCGTTTAGCTTACGTTCAGCTTATCGTTTAGGCTTGCGGCTATACGCCATATTGCTCGATTTTGATCAAATTCGTCGTATCAGATAGGCCAAGAGGCGCTCCTGCTGTAATGACGACAAAATCTCCCTCAGTAAGCAGTCCGGTTTGCTCCGCATCCGCCATTGCAGCATGCAGCAGCTCGTCCGTCGTGCCTGTCTTCGTGCCCTTCACCGGAATAACGCCCCATAGCAGCGCCAGCAGCGGCAAAATTTTCTCGTCCGAAGTAATCGCGATAACTGGCGATTGCGGGCGATATTTGGATTTGAGTTTTTACATGACAACCCTACTGAAAAAAACGGTTCAGAAGATGCATACCACAGTTATGTATTTCTTTGCCAGTTCATTCGTTAACCTTTATGAACCGCCGCTGTATGCACCCCGCATGTACGGGGGTGAGAGATCAGGGGGGGGCGTCACCCCCTCTTACTCAATTCCGTGCTACCGTATAATTTCACGAAGTAGCCCCCTCGTTCAAGCAATTCCCGATACGTGCCCTGTTCGACAACGGTTCCCTCATTCATGACCATGATCAGATCCGCTTTCTCCACGGTACTGAGCTGATGAGCGATCAAAATGGTCGTGCGGCCTTCCATCAATTGGTTGAGGGCCTGCTGCACCCAATATTCCGATTCGGAATCCAAGGCGGACGTTGCCTCATCCAGCAGCAAAATCGGGGCATTCTTGAGCAATGCCCGGGCAATGGCAATCCGCTGTCTCTGACCGCCTGACAAAGACTTCCCGCGCTCCCCCACCTGCGCCCGATACTGCTCGGGCAGCTCCTCAATAAAATGATGCGCATGCGCCGCTTTGGCCGCCTCTATGATCTCCTCTTCCGTGGCTTGCGGATTTCCGTAACGAATGTTCTCTTCGATCGTTCCGCTGAACAGGAAGGCATCCTGCGGCACATAGGCGATGCGTGCGCGAAGCTCGTCCAAGGTATAATGTCCTAGCGGCTTGCCTTGAATCAGAAGTTCCCCGCCGTCTATGGGGTAGAAGCCCAGCAGCAGCTTGATCAGTGTGCTTTTGCCGCTGCCGCTGCTGCCTACGATCGCGGCGATTTGTCCTGGAGCTACTCGCAACGATACATCGCTCAGAACTTTTTTGCCTGGCAGATAAGAAAAATCTACGCTCTGGAGCTCCACCATGGCAGGAGAAGATGCAGACAAGGTCTTAAACGAGGGCTTATCCTCTTCCCGAAATCCGATTTGCTCCGGCTCCTCTTGCTCGTCCAATAATTGCTGCAGACGCTGCGCACCCGCCAACGAGTTCTGCGCCATGGACAGCGTCGTGCCGAAATTCATAATGGCGTGGGTCAGATTGATTTGAAGCACGGCCAGCGCCGCTACAGTTCCCATTCCAATAAGACCATAGGTATAGAGCAGACTGCCTGTGGCAATGATTCCGCAGAATGTCACATAACTGACAAAATAATTCACGGCGGCCAGCATGCCATTCTTTCTCGCGGTTTGTGTAGCTACTTTCGTTACTTGTTCATTCAAGCTTGCATACTGCTCATAGATCGGCTGGATATGAAATAATTTCACAAGCTGTATCCCTCCGATAAAGTCGGAGAATTTCCCCGTCATCTTGGCCAGAAGCTGCAGCGATTGCTCGGAGAGTGTGCGGATCTGCTGTACAAACCGCGCACCGATCACAAAGGAAACCAGCAAAATGGCAAGCGAAGCGCACGCAAACGGCCAATGAACGACAAACATCGTCACAAGCGAGCCCACACCGAATACGAACTGCAGCAGCAGCACGAAATAAACGCCTGTGTAAGTCACTTCCAAAGTGGTTACGTCGTTGTTCATCCGAGAGAGGATATCCCCGTTGTGTGTCTGCTCCAGATACCTCGACCGAAGCTTGCATAGCTTGACAAACAGACGCTCCCTTATATCCGCCATCGTAAATTCCACGCTGCTGCGAAACATATAGGAAAAAAATGGAGCGACGAAATTCACAAGAAACAGGGAGCCGGCCAAGATAAAGATGGCACGATACATCAGCGAAGTATCCTTCGTCACCGCAAAATCCACCAGACCCTGGACGACTAGGCTGAATGATACCAAAAACAAACTTTGAATGGTCGTGCTTATACTAAGGCCAGTGAAATAACGAATTTTGCTTCTTTTGCTCATAAAGTTTAGGATATGGCCAAGTTCCTTTGCATGGGAGACTATGTCAGCCACTTTCATAAGAAGACCACCTCTCTACTCTTCACAAGAGCGGTGGTAAACTCCTGATGATACGAACGGGCGTACAAACCGTTCAACGCCAGCAGCTCGCTATGATTGCCAGCCTCTGCAATTCCGCCCTGCTCCATGACCAAGATTTCATCCGCCTTCTCGATAGTTGACAGTCGGTGCGCAATCACAATGGTTGTTCGGTCCTTCATGAGTACATTCAGTGCTTCCTGAACGTACAATTCAGATGCCGTATCCAGCGCGGATGTAGGCTCGTCCAAGAGCAGGATAGGCGCGTCCTTAAGGAACGCGCGCGCAATGGTAATCCGCTGGCGCTGTCCGCCGGACAGAAGCCCCCCCCTCTCTCCTACCTCGGCTTGGTACCCGCCGGGAAGCTCCATGATAAACGAATGCGCATTAGCCAGCTTCGCCGCCTCGATCACCTCGTCCATCGTTGCATGCTCCCGTCCGTAAGCAATATTGTCGGCAATCGTGCCGCTGAACAAATATGCATCCTGGGTAACAACCGAAAAACAAGAACGAAGTTCATTCGGGTTGCTGTCTAGAATCGGTTGGCCGAAAATTCGAATCGTTCCTTGGTTAGCAGGCAAGGGATAAAATCCGCATAGCAGCTTAAACACCGTGCTCTTTCCCCCGCCGCTCTCTCCGACCAGCGCAACGGTCTTCCCTTCCGCTACCGTAAAGCTGAGATTTCGCAGCACAGGGGCGTTGTTATCGTAGGCGAACGTAACGTTATCGAATACGACAGGCGGATCATCCGTTCTTGCAATCGAATGCCCCTCCAGATTCTCGGCAGGCAGCTTCAGCATTTCGGCCACCCTCTTCAAAGCCCCGGTCATTTGAAAGGTGTTCGTAATCAGAGTCGGGATGTGATCCAGCGGCTCCAGGCATAAATTAAGCAGATACAAAAAGGCGATCAATTCTCCGGCGCCAAACTTTCCTATGGATATCAAGTAGCTGCCGTAGATCACTGCAAAAATAATCGGACTTAG
Organism: Paenibacillus sp. R-74696; assembly: GCF_055814915.1. Classification (NCBI taxonomy): domain Bacteria; kingdom Bacillati; phylum Bacillota; class Bacilli; order Caryophanales; family Paenibacillaceae; genus Paenibacillus; species Paenibacillus sp. R-74696. Next base: position 78,824 of record NZ_JBPULM010000039.1, read on the forward strand.
CATCAACGAGAACAAGAGCGGATCAACCCAAGCCTCCCGTTTTTGCAAGGCCAGTTTCTTGAGCAGCGTCAATTGAAGCAAAGACTGATACGAACGAAGCAGCATTCCTGAGAGCAGGTAACTTTTTACAATTGGCATGCCGCCCAGCGTATCCTGCGTAATAGCGTTCATTTGCCCCGTATGCTCTTGCACCTCTTCCGTCAGTCGCTGCATTTGTTTGCCGACCCAATGCGATACAAGCAAGGATATAGGAAGAAGCAGAAGACTGAACAATACGAGCTGCCACTGAATCCAAATCAAATAGATAAAGCAGCCGATAAACAACATCGGATGGTAAAACCATTGCGCCAAATCTCGACTCATGAATTGATGGATGACCTGCAGGTCATTGCTGGATCGCGACAACACATCTCCAGAGTGCTGCTTTTCGATATAATGAACAGGCAGCTTCCCGATATGGTGCATCAGATGATTGCGAATATCTCTTATGGCCAAGGCGCTGCTTCGCTCCACGCCGAACGCCATAAAATACTTCGCAGGAACGCCGATTAGGATGATGGCAAAAACGGTGAAAACGATGGACAAGACAAGCCGCCCTGCCCCATTCTCCGCACGAGTCGTTAAATCTTGAATGAAACTGCCTATCCATATCTCGATCAGCGCTGCCGCCATGGCCGAGACAATTCCGACGATCATCCAGCCTATGTGAGTTTTCAAATATGTCCATATCCATAGAAATGATTTCCACAGGGTCAATCCGTCTTTTCGCTCTTGCACCACATGTTGTCCCCTTTCAAGGTATGCGCAGGGTTATTCGACTTCAAAACGGCACCTTATGAGATTCCATCTTCCGCTCAATAATGTGTTGGACGATGCCACCAATCACGTTCGCGTTTTCTTCCACGTATTCAGGAGCAAACACCTGCTCGTGAACCCCGGCGAGCTGATATTCCTCGTAGTTTTGCAAGGTAGCTTCCTGCCATGACGCCCTATGTTCAAGCGCTCCGCGCTCTCTGGAACCCTCCGCGGTTAGCCCGTGAATATTCGCCTGAACCGTGCCCGAGTGAATCAGCTTCGCTCCATATGTCAGATACGCCCGCACTTTGCGCTCCACGCGTTCGCGAATGAATGGGTTGTCGAGCAATTCTTTCTCCTCGCCTTCGGCAGGCTCCAGAATTTCCTTGATGTCACTTTCCACTTCGTCCATCGGCGTTTCGAATTGTTTATACGGGGAGTCCAACATGATCAGGTCGGAGACGCGGCCGCCTCTCCTCTCTATCGCTTGGGCCACCTCATACATCAGATTGCCGCCCAACGAATACCCAAGCAGCACATACGGCGAGCCGTCCTGCACGCGGAGTATCTCCTCTACATAACGGTCTGGTATGTCCTTGAAGCCATCCGTGTCGTCTATAAAATCTATGGCGTAAAGCACGCAGCGGTCATCCAGCTTCTTCGCAAGTTCCATATAGCTTATGCCATATCCGCCCCCCGGAGGAAAGCAAAAGACGTTGATCGCTCCGTTCTCGTTGAGTTTCATAAAGTGGTTGCCGCTGTGTCCCTCCAGCCCGGATTGCCAGATCTCATAAGCCATCGCTTCGACGGACGGATTCTGGAACATGCTGTGGAGTGAGATTTCGACTCCCATTGCGGCATACACTTTTTGAATCAATTGCATAAGGCTTAAGGAATGTCCGCCAAGATCGAAGAAATTGTCCTTCACTCCGATCCTTTCCGTTCCAAGCACCTCTTGCCAAATTCGCACGAGCTGCTCTTCCAGCGGTGTACGGGGCGCGATGTATTCCGCACCGGTATTCACGCTTCCCTCCGGCGCGGGCAGTGCCTTGCGGTCCGTCTTCCCATTCGCCGTCAGCGGCATCTTCTCCAGCTGCACGAAGTATGACGGAATCATGTACCCCGGCATCTCCTGTAACAGCCTTCCTCTTAGCTCGCTCACCGTCAGCAGTTTGTCCGCTACCACGTACGCGCACAGCTGCTTCTCCCCGCTTTCATCCTCTCGCGCCATGACCATCGCTTCCTGCACCGACTCCATCTTCAACAGCTGCGCTTCCACTTCCCCAAGCTCGATCCGGTAACCGCGTATCTTCACTTGATGGTCGATCCGGCCCATGTATTCAATGTTGCCGTCCGGCAGCCATCTCGCCAAATCCCCCGAGCGGTACATCCGCTCGCCTGGCGCAAACGGATCGTCCACGAATTTCTCCGCCGTCAGCTCTGGGCGGTTCAAATACCCGCGCGCCAGACCTTCTCCGGCCACATACATCTCCCCTGCCACTCCCGCTGGCACGCATCGGCGCTTGCCATCCAGCACGTACACCTTCAGCGTCGGGATCGGTCTTCCGATATTGCTTCTCCCCTCGGCGATTTCCACCTCCGTGATTTCCTTGTAGGTCACGTGTACCGTCGTTTCGGTGATCCCGTACATATTGATCAACTGCGTTGCCGGGTAACGCTTCCTCCAGTCCTTCAGCTGCTGCGGCGCCAGCGCCTCTCCTCCGAAGATGACCTTTCGAAGGCTTAGCGTCTGCCCGCTCTCCGCCAGCGCTTCGCGAAGCAGCTGGTAGAAATACGTCGGCGTCTGGTTCAGGATCGTGACCCCTCGCTCCTTCAGCAGCTGCAGGAACTGTGCCGGCTGTTTCGCCGTCATCGGCGGCACAATCACCAGCTTGCCCCCGTACAGCAGCGCCCCGTACATTTCCCACACCGAGAAGTCGAAGCAGAACGAGTGGAACAAGGTCCACGTATCGGATGAGCCGAAGTCGAACCGGTTCTTGCTGTTGAACAGCAGCCGGACGACGTTCTTGTGCGCGATCAAGGTGCCTTTCGGCTTGCCCGTCGTTCCCGAGGTATAGATCACATAGGCCAGATCGTTCGGCTGGTTAACCGAGGCCAGGCTCGCGCTGTCCGCTGCGTAGGTCTGCTCGTCATCCAGAAGCAGGCAGACGCCTGCAAAGGTCGCTTTGTCCCGCAAATGCGCTTGCAGCAGCAGCACACTGGCTCCCGAATCGTCCAGCATGTAGCGGATGCGCTCCTCCGGATACTCCGGATCGATCGGCACATACGCCCCACCCGCCTTCAGGATCGCAAGAATCCCGATCACCATGGAAGGGGAACGTTCGGCCATAATGCCCACCAGCTGATCCGCACCTACGCCTTGGTTCCGCAAGGTACGCGCCAGACGGTTCGACCGCTCATTCAGCTCGCGGTACGTCAGACGCTCTTCCTCGTACTCGACCGCGACTGCATCCGGATGACACTCCGCCTGCTCCTCGAACAACTCGTGAATCGTCTTCTCTCTCGGGTAATCCGCATCCGTATCGTTGAATACGGTAAGAATCTCATGCATCTCGGCCTCAGACAAGATGTCCGCTCTATCGACGGCCAGATCCGGTTCGAACAAAACGCCAGACAGAAGCCGAATGTAATGATCGGTCACCTTGACCATAAAATCTTGGTCGTATCGGGTGGAGTCGAAGCTTAGATTCAATACTATGGAGCCATGCATCAATTCGAACTGAAACAAGGTGTCTGTCCAAGTTTTGTTCTTCCCGGCATCCGTATGTATGTTTGCAAACGAGACCACTGTAGGGACAACAGGCTCGCCAAGCGGATTGTACTCTACGTTCATAGGCCGAACCATTTTTCGAAACGGAATATGCTGATGCTCTATGGCTCCGCTGACGGACGATTTGATTTGGCCCAGCAGCGTTCTAATCGTGCTCTCACCATTCACCCTAGTTTTAATCAAGAGAACATCTTGGGTCGGCAGATTTCCATCATCAGGCTCGCTGTAAGCGGGCATGCCCACAATCGTATGTTCTTGATGAGTATAGGTGTAGAGCAACCCGTTGACTCCAGCCATTACGATCATATAGACGGCCATGTCCGATCCATTCGCCAGCGAGAGAATTTTCGCCGATAGCTCCTGCGGTAGCGTGCGGCAGATTACACCTATGTTGGACGCAGCATTCACGCTCATTCCCTTATTGGCGGGACTGCTGTACGGCAAGAAGCTCATACTATCTTCGGCGTCAAATATTTCGTTCCAATAGGCCTCTTCCCTCTCAAACACAGACTTCATTATTATCCCTCCCCATACTGATGTCAGACAAAACCCGGAGTGTGTGCCCCCGGAACAAGGCAGACACACACTCTTTCGGGTATATTTCGGGTATAGACGGTGTATTTCTTCGGTTCTGTCTAGAATGCAAATTCAATGTCTTCCAACGAGCCTTTGCGGCTTGCCGAAGGCGCATGACATTGGATTTGGTTTAATGGGATGTTCGGGTCTTCACAAATCTGCGACAACACGAACAGGAAATCCTTCAACATTTTATGGATCATCGCCGGTTTGAACAGCTTAGCGCAGTACTGGAAGCCGCCCGTGATGACTCCGTTATCTTCCGCTACAAACAATGAAAGATCGAATTTCGCATCATTCGTATGGTCAAGAACGTACGGGGTCAAGTGCAGCGCTTCAAACCGGGCCTCACGATCCTCGGTATTCTGCATGACAAACATCGTGTCGAACACCGGATTGCGGCTTGCGTCCCGTTTCACATTCAACCGTTCTACAAGCTCTTCGAAAGGATAGTCTTGATGCTCGAATGCACCCAAGGTCGTTTCTTTGACTTCTTCCAGGAAGGAAGCAAACGTCTTCTCTCCCGCCGGGTAATTGCGGATGGCAAGCGTGTTGACAAACATCCCGAGCAGCGGCTCCAAATCCGGATGTGTTCTTCCTGCGACAGGCGTCCCCACAATGATGTCTTTCTGGCCGCTGTATTTGGAGAGCAGCACGTTATAGGCGGATAGGAGAACCATATACAGCGTGCTCCCGCGGGTTGCCGCCAATTGGTTTAATTGCCGTGCAAGCTCGGAATCGACTTCGAATTCGACATGTGCTCCTTCAAAGCTTCGAACAGAAGGCCGTTCGTAATCCGTTGGCAAATCTGCCACAGGTAGTTCCCCTTCGAACGCCTGCAGCCAATACCCCTCCTGCTTATTCATGCGCTCGCGCTGCGCCTCGTGCTGCTGCCATACGGCAAAATCCTTGTACTGAATCCGCAAAGCGGGAAGCTCCTCGCCTGCATAGAGTCGGGACCATTCATCCACCAAAATCCCCATAGAGGCACCGTCGGAAATTAAGTGATGCATGTCCACCATCAGCAGATGGCGCTCCGGCTCCAGCTCGACGAGTTCTACGCGAAGCAGAGGCGGATGCTTCAAATCAAAGGTGCGGACGAAACCGCGGACGATGTCTTCGATCTCTTCTTCGTCAGCCTGCCTATACTCCACCTCAAATTCCACTTGCGCGTGCACCCGCTGTACCGGTTCGCCGTGCACCATCTCAAAGCCGGTGCGCAAAATCTCATGCCGAGCGATCAGCCTCCTAAACGACTCTTCAAACCGCTCACGATTCAGCGGACCTTCAAGCGTCATGAATTCCGGCATGTTGTAGCTTTGTTCCGCGCCTTCCAGTTGATGCAGAATGTAAAGCCGCTTTTGCGCCGAGGATAGCGGGTAGTACGCCCTTTCCTCAACGGTCGGTATGGATGCATAGGTCATTTGCGCCATGTCGGCGATCGCTTTCGCCATCTCCTCAATGGTCGGGAGCCGGAATACATCCCGCAGCGGCAGATTGACGTTCATCTCTTTATAGAGCTTGCTTACCAACGCAGTCGCACGCAGGGAATGTCCGCCAAGATCGAAGAAATTGTCCTTCACTCCGATCCTTTCAGCTCCAAGCACCTCTTGCCAAATCCGCACGAGCTGCTCTTCCAGCGGTGTACGGGGCGCGGTATATTCCGCACCGGTATTCACGCTTCCCTCCGGCGCGGGCAGCGCCTTGCGGTCCGTCTTCCCATTCGCCGTCAGCGGCATCTTCTCCAGCTGCACGAAGTATGACGGAATCATGTACCCCGGCATCTCCTGCGACAGCCTTCCTCTTAGCTCGCTCACCGTCAGCAGTTTGTCCGCTACCACGTACGCGCACAGCTGCTTCTCCCCGCTTTCATCCTCTCGCGCCATCACGATTACTTCCTGCACCGACTCCACCTTCAATAGCTGCGCTTCCACTTCCCCAAGCTCGATCCGGTACCCGCGTATCTTCACTTGATGGTCGATCCGGCCCATGTATTCGATGTTGCCATCCGGCAGCCATCTCGCCAAATCCCCCGAGCGGTACATCCGCTCGCCTGGCGTAAACGGATCGTCCACGAATTTCTCCGCCGTCAGCTCTGGGCGGTTCAAGTACCCGCGCGCCAGACCTTCTCCGGCCACATACATCTCCCCTGCCACTCCCGCTGGCACGCATCGGCGGTTGCCATCCAGCACGTACACCTTCAGCGTCGGGATCGGTCTTCCGATATTGCTTCTCCCCTCGGCGATTTCCACCTCCGTGATTTCCTTGTAGGTCACGTGTACCGTCGTTTCGGTGATCCCGTACATATTGATTAACTGCGTTGCCGGGTACCGCTTCCGCCAGTCCTTCAGCTGCTGCGGCGCCAGCGCCTCTCCTCCGAAGATGACCTTTCGAAGGCTTAGCGTCTGCCCGCTCTCCGCCAGCGCTTCGCGAAGCAGCTGGTAGAAATACGTCGGCGTCTGGTTCAGGATCGTCACGCCTCGCTCCTTCAGCAGCTGCAGGAACTGTGCTGGCTGTTTCGCCGTCATCGGCGGCACAATCACCAGCTTGCCTCCATACAGCAGCGCCCCGTACATTTCCCACACCGAGAAGTCGAAGCAGAACGAGTGGAACAAGGTCCACGTATCAGAAGAGCCGAAGTCGAACAGGTTCTTGCTGTTGAACAGCAGCCGGACGACGTTCTTATGTTCGATCAAGGTGCCTTTCGGCTTGCCCGTCGTTCCCGAGGTATAGATCACATAGGCCAGATCGTTCGGCTGGTTCACCGAGACGAGGCTCGCGCTATCCGCTGCGTAGGTCTGCTCGTCATCCAGAAGCAGGCAGACGCCTGCAAAGGTCGCTTTGTCCCGCAAATGCGCTTGCAGCAGCAGCACACTGGCTCCCGAATCGTCCAGCATGTAGCGAATGCGCTCCTCCGGATACTCCGGATCGATCGGCACATACGCCCCACCCGCCTTCAGGATCGCGAGAATCCCGATCACCATGGAAGGGGAACGTTCGGCCATAATGCCCACCAGCTGATCCGCCCCTACACCGTGGTTCCGCAGGGTACGCGCCAGACGGTTCGCCCGCTCATTCAGCTCGCGGTATGTCAGCCGCTCGTCCTCGTACTCGACCGCGACTGCATCCGGATGACGCTCCGCCTGCTCCTCGAACAACATGTGAATCGTCTTCTCTCTCGGATAATCCGCATCCGTATCGTTGAATACGGTAAGCAATTGAATGCTCTCTTCCGATGTCATCATATCCAGCGTTTCAATGGTCGCCGATGGGGTCTGGATGACGGTCTCAATCAACCGGTCGAAGTGCTTCGCCAACCGTTCCACCGTTTCCCTTGTATATAACGCCGTCGTGTATTCGATGCCGCATACCAGCTTGTCGGCATCCTCTGCGATTTCCAGCGTCAGATCAAACTTCGCTATAGACCGTTCGTTCGCGAAAGGTGCCAAGCGCAGCCCATCGATAGCAAATTCCCCTTCTTCCACGTTTTGCATGACCAGAAGCGTGTCAAAGAGCGGATTGCGGCTTACGTCGCGAGACACCCGTACTTTTTCCACCAGTTCCTCGAACGGGTAATCCTGGTGTTCATAGGCCTGCATGGTCGTTTCTTGTATTTCCTTCAGGAAGGAGCGGAATGATTTCTCCCCTAACGGATAGCTGCGAATCGCCAGCGTGTTGACAAACATCCCGATCAGCGGCTCCAAATCGCCGTGACTTCTGCCTGCAATTGGCGAGCCTACGATGATGTCTTCTTGGCCGGAATATTTATGAAGCAGCGTGGTATAAAGAGCTAAAAGCACCATATACAACGTGGCCCCCGATTCAGCGGCAAGCTGCCGCAAGGCCACACTCTTCCGCGCGTCGATCACGAACTCGTACGTGTCTCCTTTGAAGCTGCGGAATACAGGACGAGCGAAATCCGTCGGCATCTCGAGCACCGGAAGCTCCCCGCTGAACTGCTCCAGCCAGTACGCCTCCTGACGCTTCATCCTATCCTGCTGCGACTCGGACTGCTGCCACACGGCATAATCCTTGTACTGAATGAGCAGAGGCGACAGTTCTTCCCCGCCGTACAAGCGGACAAACTCCGCCACCAAGATCTCCATCGACACGCCATCCGAGATAATATGATGCATGTCGAACAGCAGAATGTGGCGGTGCTGCTCCAGCTCGATCAATCCGACCCGCAGCAGCGGAGGCTTCGTAAGGTCAAACGACCGAACAAATTCGCGCACGAGCTCGTCGGCTTCCCGTTCGTTAGCGACCTGCTTGTACTCCACCGCAAAATCCACCTGCGGGTATATCCGCTGTACCGGCTCGCCGTCTACCAGCTCAAACCCGGTGCGCAGCGATTCATGACGCGCAATCAGAGCACCGAACGACGCTTCGAACCATTCCCGGTCGAGTGCCCCTTCGAGCAGCATCGCTCCCGGCATGTTGTAGCTTTGCTCGGCTTCTTCCATCTGGTGCAAAATGTACATCCGTTTCTGCGTGGAGGATAAAGGATAATACTCCTGATCCCTAGCCACCGGAATGGAGGCATATTGCCGCTGCTCCATGCGGTTGATGGCTTCGGCCATTTCCTCGACCGTAGCGTGGCGGAACACGTCCCGCAGCGGCAAATCCACGTTTAGCTCCTTGTGGATCTTGCTGACCAGCGTAGTCGCCCGCAAGGAGTGGCCCCCGAGATCAAAGAAGTTGTCTCGAACGCCGACCTGCTCGGCCCCGAGTACCTCCTGCCAGATGCCTACCAGCCTCGCCTCCAGCGCTGTCCGTGGCGCGATATGCTCCACGCCACTCTGACCGCCTTCCGGTGCCGGCAGCGCCTTGCGGTCGATTTTGCCGTTCGCCGTGAGCGGCAGCCTCTCCATCTGCACAAAGTACGACGGGATCATATACCCCGGCAGCTCCTGCGACAACGCCGCTCTCAGCTCGCTTGCCTTTCGCTCATTCTCCGACGTGTAGTACGCGCACAGGGCTTTCTCCCCGCCTGCGTCCTCTCGCACCACCACGACCGCTTCCCCTATGCCTTCCGCTTTCAGCAGCTGCGACTCGATCTCCCCGATCTCGATCCGGTATCCCCGGATTTTCGCCTGATGGTCGATCCGTCCGATAAAGTCCACGTTCCCGTCCGGCATCCAGCGCGCCAGATCCCCCGTCCGGTATAGCCGCTCCCTCACTTCGAACGGACTCGGCACAAACTTCTCCGCCGTCAGCTCCGGTCGATTCCAGTAGCCTCGAGCCACGCCCGCTCCTCCGATGCACAACTCGCCCAGCACACCCACCGGCACCGGATTCAGATGCGCATCGACGATCGCAAACCGTGCGTTCAGCCACGCCTTGCCGATCGGCACGTTCCCTGTCTCCGGCAGCTTCTCCACTGGCTCCTCGTAGTAGCTCGAATCGATCGCCGCTTCCGTCACGCCGTAGGCGTTTATGATGCGGATCTGCCCGCCGTACCTCTCCTGCAGCTCGCGGTAATCCCCCACGCTGCAGCTGTCCGAGCTCGTAATCAGCAGCCGCATCGAGGAAAGCTCCAGCTCCTGCTCGGCGATATACGCCATGAATGGCACGATCAACGCCGGCGTCGATTCGAAGACCGTAATCTCGCAATCCCGTATCCAGCCGTACAGCCGGGTAGGGTCGATCCGGTCGTCCTTCGGGCAAATGACCATCGTTCCGCCGTTGTACAGCGTCCGCGCGATATCCCCCACGAACACGTCGAAGGAGAAGCTCGCCAATTGCAGCAGCCGGACTGGAAACTCGTTCAGGCGGTACTCCCGGCGATAGCCATCCGCCGTATTCACCAGACTGCGGTGCTCGATCATGACGCCCTTCGGCCGTCCGGTCGTCCCTGACGTATAGATCACATAGGCCAGATCACTCGGCTTGTTGACGTTCACCAGATTCATCCGGTTCGCGTCGTTCGACGCTCCTTCGCTGTACAACCCTTCGCTATACAGCGCCTCGTTGTCCAAGCACAGCACGGCCTGCAGCGTCTGCTCTTCCGCCAGCCACTCCCGCGTACGCTCCACTAGATGTGTCTGTGTCAGCAGCACTTCCGCTCCGCTGTCCTCCAGCATAAAACGGATGCGGTCGGCCGGGTAATCTGGATCGAGCGGCACATAGGCGCCTCCCGCCTTCCATACCGCCAGCACCCCGACCAGCATGTCCACCGACCGATCCGCCAGAATGCCGACCAGTTGATCCGGCTTCACCCCTTGGGCTCGTAGGCTGCGCGCCAGACCGTTCGAACGCTCGTTCAGCTCGCGGTAGGTCAGCCGCTTCTCCTCGTACACCACCGCCGTCGCCTCAGGGCTCCGCTCCGCTTGCTCCTCAAACAGGTGATGGAAGGTTTTCTCCAGCAGCGGCGGCGCGGTCTCTGGATTGAATACCCGCTGAATCTGCTCCTGCTCCTCCGCCGTCAGCATGCCTAACGATGCGATTTTCGCGCCCGGATCGTTCACAATCGCGGCGACCACTTGCTCGTAGTGCTTCGCCAACCGCTCTACTGTTTCTGGTTTGTACAACGCGGTTGCGTATTCGAGGGCGCATTCCAAACCGCCCTTGTCCTCCATGACATCAAGGCTCAGGTCAAATTTCGACATCCCGTAGTCACTCGGAAACGACGTCAG
>NZ_JBPULM010000040.1:0-26590 GCF_055814915.1 Paenibacillus sp. R-74696
TCCCATGCCGAACGTTGCATTTGCCGCATAGGGTGTTCCTGTTCCGTCGGCCGCCGTGTTCCAACCTGTGAAGGTGCTACCCGTCTTCACCAAGCTTCCCGTGTTTCCTAATACGGTTACCGTTGCATGTTGCTCGTACGGATTGCTATCCGTTGGCACGGTTCCTCCCGTGCTGCCATTTCCATTGTACGTTACGGTGTATGTCGGGTTGGCCGTCCACTGCGCGTACAGCGTCACGTTCGCCGTTCCCATGCCGAACGTTGCATTTACCGCATAGGCTGTTCCTGTTCCGTCGGCCGCCGTGTTCCAACCTGCGAAGGTGTGGCCCGTCTTCACCAAGCTTCCCGTGTTTCCTCTTACGGTTACCGTTGCATGTTGCTCGTACGGATTGCTATCCGTTGGCACGGTTCCTCCCGTGCTGCCATTGCCGTTGTACGTTACGGTGTATGTCGGGTTGGCCGTCCACTGCGCGTACAGCGTCACGTTTGCCGCTCCCATGCCGAACGTTGCATTTGCCGCATAGGCTGTTCCTGTTCCGTTGGCAGCCGTGTTCCAACCTGCGAAGGTGTGGCCCGTCTTCACCAAGCTTCCCGTGTTTCCTCTTACGGTTACCGTTGCATGTTGCTCGTACGGATTGCTATCCGTTGGCACGGTTCCTCCCGTGCTGCCATTACCATTGTACGTTACGGTGTATGTCGGGAGATCAATGTTTTGAAATATGTCTCCTCTGTTACCTACCACGATAAACGTGCCGTTGCCGTAGGTGACGCCATTAAGAGACCCGAACGCAGCCTCATAGCTTTTCGTCCAACTCACTAAGTCACTGGAGGTATAGATAGAATTAAATGATCCCACACCCACATACGTACCATTTCCGTAGGAGACACTATGAAGGACGCCAGAATTTACCAACGCACATTTCTCACAGATAAGGCCCGACGTGGTGATCTTACTCCAGCTCACTCCGTCAACGGAGGTCAATATCGTTGTTCCGTCTACTGCCCAGGACACAAACTTACCATTTAGGTATTTGACGCCTTTAAGATCTGCCGCAGTGCCCGAATTTTGGCTCGTCCAGCTCACTCCGTCACTGGAGGTCAGTATCGTTCCATTTTGCCCCACCGCCACAAACTTTTGGTTGCCGTAGGTGACGCCCTTAAGTACTGACGTGGTGCTTACATTGCGATCCGTCCATAAGTCCGGCGTCTCGCTCGTCGTAGAGGTGTATATGGCTCCTATATTTCCAGCAATTTTGTTCCCCACCGCCACATAAAGGCCGTTGCCGTAACTAACGCCCCAAAGGGATAAATAATTATTGAGGGTATGGCCCGTTTTCCAGATCACTCCGTCACTAGAGGACGATGCAAGTCCAGCTCTAGTCACAGCCACAAACTGGCCATTATCGCAACTGATACTAGAAAGCTTGAGTGTATTTTCCGGTTCGTAATACGTCCAACTCGTTCCGTCACTCGAGGTTAAGATGCCTCCCTCATCAGTCACCGCCATAAACTTGCCGTTACCGTAGCAGACGTCCTGATTACTGGTAACAAGGTTATTAGGTTTCCGATTAACCCAATTATCAGTAGAAGCAGCAGTAGCAAAAGTAGGGACCATCCCCAATAGAATAATTAATACCATTAATAAAGAAATCCAACGTTTGTTCATAAATTGTTTCACTCACCTTTGTCTAGATTCGACATTCTCCTCTACTATAAATTAAAATAAACAAAATAGAACCTACCCGCCTGGGGTAGGTTTTTAAAAACAGGATAGGCATTTTAACCAAGTCTCTATAATTGCTTTGCAAGTTCCAGTGCTTGTTTACGATTGTTTACTTCAAGCTTTTTGTAGATGTTTTTAATATGAAATTTCACGGTATCTACCGTAATATTCAGACGCTCGGCAATTTCCTTGTTCATCAATCTATCCCTGATTAGCAGCAAAATTTTAAATTCCTGCCCTGTCAGTATTTCTTTGGGTGATTGATCAACCTCTGGTATATCATTCATAGCACGCAACAGTTGCTTTACATAGGAACCCGAAGAAGAATTGCTATCTTGCTGAACCTTTGAATAAGCGTCAAGCATCTCCTCCATTACAAAACCCTCGTCAATAAAACTACGAATATATCCATCTGGCTTAGCCAAAGCCAAAGCAGTGCCCAATTGAATGAGCGCAGCCTCCTTTTGACCCGAATGCCATAACGTTACACTTTGCACAATTAATACTTTTGTGTGATCACGGAGACAGTCTCCCTTGCACACCAAGAGATATAATCTTTCCAACAGGTACAGCGCTTCTTCTATTCGTTCGCACGCCGCAAGCACTCTAGCCAATATCAGATGCTCTGCCATAAGATTCAATGAAACCTCATCCGTGTGCGCAAGACCGCACCTTTGCAACCAATCAGTCGCATCTTTGAGCGAGCCTTGCCGCAAAAATAGATAAGCTTGTTCCGTTTCGATTTTCACAATAAATAAAGCATAATCGGGTGAATCAATTTTCGACTTCAATTGCACCAATAGTTCGGAAGCTCGCTTTGGATTTCCTTTGGCTTGCTCAATCCGCGATGCAGCGATGCCCAATTGGATCATAATTCGTGAAAGAGGCTGATGGTCTATGCGCCCCAATGACTGACCGAAGTAAAATTCTGCCTCCTCCAACCGATTCCACTCATACAGCAAATGGATATATGCCAAGTACATATATCCAATAAAAGGATAATTCTTTTTATTCTCCCATATTTTAATCCATTTCAAAAAGAAGTCTTCCGCCGCATACAGATCATTGATTAAAGTTAATTGATCATAATTCCTACTGTACCCTTCATACCGGTTTACCCCCATCACCTGAAAGTAGCTTCCTTCCGGCATATATCGTTCTGTAAGGGCCAAATAATCCGATGCTCGCACAAAGTCATTTTGGATATAAGAGGCCATACCACAATAGAAATAAATATTACCCATAACCTTGTTCCAGTCTACATCAGGTATTTTCCCTTGCAGTGCTTCAAACCGGACTTTGGTTTGCTCCATTCTCTGAAAAGCGTCTTCCCACTTACCTCCTAGCATCATTACGGCTATATAAAACATTTCGATCATAGGCTTCTCCGCAAAGGAGCTTTCAGGTAAAACAGTTACCCACCTCATCAACGCAGCACTCTTCGATTGCATCAAGGCAGGGGGATTTTTCTCGATCATCCGAATAACATCCGCAAACTGTTGGCCTTCTAAATAATGCTCCACCGCTTCTTCATCAAACCCGTTTTTTTCCAACCAATTCGCCGCGCGGATGTGCACTTGAATCCATTTGTCCGAATCCGTTCTGGACCCTAGCTGTCGCAAGAAATCGGAAAGCAAATGGTGATAACGATACCAATTCCGCCCCTCGTCTAAGGGTATAATGAATAAATTTAGTTGCTCCAGTCTCTCCAATTGCTCTTGACTGTTCATTTGACCCGTAACTGCTTGGCATAAAGAATGGTTCATTCTACTTAAAATGGACGTTTCCAATAAAAAGGAGCGCATTGTTTCCGACTGCTGCAGGAACACTTCTTCCAACAAGTAATCAGATATATGATGCTGTTGACCCGTAAATTGCTGGATGGACTGCTTTATATTAGTACTGCGTTTCAGAGAGATTGCCGCCAGCTGCAATCCACTGACCCAACCCTCAGTTCGATGGAACAGCTCGGTTACTTGCCCTTTCGTTAGCGATAAATCCGTCGTATCTCGAAAAAATGCAAACCCCTCTTCCAGTTCAAAGCGCAAATCATGCATTTGGATAAAATGCAATTCACCCTTCGCCAGAAGTCTGGTAGTAGGGATCGGCAAATCGGTACGGCTAGCGATATAAAGATGAATATGTGGAGGAAAATGTTCCAGTAGGTAGCTCAATGATTGGTGAATATCGGGGAGTTCAATGAAATGATAATCGTCGAGTATGATTACCAGTTCACCGGTTATATGATTCAATTCATTCAAAAGTTCCTTAATCATAGGCTCTGAAGATTCCGAAGGTCCTTTCTCAAGAAGACACCCAATCGTTTGGCCAAAGCTAGGGATTCTCTCCTGAATGGAGGCCGTTACGCAACTCCAAAATGAAATCCACTCATTATCATGCTTATCTAAAGAGACCCACGCAACAAGCGCGCTGCATTGTTTCACCCATTCACATAAAGCTGTTGTCTTTCCATAACCAGCCTGCGCGGAAACAAGCATCAGCTTGGTTTCCATCCCCTCATTAAGCTTGCGCATCAGCTTCGGACGGGATACCATAGTGTTTCTTATATGGGGGATCTGAAATTTTGTACTTACAATCACTGTTGATTCCTCCACAAAAAAAGCTCTAAATTAATTAATAACTCAACTTTCGCAACGCGAAATTAGCTTGAATCCCTTGCGGCTGTATGGATAAATCGTGTTTTTTCTTTCTTTAGATAAAAAAGTACCTTCTTCGTTTGGTATCATGGGAGTGACTAGCATCCATGCAAACAAAGAAAGGTGTAATCTATGGTACACCATCGTTCCCTGTCTGACCAGTCTCGTTTTTCGTCTGTTTTTACTTCTTTGAAAGTCGGCAAACTGCTTCTGGCGGCTGGCATTCACAAGTCTTTTGGCCTCTCAGCGCTCGCTGTCTTTCAGCTGCTATTCTCGCTTGTCTTTGACTGCTGGAAAGTGGCCGAGGCGGCTCATTGCCAGGCCAAGATATGGTCTATCGTTTTCTAAATCATCCCCGTTTTTCTATCGTTCTTTTACAATACAGCATACAAAAGCGGGATTTAGGAGTAAAAGCGAGCTAAATATCCTGCTGTATAAAGAAAATAAAGTTGTAGACTAGAGCAGTTGATTTTACACGGTTTTTAGCTGAGAGAATCGTCAGCCCAGGGAAAATAAGTATTAGACTGGCAGGTTGCTTGCAACACTACTGTTCGGCTGGGCAGTCAGAGACAAAGAGACCGCGCCAAACCGAAGCTACCAGAAGCGCCGGCAGCATCCGCCATCGCCAGTGTGCCGATCGCACCGAATCGGCTTCCGAAAGGGTAACCTGTCACATGAGCCGGAGCCTCGCCTCCGTTTCATTCTAGTACTTTATTTCCTTCTGACACCTGCTCGTTAGCCTAATGAAGCATCCTCAGTCTATGGATATATTATCAATCTTTATTCCAAATTATCAATCTTTGTTTCAAGTCTACAATAGGTTCTCCTTGTCTACTTTTTTGCCCAACAAAAGTTTTGTGTCCACAATGAAAAGTTCAGCTAATATCGTCAATTATTTTGCTAATTAGCCCAAACAATGATTGAGCAGCTGCCAAACTAAAATCAAAAATGGATACCTGAAATTCGTCGACTCAGCAATAAATATAAAATGATGAGGTGCTAACTTTAAGTGGTGAGTTGTGAAATGCGACTAAACAACTTCCTGAAGCTGATGATTAGGCTGTTTTCCACATGATTAAGCTCCCCTACCACTTCCTTAAGTTCATCCTCACTTGCCATATCTCCGAACAAAAGCCATGTGGGGTTTATGTTAAACTCCTTTATAATTGCCAATATTGTCTCCAGTGACGGATTGTATTTGCTCTGCTCCAGTTCACTTAAAGTTCCTTGAGACACACCAACTCGGTTCGAAAACTCCATTTGATTCATCTGATTTTTTTTCTAATTATACGAACTCGTTCCCCAAGCATAAGCTACAATCCCTTCTGAATAAAAATATCCCGATGATCTAAACAAAGCATCATCGGGACTGTTCTAGCGGTTCCACACTTATAACATAGGTTCCAGACTTCTTTTACTGGTTCCACACTTTTTTTTCACTGGACAAAAAGTGAATATTATTACTTCCCCTACTCCACCGTAACACTTTTCGCTAAATTTCTCGGTTTATCAACATCATGTCCGAGCGCAAGCGACGCGTAGTAAGAGATCAATTGCAGCGGCACTACGGACAGGGCAGCTGTCAAAATCGGCAGTGTGCGCGGGATCGAGAACAATGTATCGACCGATTTGCTCACTTCTTCTTCATAGCCAACATTGCCAATACCGAGCACATTCGCGCCACGTGCTTTCACTTCTTTAATATTGCTCAATGTTTTCTCGTACAGCTCTTCCTGCGTGACCAATGCGATAACGGGAACGCCTTCTTCGATCAGTGCCAACGTACCGTGCTTCAGCTCGCCAGCTGGGTAAGCTTCCGAGTGAATATACGATATTTCTTTCAGCTTCAGCGAGCCTTCCAGTGCTACTGGATAGTCAATGCCGCGGCCAATAAAGAACAGGCTCGGGTGCGAGGAGATCGATTCAGCAATATCGCGCAACACCGGCGCTTGCTCCAAAATGCTTTCCACTTGCTCAGGAAGCTCTTGCATCGCAGCAAGGATCTCGCTTACCTCAGCTGTGTTTTTCGTTCCAAGTGTATCCGCAAAATACAAGCTGAGCAGGTAGAAGACTACGAGCTGCGACGTGTAAGCTTTTGTCGAAGCAACCGCAATTTCCGGTCCTGCCAACGTTACCAGCACATCATCCGCTTCGCGGGCAATCGAGCTGCCCACTACGTTCGTAATCGCCAGTACGTGAGCGCCATTGCGCTTCGCTTCACGCAAAGCAGCAAGCGTATCCGCTGTCTCACCGGATTGGCTGACTACAATAACGAGTGTATCCGGCGTAATGATTGGCGAGCGGTAACGGTATTCCGAAGCTACATCCGTTTCAACCGGAATGCGGGCAATGGACTCAATAACCGTTTTACCAACAAGGCCAGCATGGTAAGCTGTTCCGCAAGCAACGATATGCACTTTACGAATCGTTTTAATATAATCCTTCGTCATCGTCAGCTCAGATAGCTGTACCGATTTGCCGTCGTCTGCAACGCGGCCGAGCATTGTGTCGCGGTATGCTTTTGGCTGCTCATAAATTTCTTTCAGCATAAAATGATCAAATCCGGCTTTTTCTGCGGTTACCAGATCCCAGTCGACATGGAATATTTCCTTGGAAATAGCTGCGCCTTCTGTCGTCATCAATTCGACACCATCACGTGTCAAAATAGCCATTTCGCCGTCGTCCAAAATATACACGTCACGCGTATGCTCCAAAATCGCCGGAATATCCGAGCCAATGAAGTTTTCGCCTTTGCCTACGCCGATTACAAGCGGGCTTGCAAAACGAACCGCTACCAGCTTCTCCGGTTCAAACTCCGTCAATACGCCAAGCGCGAACGCTCCGCGCATACGTTTAACCGCACGCTGCACCGCTTCAATGATGTTGCCGTCATACTCATCAGCTACGAGATGCGAGATTACTTCTGTATCCGTCTCCGATACGAATACATGACCCTTTGCAGTCAATTCATCCTTCAAATCCAGGTAGTTCTCAATGATACCATTGTGAACCACCGAAAATTTAGCGGAATTGTCCGTATGCGGATGCGAGTTCACATCAGATGGCTTGCCGTGAGTCGCCCAGCGTGTATGCCCAATGCCCACGGAACCGTGCAATGGCTCGCCTTGCAGCTTGCCTTCAAGATTCGCAAGACGTCCTTTTGCCTTGGATACTTCAAGACCATTGTCCGTGAATACAGCAATGCCTGCCGAGTCATAGCCGCGGTATTCCAGCTTTTTCAGCCCTTCGATCAAAATCGCCTGCGAGTCACGTTTACCAATATATCCTACAATTCCACACATAATTTAATAGACCTCCGTTATAGGTATAATGCCCTTATGACGGATGCCTGCCTATATGCGGCACAGGCGCTATTCGGTTGTCACAAATTCAGTTCTGCTTTTATACAAAGAAGTTGTGTAACCCTCTGCCCGTACCAGCCCCACAGGCGGCACCATAGACATACGGGAATAAAAGTTCAATTATTTCGTCTGTTGATGCCTGCTGAACGTTTGTATGAATGGTCGCCCAATCATTTTGCGTCTCAGCTTTCGGTTGGCATGCTATAACCGGGAGGCCCCCGCCGAACATTTCGAACACCTCCACCTCGTCAGCTTCCCGTATGATCGCCCCTACTGCTTCCATAACCACTGTCTGCACATCCATCATGCAGCCCATTCATCGGTTACGTAGAGCATCGAAACGAATCATCACGCAAGCTCTGGCGCTTATATTGCAGTATAACCTCGATCCTCGCTTTCCTTCTGGAATGAAATCATAATCTCTATTGTATTCATTTTCAGGCAAATATGCAACAACATCGGGCTCGTATCCATTCATAAGCAGCTATACCCACCGTTTGCCTCCACTGCCTACTTCATTTTATGTCTCAAAAAGCGTATCGGTGCCTAGCCGCCGGCATTCCGCCAATCCTCTCAGCCTGTGCTGAAGCTTTAGCGCACATGCTTCAATTCAATCGCCGAATGCAAGCGGCATTAATCATTTAGGGCACCAATCTTTTATATCGCTTAACATTACTAACGTTTATAATTGCTAACCTTAAAAATAAGTCCCGTTTAACATTACTGCTATTAATATGAATTTCCTTCAACGTTTGTGGTCGTTAACGTCTACTCTCGTTTACGATTGCTGACGCTAAATACTCAGCCCATTAATGATTAACCGAGTTCTTTTTTCACCACATCAACAATCTTTGCGACGTATGCTTCAACCTGAGCCTTGTCTGGGCCTTCTGCCATGACGCGAATAAGCGATTCCGTACCGGATGGACGAACCAGCACACGGCCGTTGTCGCCAAGCTCACGGGATACTTCTTCCGCTGCTGCTTCAATCGCCTGGTTGCCCAGGTATTTGCTCTTGTCTTCTACGCGCACATTAACGAGCACTTGCGGGAACTTGCGCATAATGGTTTTCAGCTCGCTGAGCTTGCGGCCGGAAGCTTTAATCGTATCGACCAGCTGCAAAGCGGTCAGAATGCCGTCACCCGTCGTAATATAATCTAGAAAAATAACATGGCCGGACTGCTCGCCGCCCAGATTGAAGCCGCCGCGACGCATTTCTTCCATCACGTAGCGGTCGCCAACAGCGGTTTGTGCGGTTTGCAGGCCTAGCTGCCCCGCAGCCTTGAAAAAGCCAATGTTCGCCATAACCGTCGTAACGACCGTGTCATGCTTCAGCTTTCCAGCCTGTTTCATTGCATCGCCAATGATGCACAAAATATAATCGCCATCGACCTCTTCGCCTTGATCATCAATGGCGATCAGGCGGTCGGCATCGCCGTCAAAGGATAATCCCAGATCCGCTTTATGCGCCAGCACCTGCTCACGCAAATATTCCGGATGCGTCGAACCGACGCCCGCATTAATGTTGCGGCCATCCGGCTCCGCCCCTACTGTAATGATTTCCGCGCCAAGCTCGCGGAATACAGCAGGCGCCAGCTCATAGGCGGAGCCGTTGGCGCAGTCGAGCACGATTTTAAGGCCGCTGAAGCCGCCTGTAATCGTCGTTTTCAAAAAGTCCAGATAACGCTTCTTCGCCGAGTCATCGTCGGTTACAGTGCCAATGTCGCCGCCTACAGGACGCGGCAGTTCATCCTGCTCCGCATCAATCAGCTGCTCAATGCGAATTTCCGTCTCATCCGACAGCTTGAAGCCGTCGCCAGCGAAAAACTTTATGCCATTGTCCTCAACCGGATTATGCGAAGCGGAAATCATCACACCCGCATCCGCCTTGAGCTCACGCGTGATATAAGCAACTGCTGGCGTAGATACAACGCCAAGACGAACCACGCTCGCGCCGATGGACAGCAAACCAGCAATTAGCGCCGATTCCAGCATGGGGCCGGAAATACGCGTATCCCGTCCGATAACGACGACCGGCTTATCTGCCTCTCCCGTTAATACAAATCCGCCGCAGCGGCCAATTTTATAAGCAAGCTCTGGTGTCAATTCCTGATTCGCGACACCGCGCACGCCATCTGTACCAAAATATTTCCCCATTATCGTTCTAGCCCCTTTTATGATGTCGATATTGGCTGAACCAGCCAAATATTTGTTGCTGCTCTTTACATTACATTAGCCATTTGCATTTGTGGCGCTGCCATTGCTTGGCTCGCCGCCACCAGCATTCGTAGCTCCAGTGCCTTCATTGCTGCCATCGTTTCCCGCTCCAGCGCTAGGCGTGCTCTCACCACTATCCGGCGTTGCCGATGGCTCAGGCGTCGGACTCGGCTCTGGTTCGGTCGTACCACCGCTTGCATCTGGATCTGCCGTTACCGGATCAGACTTCTCGCCAATAACTACCGTAGCGCTAAATGCCGCTTCTTCGTTTGTTACGGTCACAAAACGCGGCACCGTTGTCGTCAGCTTGATGGTGTGTGTGCCTGCCTTTAGCCCCTGCAAATCAGCTGTCAGTTGCAAATCCTTGTCGCTAATCGCCGATAGCACATCTGGCGCACCGTGAATATTCAGGCTCGCCTCGCCGCTCTGCGGCTTGCTGATTTCGGCGAAAAGACCCTCGCCAACGTTCGTTAGCTGAATCGCTCTCGTCAAAGTCAGCGATTCCCATGAGACGACATTAACCTCAACATTAATTTCAGCAGGCTCAACGAGCACGATGCCATCCAGCTTCGTTACTTTCGCCTTCACTGTGCCCGACTGCTCTACAGCTCCAAGATCAATCGTCACCCCATTATATACTTCGAGGGCATCAAGCGTTTTCTGATCCGCATAAACGGCAACCTTGTCGATTTCCGGTTTAATCGAAGCAATGCTTAAACCTTCCGGCAAGCTGCCTGTGTAGCTGATCTGGAGCGGAACCATCTTGATTGGCGGAGTGACGGGAACCTCCACATCAACGATCTTCGGATTGGTAATGGCATGCTCCATCACTTTGCCTTCCGTATCATAAACAACAACACTCGCCTTTTTATCCTGAACTGTCGATTTGGCGCCTTCCACACTAACAGTCGCGCTGACCGAACCGACATATTCCATTTCATCCTTCGGAAGCGTCACTTTAACGGACGCGGCTGTCTCTTTGCCCACCAATGATGGAGTGCCGACAATATAGCCGCTTGAAGGCGTGCCTGAAGTCTTCAGCCCGAGATCAAAGGACCTCGTCTGAATTTCTTCGATATCTACCTTCACCGTGCGCTGTGAAATTTCCAGCAAGGTGACGCCGCTCGGCATCGTATACGTTAATGGCACAACATGCTCGCCTGTTCCGAGGCCCGATAAATCGGCGGTAATAATATAATCCTCGTCTTTGGCGGTCAGCAGCTTTGAACGGCGGCCCTCCACCATAATTCTTACAACGGTCGGCTCCATCTGCACGAGCGAATATTTGGTTTCATCCAGCCCGGTTGGAATAATTTGCGCGGCCTCAATAATTTTTTTATCTGTATTGGAGGTCACCGCAGCAGGAGTCGATTCCGGATCGAAATGCACAACTGCCCACAGCAGCAGCGCAATGACGATCGAAATAATTTTAATCGCTGTCGGATGACTAAGCCATTTATCCATCCTGGCCTCCTTTCCGCTTCCAGAACGCGAACGTAGAGCGTTCCTTCGTGCGTCCATTCGTCTTCGGAGTCAGCTCCTCGAACAGCTTCGAGATTAGCGATTCTTCTTTAATATCACGAACAATCATGCCGTTGAGCGCCAATGAAACTTGTCCCGTTTCTTCAGACACCACAACCGATATCGCATCACTAACCTCGCTGACGCCGATTGCCGCACGATGGCGAGTACCTAGCTCCTTGCTTATAAAAGGATTTTCAGACAGCGGCAAATAACAGCCTGCCGCCATAATTTGATTACCCCGAATAATAACCGCTCCATCATGCAGCGGCGTATTTGGCGTAAAAATATTGTTCAGCAGCTCGGAAGTTATTCGCGACTCCATCTGCACACCTGATTCAATCAGTTCATTAACGCCGGTCGTCCGTTCAAAAACGATGAGCGCGCCGATTTTGCGGTTCGCCATAAACTGGACAGCCTTCATCACTTCATCAATTTGTTCATTGACAACATCCTTGTCCATAAAGGACGAGCTGACGAACAGCTTCCCGCGTCCCACCTGCTCCAGCACCCGCCTAAGCTCAGGCTGAAAAATGATGAGCACCGAAACGACGCCAAAGGTGAACATTTGGTTCATGACCCATTTGAGCGTATATAAATTGAACCACGTGCTAATTGCCCATACAGCAATAAGCACAAGGATTCCTTTCAAGAGCTGAACCGCCCTTGTCCCTTGTACAAGCAAAATGATTTTGTAAATAATATAGCTGACGATCCCGATATCAATGACATCCTTGATGCCGTTCTGCCAAGTCAAATCTGCAAAGTAACTCATGTAAGAACCCCCAAACAACCGAGCACGTATCGCATGTATTTTTAATTACAACTTTATTATTTTCTATATTGGGTGTGGAAACTCCTTTATTCAAGGTGAAACAGCTGTCGACATCTTTTGGCGGCGCAGCGCGTTTCAGTCCGAGAAATATAGAGAAAGGATGGAACGATCATATACTTTCCTATATTTCAAGGTGAAACAGCTGTCGACATCTTTTGGCGGTGCAGCGCGTTTCAGTCCGAGAAATATAGAGAAAGGATGCAACCATCCTATCCTTCCCTATATTTTCAAAAAAAGCTGCCTTCCCGTCAGGAAGGCAGCCACCTAAGAAGCCAATCCGCTGAAAGTTGTCGTCACCTTATACCAGAACCAATCAAGTGCTTGATCAATGGTTCGGCTTTGCCCGGCAATGTAACCGGTCGAAGCAAGATTCAAGGAACCGTCAATAACCGTTACATTGCCCTCGATTTCGCCTCTTACGTCAGCCATGCCATTTTCAACGATCAAATTTCCTTTAATATGCACACCTTCTGGAATTGTAACCGTGTTGCCGTCAATAACGACCTGATGCAGATCCTCGCCCGATACCACCAGCTTCGTATCATGTCCCCACATCGAGACGAAGCTGCCCAGCATGACCAATACAAAAACCGCTGCGACCGTTACGCCCGGGTACTTGTAAAGCAAACGCAAATACAGCGGACGAGTCTTCGCCTTCGGTTTCGGTATTTGGTCCAGAATAAGCTGCGTCAGCTTCTCGGAAGACTGTATATCGTAATGCGGGACCACTGCGGCATGCTCCAAGGCGGAAAAAGTCATCGCTTCCGTCTTCTCCAGCTGTTCGAACCGAGCGAGGCAAGCGGGACAAGTACTCATATGCCCCTTCAAATCCATCGTACCTTGTCTGGTCAGATCACCGTCAAAATAGTCGTGCATCATTCCGATGGCGACTTTGCATTCCATAGCAGCCAGTCCTTTCTTTCTTTTGCTCACATTAACGCTCTACTACAACTATAGGATACGTATCAAATCCGAAAGTGTTTCAAAATTTCGCGACAAGCTTTCGGCCATTTTTACAGCTTGTACTCCAGCTTCTTGCGCAGAAACTCGCGCCCTCGATGTACCCTCGTCTTAATCGTCGTTACAGGGATATCCATGACCTCGCTAATTTCTTGAAGAGATAAATCCTCAATATACCGCAGCATCATCACCGTCTTGTATTTGGGAGGAAGCGAATCAATGGCCTGATGGATAATCCGCTGTGTCTCGGACAGCAGCGTCTCCGATTCAGGCGTACGATTGTCGCTTGGAATCATCGAATAACCATCAAGGCCCTCGTGATCCGTCGATTCCGCATCGAGTGAATACACAGGCTTGCGCTTGCGCAGCTTGTCGATACAAAGATTCGTCGCGATCCGATAAATCCAGGTGGAAAATTTTAAGGTTTCATCGTAACGCTCTAAATTTCTATACACTCGCATGAACGCTTCCTGCACGACATCTTCCGCCTCTTGACGGTTGCTCAGCATGCGGTACGCCATGTGAAAAAGCTTGTCCTGATAGAGCCCTACGAGCTCAGCAAATGCCCGCTGGTCGCCTTTTAACGATAATTTTGCAAGGCGGGCTTCCAATACATTCACTTCTACTCCTCCAAACTTTCCGTTTGAACGGATTGTTGCCGCGAGTGCTATTATGAATCAGCAATGCCTACTAAAACAAATATAACTCCTGCCGCGTCCTCTGCCCTTAAACTCTATAGAAAATCGTAATCCACATGGACTTAAAAAGCAAGATAATTGCGTAAGAAACATCCAATCTTTCCAACGTATGACGAAACAACACCGCTACCTTATTTGAATTATTATATACGTTTTCCACTATCTATGGCAAAAAAGCAGCTCTCAAGCTTTTCGCTTGATGCTGCTCTTGCCGGGCTCGTTACGAATGCGAATCGTACCGCACATCGTTCCCAGCCTTTTTATATGAAAAATATTATAAGGAATTTGTCATCAGCTTTTGAAGCACACTTTGAATTTCGTTCGATGGAATAGCAAAACCAATGCCTTGCGCCTCCGCGCTTACCGCCGTATTGATGCCAATGACCTGCCCACTCGTATTCAGCAGCGGACCTCCCGAGTTGCCTGGGTTAATGGAGGCATCGGTCTGCAGCAAATGCTTATAATCCTTCGTGCCGCCATTTTCGTCTTGTACAGAAATTGGACGTTCTTTCGCGCTTAGCACACCAACCGTCATCGTGTGGTCGAAGCCATAAGGATTGCCGATAGCGATAACCCAGTCACCGATGGCTGTGCTATCCGAGTCGCCCAGCGACAGCATCGGGAATGCCGTCGTTCCGGTAATTTTCAGAACAGCCAAATCCAGATCGGCGCTGGAGCCAACAACCTTGGCCACAAACGGCTCATCATAACCTTCTACGGTTACCTTCACTTGGGAAGCCCCGCTAATGACATGCTCATTCGTTAAAATGTAACCATCGGACTGGAATATAAATCCCGTTCCGGAGCCGGTAAGCTGCAAATTGGAATCGTCTGTGCTGTTTTGATCATTGGAGCCTGCATTTGGCTGCTGCTGTTGGCCGTTTTGCGGTGCCTGCTGGCCGAAAAACTGCCAGTAGTCCGAGCCGCGTCCGCTCGAGCGCGTCGCTTGGCCGTAGTTTTCGATTTTGACGACCGCTGGGGATGCCGCTGCATAAATGCTGGAAATTTGGCTGTCCACCGAGTTGGCGGCGGTTGTCAAGCCTGCGCTGTTCTCGCTGCCATTGCTGACGACACTGCCATTTGTCGCATTCACTGTAGCTACGCCGCCTGTAAACAAATTGCTGCGATCCGCCGTATACATAAAGCCGCCGATGACGACAGCCCCTGCCAGAAACGCGGCGAAAATGGACTTCATCGGCGAACGCTTCGCCAGCTTGGAGGAAGCCTCGTCCCCGCCCCTGCCTGCGCCGCTTTGCCCTTTATCCGTCATCGTCTGCAACTGACCCAGCTGCTTCTCATACGAATGGCGCAAGCTCGAAGGGGAGCGTTCTGCCTCGTAGATGTAGGAAGCTACTAGCGGAGCCGTCTGTTTTGCAGCCTCTTGGCCTGCAGCTGATTCCTGCTGCGATACCGATGATACGAGTGGATCAGCTTGCTGGGGCGTTGTCCGGCTTCCATTCGCCTCCGCCTCCTTCGACGCCGAAGCCTCTTCCCGCGGTTCAGCAGCATCCTCATAACCATAAACCGTTTTGAAAACCTGCTCGCTCCCGGGCTTGCCAGCTGCACTCGCTTGTCCGTCTTTGCTATCGCTCGATCCGGCTGTGTTCATGTCCGCCTGCTCGTTTCCTTGTCCTCCACCATTCACTTGATCCGCCATACGATCATCTCCCTGTCCATTCAAGCTGTTATTTGTTCCTCTATATTGGTTGTCCTCGCTCATCTTGATTGCCTCCTTCAAGTTTTACCGAGTAAAATTCATCACTTAAGCTAAGTATCGGGAAAATAACGATTCGTTCTTGTCCGTTCGATTGTATTCGGTCATTTCGTTTGCCTTCTATGTATACATCATGCAGGACGCACCTTAAATCAAACTTAAGTGAAATTTAAAGCAACATAAAACCTTTGAACCCCGACCATATATCGTGCTAAAAAGCTGTACAAGCGCATAATAAGGGCCACTGCTCCCGCTTGCCCCACCTTTTACAACGCAAAAAAAAGCCAAGCGAGGCAATAGCTGCCCTGCTTGGCTTTCCTATTCACGCCAGAATCTCGTGGCGTTTACTTATTTATTTTGCAAGCTCCGTATTCGTATTAGCCCGTGTTTCTCAGGCCGGCTGCAATTCCGTTGATCGTGAGCAATACTTCACGAAGCAGCTCTGGATCATCCTCGTCCTTCGCCCGCAGTCCGCGGAGCTCAGTCAGAAGCTGAACCTGCATGTAGCTGAGCGGATCAACGTATGGATTACGGAGGCGAATCGATTCTTGAATAACCGGTACGTTATCCAAAATTTCCGCTTGGCCCGTAATGCTCAAAATCATTTGCGACGTCAGCGCATATTCCGACTCAATTTGCTGGAAAATACGATCGCGGATAGCCTCATCGGAAATCATGCCCGCATATTCCTTCGCAATAATAAGATCGGCTTTCGCCAGTGCCATCTGCAGGTTGTCGATCAAAGAGCGGAAGAATGGGAAATGCTCATACATCGTTTTCAACGTTTGCAGACGCTCTTCGCTTCCATCCACATATTGCTGGAGCGCTGTGCCGGCTGCATACCAGGCTGGCAGCAGATAACGGCTTTGCGTCCATGCGAATACCCATGGAATCGCGCGCAAATCTTCAAAGCGGTCGCTGTTTTTCCGTTTGGACGGACGTGAGCCAATGTTCAGCTCGCCAACCTCAGGCAGCGGTGTCGATTCCTTGAAGTACGTGAGGAAATCCGGATCGCGGAAAATCAAATCCTGATATTTCTCCAGCGCCGTCTCGGAAATCGAACGGGCTATTTCTTCCCACTCCGGCTCGGCCGTCTGGCCCTGCTCCGGATATTTTGCCAAGCGCGCTGCTGTAATCAGCGCCCAAGTCGCCTGCTCCAAGCTGCGGTAAGCGATGCCCTGCATCGAATAACGCGAGGAAAGCACTTCGCCTTGCTCGGTAATTTTGATGCCGCCGCCAACCGTATGCGGTGGCTGTGCCAAAATGCTGCGGTTCAGCGGCATGCCGCCGCGACCGAGTGCTCCGCCGCGTCCGTGGAAGAACTTCAGCTTAACATCGTATTCGTTCGCCGCTGCTGTAATTTCCTTAAGAGCTACGCGCAGCTCCCAGTTTGCTGTAACCGCTCCGCCATCTTTATTGCTGTCGGAGTAACCCAGCATAATTTCATGCAGATCGCCGCGAGCCGCAACGGCTTGACGGTAAATCGGCAGTTCGAACAACTGCTTCATAATAGCCGGAGCCGCATGAAGGTCGTCGATTGTCTCGAACAGTGGCACCGATTGAACAGAGCAGTGAACCGTGCCGTCGCGATCTTGACGGAACAAGCCAACTTCCTTCGAGAAGACCATGACTTCCAGCATGTCGCTGGCGCCCTGCGTCATACTGATCAGGTAGCTGGAAATGCAGTTCGGGCCAAACTCTTGCTTCGCACGGTAAGCCGTATGGTACACATCGAGGCATTCACGCGTTGCATCGGTATAATCCAAGTGGCTCGACGTCAATGGACGCGGATCATTCAGCAGGCGATGCAGTAGCTCAACCTTTTCATCCTCATTCAAACCTGCATAATCAGGCGTAATATTCATTTTCGCCAAAATTTCAGTCATCGCATTTTCATGCTCTTTGCTGTGCTGGCGAATATCCAGCGTCATCAGGTGGAAGCCGAACAGCTCAACCTGGCGAACCAGCTTGCCGATATGCGTGTCTGCCACATAATCCGCGAAGTGATTGCGCAGGCTGCGGTCAATAATTTTCAAATCCTCCAGCAGCTCTTCCGGGCTGTTATAGCGCATAGCCGAGCCTTTGAGCGCCTCATTGCGCGTATTGGCGAGCTTCTCCAGCATAAAGCCAAGCTTGATGCGGTAAGGCTCCTTCGTGTTGCGCCACAGTTCTACGCATTTCAGCTCAACCTGCTCGCGGTCGCGGCGAATCGATTCAATCAATTCATCCGACACTTCCACAATATTCGTGCTGAAGCTGAGTTGGCCCATCAGCTCATTCAGCGTTTCTTCATACTTGCGAATTGCCAGCAGGCGGTGCATCGTCAGCGCTTCCCACGTCACCTTCGCCGTTACGGAAGGGTTGCCGTCACGGTCGCCGCCGATCCACGAGCCAAAACGGAGAAAGTCTGGCGCATGCCATTTTTCACCTGGATAATATTTCTCAAGGCAGCGCTCCAGCTCTTCGTAGACAGCAGGCAGTACCTCGAACAACGTTTCATCAAAATAATACAAGCCGTTGCGAACTTCGTCGATAACCGTAGGCTTACGGTCACGAAGCTCATCACTTTGCCACAAAATAAGCACTTCATTCAGCAGCTTCTCGCGAAGCTTCTCGCGCTCACGATAAGTCAGCGTCGGATTATCAAGCTCCATGACATCTTCGGCAATCCGCTTGTGGATATCCAGTACCGCTCTGCGTGTAGCTTCCGTTGGATGTGCAGTCATAACAAGCTCCAGCGAAATGCCGCTCAGCATTTGCTGTACATCTTCCACTGCGATTTGACGTTCCTTCAGATCCGCTACAGCACTCTCAATGGAGCCGCGTTGAACGCCTTCCCCAGTGGAACGCTCATAATCGCGCTTGCGGCGAATACGGTGATTTTGTTCAGCAATGTTAACCAGTTGAAAATAAATCGCAAAGGCACGAATAACCTGGTGCCTAATTTCCGGGCTCAATGACGACACGGTCGTCTTGAATTGCGCGAATAGCTCCGGAATATATTCCGCTCGCAACGATTTGCTTGTTTCACGGATTTGCTCTACAATTTCAAGCAATTCCTTGCCGCCCTGGTGGACGAGCACTTCGCCGAGTATGTTGCCTAGAAACCGAACATCCCTACGCAGCAAATTGTTCGCTTGCTGGCGGCTTGCCGATAAATTCGTTGCAGCTTGTTCCGACATACTGAAATCCTCCTGTAGCGTGCCCTATAACGGACTCATTTTAACTATCTTACATCATACTACAAAATCCTTCACGGTTGAAGCCCCGCCATTTACCAAGATGTATGGGAGGTTGTCTATTATGCTCACAACTAAAAAGGGAGCATTAATCATAAAATGAGGAGATGATCCCCTGAATTTCCGCTAACGTCATACATTACCCCTGTATGATACAATTCTATCTCATTCATTTTTTATGGATAAATAGAATCATTTTCACGCTGTAGAAAAGATATAAAAAAAAGAATAGTTGCCATTCACACGTATCTTTAGGTATGGTATAAAAAGGAATTTACCTCGATTTATCAAGAAATGGAGGAGATTTTCATAGTTCAGCTCTACTTGCCATTGCTGATAATTATCGCAGCTATTTCTTTTATAACGGTTAAAGTTACGGCTAAAAAAGGCAGCTACCTTCACCTGACCCCTCATCAAATCGCCATTATCGCCTTCAGTTTGCTTCTTATGCTCATACCGTTGTATATCCCTTATCGGAATGCTGCATTTATGAGCGGTGCATTGCTGTCCTCGCTGCTGTCCACCGCCTTGGCCCTGCTCGCGGTATTCCTCATCTATTTTAAAAAAAATAAATGGGCCTACCTTTCTCTTGCTGTCGCTTGCGTATCGGGGATCATTTCTACCCTTATAAAAATAAACTAGCTGGTAGCACGCGTATGCTTTTTTCCAGCTAACAGGCATCTTTTTTCCAGCAAATAAACAATCCTTTATAGCCTCTTCAATCAGACAAACGCTACTAAAAAAGCTTCCATGGCTGAAACTCTCCATAGAAGCTTTCTGTTCATCGCTTCTCTATTGTCACTTATTATCGATGTATTGGGACTTATTTTGTTATTTTTTCACTGCTGAAACTAGCAAAAACATCGGACGGCGCATTTCCTCCTGCCAAGCCGAATGGCTAGCCAGCAGCTCCTTTGTCGGCTGCAGCTCCGAAAGCTGCTTAAGCTCGAATCCGGATTCAATCAACGCGTTCATGTAGGTCGAAACCGTACGGTGATATTTAACGACATCATGCTCCAGAAATCTGGACTGACGCTGGCCCTCCCTATGATAATTATCCAGCGGCCAATGCAGCTTTTCCCCTTCCGCCCCATAATGCCAATCCTGTCCGGCAAGCGCGGTGAACACCGGATGCTCAACCGAAAAGACAAATGTGCCGCCTGGCGTCAGGGAATGGTGAATCTTATTGAAGAGGCCGCCCAATTGCTCCACATAGTGCAGCGCAAGCGAGCTAATGACGACATTAAACTCCTCCGCTGGAAAATCGATATCCTCAATCGCAAGCTGGCGATATTCAATCTGTCCATCGTCTGTCATTTCCCTTGCCCGTTCCAGCATATTGCCCGAAAGGTCAATCCCTACAACCGAGCGGGCATGCTGTTCCCGTGCATAGCGGCAATGCCAGCCGAATCCGCAGCCGAGATCGAGCACGTTTGCACCCTCCAGCTTCGGCAGCATTTTGCGAAAAAACGACCATTCTCCGGCAGCATCCAGTCCCCCAATCGAACGAGCCATCTGGCTATAATTTGTGAAAAAAGAGGACTCATCATATTTGTTTTGCTTCATCCACCTTCAACCTCCTTAGCGCTTGGCTATTTTGTCCTTAAAAATTATCATCCTTTAAAAACAGGAACAAAAAAAACCTTGCATACCGCAAGGCTTTCTTCGTACTTTGTAACGTTTAAGCGGGTGATGGGAATCGAACCCACGCTATTAGCTTGGAAGGCTAAAGTTCTACCATTGAACTACACCCGCAAATATGGTCGGGACGACACGATTTGAACATGCGACCCCCTGGTCCCAAACCAGGTGCTCTACCAAGCTGAGCTACGTCCCGACAGATAATTCATTTTTAAAGAAATGGCGCGCCCTAAGAGATTCGAACTCCTGGCCTTTTGATTCGTAGTCAAACGCTCTATCCAGCTGAGCTAAGGGCGCGCATTATGGAGCGGACGACGAGATTCGAACTCGCGACCCTCGCCTTGGCAAGGCGATGCTCTACCACTGAGCCACGTCCGCATTACATTTTCGCCTGTATTTCTTAAGTGTTTCATCGTGGCGACAAGTAATAATATATCATGTTGAGAAGGGAATTGCAACTGTTATTTTAGCTTTTTCTAAAAAAACTTTTTCCGGGTTTTTAGCCTTCCCTTTGCTTTTAGCCGCCACATAAAAATCAAACCGTGCTCCTGCAAGCACGGTTTGATGACTGACTATACAACTCCAGCTAATGCCGGCTTCTTATCAAGCATAACTCTGGATGCAGCCGACTCACCTGCGAGCGCATACGGCATGCACAGCGGAACACCGGTACGCGGATCAGGCATAATATCAGCTTCAATGTTAAACACCTCGCGCAAAATCTCCGGTGTCATAACCTCTTGCGGCGAGCCTTCACCAACGACACTGCCTTTTTTGATAGCAATCATATGATGCGCATAACGCGAAGCGTGGTTCAGGTCATGGACAACCATAACAACCGTACGCTTATTAACCTCGTTAAGCTTCTCAAGCAGATGCAATACTTCGAGCTGATGCGCCATATCAAGGAAAGTGGTTGGCTCATCCAAAAATAAAATATCCGTTTCCTGTGCCAATGACATCGCAATCCAAGCACGCTGGCGTTGACCGCCTGACAGCTGATCAACTGGACGGTCAGCAAAATCTACCATTCCCGTCGCTTCTATGGCCCATTGGATAATTTTACGGTCATCCTTGCTCACAGAGCCGAAGCCCTTCTGATAAGGAAAACGTCCATACGATACAAGCTCGGATACGGTCAGTCCGTCTGGAGCAGTCGGATTTTGCGGCAAAATAGCCAGCTGCTTCGCCACTTCTTTCGTCGCTTGCTTATGAATCGACTTCCCATCCAGCAATACGCTGCCTGCAGATGGATTCATCAGACGAGCCATTGTTTTCAAAATCGTCGATTTACCCGAACCGTTGGACCCCACCAACGCAGTAATTTTTCCTTGTGGGATAGCAATATTCAGATCTTGAACGATTAACCGTTCATCATAACCAATGTCGAGATTCGATGTTGTGAGGCGAATCATGTGACATGCACGCTCCTTCCGATGCCCGCTTATACGGATTGTTTGCTGAATATTTTAAAATCATACGACTTATCATTCATTAAACATGATAACTATTATCAGTATCATTCAATAATTAATGATAATCGTTCTCACGTATAATGTCAATGAAAATAAAGCAATTGTTTAGGCCAAATGATTTTGTATCGCCCATGCACGGCCGAAAGGCTTCTTATTTTTGCAAGAAGCCTTTGCTGCGGAGAAAATCGCCCATATGCAGACGGGGATGATTGATTTTGGCCGCCATAGATTCGGACCAGCTCGTATTCAGCTTGCCTTCTGAGCGCTCCAGCATATACTGCCTAATCGTCTCGTCATACTGCCGAATGCCGCTTTCCACCGCATCCTGATCATAGCTATTTTCATGCAAAATCGCCTGCTGTGGCAGTCTTGGTCGCGTCAGCGGCGCTTGATCCGGCTCCCCCATGCACATCCCGAATACGGGGTACACATGCGCTGGCAGTTCTAAAAGCGCTGAAACCTCCTGGGGATTGTTGCGGATGCCACCAATATAAACAATTCCATAGCCAAGCGATTCCGCTGCGATCGCTGCATTTTGAGCAGCCAGCGCGGTATCAACCGTTGCTACGATAAAATTTTCAACCGTGCTCGTAAGCTCGCCCTCATAATGCTGCTTGGCTGCCTGCTCATAACGGTACAGATCGGCGCACCAGACGAGAAATACGGGGCATTCCTCAATATAGGCCTGATTGCCGGAAAGCTCAGCCAGTTTTTTTCGCTTATCTGGGTCACTCACGTTGATTACCGTGAAGCACTGCATACTGCTTGAGGTTGAAGCTTGCTGCCCCGCCTCTATTATTTTTGCCAGGGTCGGCTGTGGAATGGGGTTCGATTTAAATTTCCGAATGGAGCGGTGATTAAGCAGCACGTCTATCGTTTCAGGCCACATTGCGATCAGCTCTTTTCTTATATAGTTTCACTTATTAACTTACATCTTCCTTATGCAAAAAAGCGACCGCTTCATCAAGCTGCCCATCAATCGCAAGCGGCGAATACACCCACCATTTGTTGAAAGGAACAATATGCATTCTGCCACCGCGTACTGCCGCGAGATTCCGCCATCGTTCGGACATTTTCAACTGGTTAAACGCTTCTGGAGCCCCTTGATCCTTCGGATTAATCATGATTATGAGCCGATCAGCGTCGTATTTTGACAGATCATTATACGGCTTAGGCTCGGAAAAAATAAACGGCGCTCCCGCCTCCATATGCTGCTTCACAAGTGGATGGGGATCTAGACCAAGCAAGCGAAAAAAAACATGCCCCATATTGCGGCTACCCACTACTCTGAACGTATCACGCTCCATGACCAGCACAGCGCATGTCTCCATGCCGCCAATCTGACGCTGAATCCGTTCCCTCGCTTGATCCGCTTTAGCCAAATGCCGCTCCATCCATTCTCTTTCCTGTCTCCGTTTGCCTACAACTGCTGAAATTTGTCGCAGCTGCCCGTAAACGTCCTGAGTATGCCAATCGATAGGAATCAGCTCGGCCAACTGGCTAAGCTGCTCCTGCTCCTCAGAGCGCATATGCTCATAGCCCAAAATCAAGTCAGGCTTCATCGCGCGAACAGCCTCCATGTCACAGGGTTCCCATTTGAAAGGTGTCATGGCTCTTACATGCTCACGCACATAATAATTTTCGAACAGATGGTAATCAGGTGCACCTACAGGCACATGACCAAGCGCGAGCAAATGCGACGTATAAAGAAGGCCAATAACCCTTGGTTCTCTCGTTTGCACATATACCCGAGGAGATACCCCCACATGCTGCTTAAACTTTCTGCTAAAATAAAATTCATCCTTAAAGCCAACATGACTGGCTACTGTGACCATATCATTCGAAGGCACCAGCAGCAGCTTCTTGGCCCGCTCCATACGCAGCTTGCCCAAATAATCCATCGGGCTTGCTCCCGTCAACTGCTTGAACATATGAGTATACTGACGTATGCCCACACCCGCTAAATCCGCGAGCTCCTGCAGAGTCATTTTACCTTTATAGTGTTCCTTCATATATAAAATCGTTTGCTCTACGACATGCTCCCCATCCTTAGAGTGGTTAGAGGCTGATGCAGCCGCGGCAACTAAATAAATGGCCTCCTGCAGCAAAATATTGCGCTTAAATCGCACCATTCCGCTTACAGCCGTTCGTAAATCAAACAGTGAATCCAAAACGTCCATTAATGGTGCAAATGGCTTAATGAAGTGGGGGCGACCAGCGGCGAAGGAAAGCAGCTCTCTCCCATCCTCTTCATCGTCAGCAGAAGCTGCTTCAAATTCAAGCGAATAATACTGAAGCCGTCCATCCTCTACTCTATCGACCTCTATTGTTGTCTCGGGCTCGAACAGAACACATGTGCCTGGCTCAAGCTGTATAGGCTGCCCATGAAGCATCACCGTTGCCGTTCCTTGCATTATGGTCCATAACGTGTGTACCTTAGCGTTCTGAGACAACGCTGGTATTCCTCCAGTAAATGAACCTTTGCTAATCTGAACCCAGCGGAGCTGCAAATCATCTATGTGTTCACCCTTATCCGCCATTTGCCCTTGTTCCCCTCCCATTATGATAACCATTCTCAGAAATGCTATCATTTTATTGTAGCGGAAAAATGCCCAAGCGTAAACGGCTGAAGCCGTCCTTTGGCGGCAAAGCTTGCGTTTCGCGTAGAAATATAGGAAAGGATGGAAACAGCATATCCTTTCCTATATATAAAAAAAGCTTTCCTGTCGAATCAGGAAAGCTTCCTTGCCAGCACTTCGTTTAATTTTTGAATAGCTGCATCGTTTCATCCAGTAGAGCATCTGTTGAGAACAACGTATAGGACCACCATTTTTCATGCGGCACGATATAAACTTTGCCATTTTTCACTGCGGAAAGACTTTTCCAAATGGCCGATTGCTGCATTTCTTCAAAAAATTGCTCGGATCCCGGCTGTGTAATGTCTACTTTGACGATCAATCGGTCGGCATCATACTCCGGCAATTTTTCAAGGGATAGCGAATCGGTATAAACAAAATAATCTTCGCTTTCATCTATTTGCTTCTGAATCGACGGCAGCGGTTTAAGCCCCAGCAAATCATAGAGGACATGTCCCATGTTGCGATTACCGGCTACCTGGAAGGAGTTTTTAAAAATCTGGATAGCAGCAACCGTCTCATCCGGCTCAACATACTGCTTGATTTCCTCCTTGTATTTCGCCGCTTTCTCTTCATGCTGCTTAATCCATTGCTCGGCCACTGCTTCTTTCCCTACAACGCCGGCAATGAATTTTAGCTGCTCATACAAATTTACTTCCCATGGATAAATGACTGTAGGTGCAATTTTGCTCAGCTGATCAACTACATCTGCTTCGACAAAGGAAGAAGCGATAATAAGATCCGGCTTTAATTCCAAAACCGACTCATAATTAATTGGATAATCTCCAGCAATAGTGATTTGATCTTTATAACTATTTAAATAGTAATCCGGTGTAATTTCATAATTCAAGCCGCCTATCGGCGTAATGCCTAGTGCCAGCAATGGCGTGGTAGCACTCACTGAAAAAATGCGCTGCGGATTAGCCGGAATTTCTTTCTCTCCATATGAATCAGTGACAACGCGTGTATTAGAAGTGCCAGCCTGCTCTTGCTCAGTCGTTGCAGTCGTCTGCTGCACTGGAGATGCAGTTGATTCCGAACCTGAATTTGCTGCTGTTCCACAGCCTGCAAGAACGATCAGACACCCTATAAGCAGCGTAGCTAACCTAATCGTGTATTTCCTTGTTCCATTTACCACCGAACCCACCCTTTTCTGCTTCTTCATTGATAGTAATTCTCACTGCTATGCCATTATACACAATCAAACTAATCTGCAACATGGAAAATCAGGCGTAATTTACTGGATTAATTGGCGGATGGGATTTAATAAAATGAACATCAAAAAACTCCTCTTATCATTTTCAGATAAAAGGAGTTGAGTTTAATTAAATGGTGCGCGTGGAGGGACTTGAACCCCCACGTCGTGAAACGCCAGATCCTAAGTCTGGTGCGTCTGCCAATTCCGCCACACGCGCATGGGTAAAGCTGTTAGGAAAAATGGTGAGTCATGTAGGATTCGAACCTACGACACCCTGATTAAAAGTCAGGTGCTCTACCAGCTGAGCTAATGACTCATGAATGGCTGGGGATTCAGGGATCGAACCTGAGAATGACGGAGTCAAAGTCCGTTGCCTTACCGCTTGGCTAATCCCCAATAGATGGTGACCCGTAGGGGATTCGAACCCCTGTTACCTCCGTGAAAGGGAGGTGTCTTAACCCCTTGACCAACGGGCCTCACGTATAAAGCTGGAGCTCTCAACCGGGATCGAACCGGTGACCTCATCCTTACCATGGATGCACTCTACCTACTGAGCTATGAGAGCATATGGCTCCCCGAACAGGACTCGAACCTGTGACAACTCGATTAACAGTCGAGTGCTCTACCAACTGAGCTATCAGGGAATATTTCAGCTGTTCGTTGAATGACCTAATAAAAAAGGTTCAACGGTAAAGACGCTACGATTGAGTTGCGC
>NZ_JBPULM010000041.1:0-92624 GCF_055814915.1 Paenibacillus sp. R-74696
TCCCTACATGACTTGCTTGGTCAGCACTCGTTGCGTACGTTGCTGTAATCCCATCTGACGATAAACCGCCCACTATCGTTCCTGTGAATACCGGATTGCTCATTCCGTATTCACGCGTCGCATCGTCTGCGGTTACCGAAAGTGACGCTTTCGTAATGGATAGACTGCCTGAGGTTTTGGTTACTTCGTAATTTCCTAGCTTATTATTCGGATCAACCAGTGCTGCTTCGATCGCATAGCTCCCTACATGACTTGCTTGGTCAGCACTCGTAGCATAAGTTGCTGTAATCCCATCTGACGATAAACCGCCTGAGACCGTTCCTGTGAATACCGGATTGCTCATTCCATATTCACGAGTCGCATCATCTGCGGTTACTGCAAGAGGCCTCTTATCGACCCTCATCGTAACAGAATCATTCGAAGTAAGATGGGTAGGGTCTCCTGCGAATTCCGCTGTAAGTGTATGATTCCCTATTGCCGTGTTAACCGAATAGCTGAATATTGCTTCACCATTTCCATTCGTATTAGATGAACCAAGAACGTTCCCATCCAGAGAAAATGTGACTCTTTTATTCGATACTGCCTGATTTTCAACATCCAGCAATGTAGCTCTGATCTCCTCAGTATCACCATAAGTTGTT
The DNA here is from genome assembly GCF_055814915.1 of Paenibacillus sp. R-74696. Taxonomy (NCBI): domain Bacteria; kingdom Bacillati; phylum Bacillota; class Bacilli; order Caryophanales; family Paenibacillaceae; genus Paenibacillus; species Paenibacillus sp. R-74696. Next base: position 642 of record NZ_JBPULM010000041.1, read on the forward strand.
GTAAGCTGGTCCAACTGCAAAGAAGTCGAATAGTCCCTCTGCTGAGAAGCTACATACGTCCTGAATGCAAAATCAAAATTGAAATTATCCCAAGATTCAAAATAATACGGTGTACCGCCGGTATATGCGCTAGGATTGTATATTCTCCAAGTGACTTGGTTCACTTGACTTGGTTCATTGTTGGTTGTCTCCATCATCATGCCATAAATCTTGTTAGACTCCACATAAATCCCTTCGTTAAAATTAAACCGAACCCATCCTCCCGGAAAAACAGGCACAATACTACTGCTTACCTTCGCTACGCCTAGTACTGTCCCATTAATATCGGCGCCTTCGTGAATCGTCAAGCTTATCTCTCGCTCAGTAGCTGAAGATTGACCAAGAAATACATCGACATCGTACATCCATCCCGTTTTGCCTGCAGTAAAGCTTTGTCCTACACCCTTTGATCCGCCTTGCGAATTCGGGATCGTATTATCTGTATCCGATGTTTGATCAATTGGATCAACGAATGACGCTTGGCTAGATTCCGGCATTGCGAAGGCAATCAATAAAATACCAATTACTATAAGAACCCCTTTTCTAAAAAGGTTCATCTGTCTTGCATGTAACATGGTTGCAACGCTTCCTTCCGTTCTTTATTAGTATGTAATATGAATGCTCTTATCTTGAAAATTAATTAACGCAACTAACTATTAACATTATTATACACCATAACCTTTTCGCTACTAGGATTAATCTATATAAAAAAAAATTCAAAATGACCTTAAAAATAGCTGTAATTAACCCTTACCCTTCTTCGGATTGAGAGTATCTTTACCGTTCAATTACCTTATTTAATGTTGAAAAATGGGTACTGTCACTCACATTTGTATCCTCTTGCCCGAATATGATTGTTTAGAAAAGAACCGACAATGTTACGCATCCTTCGAAGGAGATGTGGTCCAGTGACACAATTTGGTGGGGGCTGTTTGACGCTTACGATGAAAACATGATAGCGGATGTGTTCGTGTTTCAATCCACGCACTCCATACGGAGTGCGACGCTAATCGTCGCTGCGCGTTCTTTCAATTAGATGTTTCAATCCACGCACTCCATACGGAGTGCGACGCTAATCGTCGCTGCGCGTTCTTTCAATTAGATGTTTCAATCCACGCACTCCATACGGAGTGCGACGTTTACGCCCTTCCAACCAGCCTCACCGCCCCGGATGTTTCAATCCACGCACTCCATACGGAGTGCGACAGCGAAAATACATACAATTGATTACATCATGGTATCAATTGCATATATTTTCAAGATCATCCATATAAACAAAATCTAAATGAAGTATTGACTTTTCCCCAAGTTCTTGATTTTCGTCATGATTCGACAAATTTTAAGGTGCGAATCCCCTAGGGTTTTTATGTGAGCTTCCCATTCGCACCTGCATGGACATAACCTTTTTTCACTCCATAGGACGATGGATCATCAGCCACTGCTTGGCAAAATCGACCGCTTCTTTCAGATCAAAAAGCCGAGACTCGGCGCTGCCTACCGCACCCTTTTGCACAGAGCCCTCATGATCGTAGAACTGCCCAATCCGGCCAAAATCTTCCGAATCATAAGCGAAATCCGTAAACCATTTCCATACTCGCTCGTCCCCTTCATAAATAGCTGTTCCCAGCTGCTTAGTCGGCAGACGCTCACTCATCGCTTCAGCCAGATGAAAGCTTGTACAAGATTCATACCCCGTCCCCAGCATCAGCACCTTGGCGCCCAAGCCGTACAGCTTCCCGAGTGGCGACGCCATGCCGAATTGTGGGCTTAGCATATGCTCGGATGTGATAAGCTCCGCATACTTGCCATTGGCGCAAAAAGAAACCTGCGGATGCGTTGAGCGCACCGTCCCCGGAAACGTTCGGAACAGCTCCGCAATACGACCCATTCCCCGCGTGGGTGATAAAGCTGGATCGAAGGCCGGAAGCTCCCGATAAATTGTCTCATACCACTCCTCTGGAACCGGAGGATTCCCCCACTCGGCTGGATCGCTCCAATCCCCGGTTTGCGCAGGCATAATTAACGTGCCCTCATCTCCGACCGCCTGCATAAGCGCCTGCACCATAGCCTGCGGCCCGCCGCATACCCAGCCCAAGCGCGACAAGGAGGCGTGCACCAGCACCGCATCGCCCTCTCGAACGCCTAATCTTCGCAAATCCTTCACGATGTCGTTTATCGTAATCGGTCTTTTCTGACTGTTAATCAGCTGCTGTTCTCTCACATTTGTTCCCCCTGCTTCTACCTTTGTGCCTTAATCATAAACCGCTCTGCGAACGCCTTGATGCCTCTTTCCGACTTATTATCCTTAATGAAGGCTTCTAATCGCCCAAAATCTTCCGGCTGCTGCCCAAAATTCGGAATAATCGGCGTATGCTTAAGCAGAAAAATCAAATCCTCCGCTGTCTCATAAAACTCCGCGACATTCCACTCCATAACCTCAATCTTCGTAAAGCCAGCTTCCGTCAGCTCTGCTATATGCCTCTCCTTGAGCGAGCCTGGCTTCTCCCCGTAGGCTTGCCCTCTTCCGAACGCCTGCTTGAGATTCAGCTTATCGTTCTCGCTCACTTGCTGCGTCAGGAAGGTGCCGCCATGCTCCAGCACCCGGGCTACCTCCTGTGCATGGAAGGCCGAGTGCCTGCAGGAAACGATTTGAAAGAAGCGGTCTGGAAAATCCAGCTTGTCCGCATTCATTGGCAGTACGCGAACATTGCTGCGTTCGGCTAACGTAATATTTTTCATAGCGGTATTGACCATGCTTGTAGATAAATCAATCCCCACCAGCAGCAGGGCACAGTCCGCAATTGATAAAATAGCTTCCCCGCCGCCCGTGCCAATATCGAGCAGCAGATCGGATTTTCGGCTTAGCTTGACGACCTCCTGATACAAGTCCCACTTCGCTTCCTCCGAAATACACTTCAGCCTGCTGAAATCCCAGCCATTGCTTGCTCCAACCTCATTATAAAAAGCCTCGTAGTCGATTTGATTCATTATGATTCAGCCTTTCCTTAAAAATCCAGAATATCCCGTGCGCGCACAATAGTCTAAAAGACAGCTGCTTTGTAAATTGTAACATTTTAGGTGGCGTTTTCGTAATAAAGTGTATATAAAATGCTGTTACTCGCTTTTGCAGGGTAATCCTTGTATCGGGGGAATTTGCGATGAGAAACGAAAAATTGGTTCTTGTGCTGTCTCTATTTTTAATTTTTTTCAGCTTAAGCGCCATTCTTTTTGGTTATTGGGAAGCCTTGCAGCCGAGAACGGGTCCTGTTGGAAACGGAGTTACATTTCCAACCTTACTTCAAATACTGCCCTCTATTCTAGCCATCGTGACGGGTGTTCTGAATCTAGCCCATATCGTCTATGTCCGCAGAAAGGCCTATTATAAGAACAAAAACAATCACAATAAGTGAGTAGAGAAGATCATTGGAAAATAGGCTGCTTCCCCGTAGATGATACGACACGGAAGCAGCCTATTTTTTCAATTTAAACAAATGCGCTTGTAGTAACCCCAATCAGGAATCATGCTGAATGTGTTTTTAATTCACTACCATGTACGGAGTGCGACAGCGTTTATCTTTTTGTTCTGTACTAAATTTAAAAGACGCCTCAAGTTTTCAATATAACTTGAGGCGTCTTTTTACTATTCTTTTAGTAAACTCTACAATAGAGTACTCTCATCAAATCACTAACGCTACCAGTCTGTTTGGTTTAACCTCAGATTATTAATCTTGCAAGTGTCAAGTTATAAAGCAAGAATCCCAGGTGTTGTTAAAGAATTTTCTGAAGTTCAATATTCCCTTCTATCTCCCACTCTCTCAGAGCCTGACGAACCTCTTTATCCCCGATAAGCACTTCATTTAATTTATTACGCCCGATGTCCAACACTTGGTACAGGTCTGGCTTCTCATCCAGCATGCGTCCGAGTCTAATCTGATAGGGGGCAGGCACTAGACTGAAAAAAGCATCTAGGTTGTAATTCAGATTGCTCTGCGGCTTGTTTGATTTAACATAGGTGAACAAATCGTTGTTATTGCTGCGCGATTTCGTATTTGCCCATTCCTTGCTATTGATAAACTTAATAAATTCCCAAGCCTCCTTTTTGTTCTGCGCATTTGCAGCTATTCCCATTGCATTGTTAATTGTAATGCTCCCGCCTATGCCGGGCTGTTCAGCATGGATGGGCAGGGTTACCACATCCCATTCAATCTGTTCCATTCCCTGAATTTGTGGCGCATTCAGATTCGCGTCCATTATCTGATTGACGTAATTGTACGAAGCAATTGTCATAGCCGTTTGTCCCGATAGAAAGTAATCGTTAGAATAGGGATTCATCATGTCATTGCTTGCTTCAGAAGCATTTTTGTTCTCATCATCAGGCAGTGGAAGCTTTGCTTGGCGAGCCAAATTAATAAAGTCCGTCCAGATCCGCTCCCAACTGTCCGTATCAACCGTCATTTTACGTTCCTTTTCGTTAAAAATCATGGTTTGAAGCGGAGACGCATAACTCAACATATCGTAAAACACATCCGAAGAGAAACTGTTGAAAGTAAATCCATGCAATAATTTCCCGTCTCCTAGATGAAGGCGCCCTGCCAACTGAATTAAATCATCCCAGGTCATCCCATCGCGAGGGAATGGAACTTCCTGCCTCTCAAAGATCGTTTTATTATAAAAGAGGGCTGTGGTTGAAAACGTTGGTGAGAGACCATATGTACTGCCATTACCTATCATGGACAACGTATTATTAACTGGCGCGGCTAGCTCACCCGTTTCAATCTGACTTTCTTTTATTAAGGGATCTAGATTCATCAACAGATTCTCATCAATCAGTCTCCACAAGCTTTGGTAATCAACCAGAACAAGATCAGCTTTACTTGAATCCAATAATGTTGTCTTTAATTGCTCCAATGGACTCTGCTCCTGCTCACCATCCGTCATAACAGGGATAAATTCTATTGTGACGTTCGGATGAGTAAACTCATAAATCTCGGCGTACTGTTGTCTAAGCAGGTTGTTTTCAGACTCACCGTATGTAGTTGCGATCCGCAGCAATACGCTATTCGCATCATCGTTTTCGGTTGGACTAGAAGTACAACCTATTAAGGTTATCATGAATACCATTATCACAATAGCTGCACTTACTATGTTCTTAACTTTACGTTGCATGCTAGGAGCCTCCAAAAAATTGCACTTATTCGAATTCTTTGTTTGTCTTAAGGAGCGTGAGTATATTCTTCTTTGAATATTGCCGTAGGATCCATAAAATAATGATACGATTAATTGTGAGAAGAATTAAGATTATCAATACTAGAATGGATGATGTGAATAAATATACATTTTCACCAATGAAAATAGCACTTACTACCACGGTGTAAAGCGTTATCCCCACGGCAGTGAAAAAGAAGATTGCATTAATATTCCGTGAGTATATCTGATTAATTGTTGTTTGGTTGTACCCCAGTTGTTTTAAAATTCCCATATCCTTTTGCTGTACTTTAAGATAAGAATTAAACGACAATATCACATGCGCGGCCGTTATCATCAGAATTAGAACCCCTAAGGCCAATGACAATACTACCGTATTTTTCATGGACACATCAAAATTATCAAATGCTTTAAACGTATAATTTGTATTATATCCTTTATCATTGACCAGTTCTGCAATTCCTTCCACCTGAGATAATGCGTCGACGTAGACATATATCTTCCTCAAGGATTGAATACCGAACGGATTATGACTATCATATTCCTTGACGAATTGGTCCCATTGAATCAAATATGTTTTTTCGATCATTTCTTTATACGTTTGGCTACCTATATAAATAGTTTCTAATTGTTCATCGTTATAAAGGGAAAAAGGGTTTTTATCTGATACTCCTAACTGATAGTTCATCGGATAATCGACGATCTCGCTGCTGCTCAGCCCGTCTTCATGGACTTTGACAATTGGGAGTTGCAAGGTTAGCACCTGATCTAAATCCATCTTTCCGCAAGCTTTTCTTATTTCCAAGTCACAGCTTCCTAAATATTTGCCTCCTGCCTCATCGAGGCCATAAATAAAATGAGTACCTCCCTTTGCATCTTGAATCCCAAAGTTAAACTGATACTCCTTAAAGACCTTATAGCTTGTATCGGGGTACTCTTTTTCAATCTCTTCACGAATGGTCGTTTCATCCTCGTATTTCAAAGATTGAGCATGCATGGCATTGCCTCGCGAGGTCGTAATTTCAATGATATGCGTATTATCATTGGAGAGAAAATCTTTATCTACTTGGAGATATTGATTAATAAAATACACGGCAGAGCTCGCAATCAATACTAGAGAAAAGATGAAAAGCAAAATTGAAATTCGTAGATATGAATTTGATTTTTTAAGAATTAAACGGGATATAACAGGCGTGTTCTTAACTTTATTCATGATATAATCTCCCGTTCTCCAGTCTCAGGTCCATCCCACCCTTTAATAGAAGGTTGCTTTCATGACTAACCACAATAATCAACTTGTTTTTAAAAACATTTTCAATGGTCTTGATAATCTGTTCTTTGTTTTTTGTGTCAAGTTTTGAGGTCGGCTCGTCCATCAGAACGATATCCGGTTCAGAGATAAGAATGGACGCTAACTGGACACGTTGTTTCTCACCGCCGGAAAGCATCGATACTTTTCTTTCTTTTAGATCAAGAATATTAAAGTTGCTCAATGTTTCCACGATTAGCGCTTCAAACTGTGAATCAGCATGGTGATTAGGCGAAAAAGAAGCATACTTAATGAATAAATTTTCTCTGACCGTTAAATTTGAGAAGAGCATTTCATCCTGGAATAAATACCCAATATTTAAAGAGCCCTCCCCCTCTACATGACCGCTATCCGGGTTATCATAACCTGCTATTAAATTGAGCAACGTTGTCTTCCCGGAGCCGCTTTGCCCATGAATGATATAACGGTTTGGACTATGAAATTCAAAATCGACACGATTAAGAATATCCTTATCACCGAACCTTTTGGTCAAACCCACCAATTTTAATGTCTTCATGTTCCCCTCTTATCTACAGTTATGGAATATTGATTTGCTTAATGTATGCTTCGCAATAAACAGTAATCACTTGATTATCGACTGAAAAGTCAATGACGCCTGAAACACTTCCTATTTGTTTCTTAGATGCAATATCAATAACATCCAGCACAAGATCTGCTTGTTCATTAGGATAGATTTGAATAAGAAGTCCATGTTTATCGTCTATGTAATTCAACGTTTTTTTCTCGAATTGTATTCGATCATTAAATATCAATTCATTGCTGGAAGTTAGCAATTCTCCATTTGTACTATATAACTCCCCCGTTTCGAGATTATCCGCTTCAATCCTTGGTTCTGCATCTAAATTGTTCATTAACAAGGATTGTAAATGAAAAGAATTTGAAGCTTCGTCATAAACCGTATAGTAAAGCTTATCTTTAACGATCGCCCCGTATGACACAAGTGCCGATACATTAGGAAGATCTTTCGTGCTATCTTGAATTAACTCTGCAATCGTACGTTTCGTTTCCTTCCCACTGTCATCATAATAGGAATGAATAAAAAAATAACGCTCACCATTTGTTGCCAAAGGAAAAATGGCTTCGTTTTTTCTATCTTTCAATAGTACGCTTTCCGTAACGTTATCCTTGTCGATTCTTAATATCGAGAAACCATTTGTAAGGCTGTTGCCAACCGTAAAGTATGGGCTGATGGTATTAAATTCATAGTAAATATAATTTGGAATATCCTGTTGTTCTTCGATGGACTTTGTCTTCTCATTATAAGTGAGTAGCTTTTGAGAATACCGATTGATTAGATACATACATTGGCCCTCTTCACTGCATTTAGGCAGTTCAACATTATTCACCATCCCACCGCCTGGCTGTACGTCACTTTGCCGACTACAACCTGCTAGCGCGAGTTGAACAATAAGCAACATCAAGACGAATTTCTTCATTTGCCCCCCATATCGATCATGAAAGATAGTAAACGACAGGTAAAGAATCAGCCGCATACACGGTCGATTCTTTACTTGTTATCTTCTTCAGTTTTGCAAATTAAACGCCTGCGCTAATTTCGTAATACTTAGGGTCGCTCGAAAGCTTTACTTTAGCGGTGTTTGTTGTAACAATCGTTCCACTTCTATAGTCGGTGCTCGGTCCGATAACGATGTTTGAACGCCAATCCGACGATTTGGATCCATTGGCATTCTCCCAAAACTTCAGAACCGTTGTCGTACTCGCCCATGCGGAACCGCCCCCAGCGCTTACGCCGTCAGCCGCAACGCCCATGGAAATATTTGCGGAGTTTCTCAAAGAGGCTGTGCTGCTCCATGAAGTCCTAATGGACGATACTGTTTTGGTACCGCTATAAACGGCAGATACCTGCCAATCCCATTGAAGCGTATTTCCGGAGCTTGTCGCGACCGTAGCTCTCCAAACATTAGAGGTTAAAGTACCTTGACTGGATGGTATGGTCAGTTGTTTTGCTTGGGTACTGGCAAATGAAATTCCGGCAAACAAAGAAAGACTTAAAATAGGGACAGATAAAAGAGTTGCACAGGTTTTCTTAAGATTAAATGTCATTGCTTAACCTCCATATGAAAATAAGTTTTTATTTGAAAGCTGGCCAGCTCTTCAAAACACCGTTCGCCCATATCTTACACACTTATCTAACACATAGAATGATAGCATATAATTTCCAATTTGATAATACCAATTACAATTTTATCAAAATATTGTAACTTTTTAGACATTCTCATTAGCGAGGGATATTTTATGTTTGTCCTCTCTCAAATTCAAGAATTACTACAAGAAAAGAGTTTGACGTCTTGCAGGAACCTCTAGTGAAGAACAGCACATCTCGGGACACGTATGGGAAACAAACTTGAACTTTTCTCAAAACCTATGGTATGGTTAATACATTAAAATGTGGAAGCAATTTGAAATAGAGAGGTGAATCATGAAATTTTTTGGGAAGGATTATAAATTTCTTATAATTATGATGTTAATGATGCTTACGTTGGTCGCGTGCAATTCAACTAACAAGGTTCCGGATTCTGATGAGGATTTATTTAAGTTTAAGAATACACTTATTGGCAGTAACAGTGCTGTGGGACAAATTGTTCATCAGTTGCCTGCAAACGATAAATTAGACAAGATGATGCTTGAAACTGAACAAGAACCGTATGGCCTTTCCTTAATTTATAAAAATGACAATAATCCGCTCTCCCCTGACGATTTGGAGCAAACGATTGTCTACAATGCCTCTTTTATTTTCGCCCTGATTCCAAATGTAGACCGAATAACGTTTACTGTGGAGGAAAAGACATATGTTATCCACCGTGAGTTTCTCCAGAAATGGTATGATGGTCACGTTCTTGTGGAATTTGAATCTACAGATGATTTAAAGGAATTTATCGGGAAATATATCTCAGACCAACAAAAAGTGGATCAGCTATTTAAAGTAGTAGCAAACCGGCAATAACTTCTCTAAGTTTATACTTATCTTGCTCCAACTAACCATGTTAGTAAACTTAACTTGACTGAGCCTCTTTGATTTTCTGACTGTACGAATACCTTCCCCAATTGTTCAAATCATCATTTGCCCCCTTAATACAGAAAAGTCCCGATTAAATCCATCGTGACTTTTCTAGTTGAATATTGTGCTGATTACTACAGCTAATTATAATATTCAGAAAATAGATTCTATGTTCGAAATTCAAAAGGTCGAACGCCCCTTAAAGATAGCTTTGATCATTTGGTAATTTATGTATAGAAATTCAAATGTCATCTGTCTGCCCTTTGGCCTTCGTTCTTACGAAGAGTCCGTGCGTTTTCTTCCGACCTACTACTTATGGCTAGGTAGTCGTTTCATCCGCTCCGTAAGGAGTGCGACCTTACTGAGGCTGACCAGGTTATCCTCGTCAGTATTTCAATCCACGCACTCCGTACGGAGTGCGACATGTCATTTACTTTTCCCAACGATCCCCTAATAATGTTTCAATCCACGCACTCCGTACGGAGTGCGACGGAAGTCCGGCGCGTCCTCTACGTTATCAATATCGTTTCAATCCACGCACTCCGTACGGAGTGCGACAGCATCTTCGCTTTATACACGACAATGACAACGTCGTTTCAATCCACGCACTCCGTACGGAGTGCGACTGCTTGAAATTGCGCCGCTGACTGTACATCAATAGTTTCAATCCACGCACTCCGTACGGAGTGCGACCAAATCGCTATGGATACAGATTATGAGGACAATGTTTCAATCCACGCACTCCGTACGGAGTGCGACCCTTTAGCTACTGATGCCCCGTTGCAACGTGACGTTTCAATCCACGCACTCCGTACGGAGTGCGACTGCAGAGCAGCCTAGTAGTATCATTTGTCTTGACGTTTCAATCCACGCACTCCGTACGGAGTGCGACGGGTTTTTCGATATTCGAGGGTGGAGGCGGGAGAGTTTCAATCCACGCACTCCGTACGGAGTGCGACTCTCACTTACTTTCCCGCTGTATTCGCGGATGATGTTTCAATCCACGCACTCCGTACGGAGTGCGACGAATATAGATTCTGCATCCGCAACAAGTTTATCTCGTTTCAATCCACGCACTCCGTACGGAGTGCGACCTTAACGCTAGCCGCGAGCGTCTAGAGGCACTATCCGTTTCAATCCACGCACTCCGTACGGAGTGCGACCGGCACAAAAACGGGGTCAATCATGAGTCAGTTAGTTTCAATCCACGCACTCCGTACGGAGTGCGACGCCGGATAAGCGAGATGTGCAAGGACTTCCGAGTAGTTTCAATCCACGCACTCCGTACGGAGTGCGACATGAAAATCTCGTTTGTGTTTGAAACTAAGAAGGTGTTTCAATCCACGCACTCCGTACGGAGTGCGACAAAACAAACTAATAGTAACGTTACGGAGGGGTAGTTTCAATCCACGCACTCCGTACGGAGTGCGACGGTCAATTACGTCAGTTATATTGTCGATCAAAAGTTTCAATCCACGCACTCCGTACGGAGTGCGACATCGCCGCTATCTCAGCTCGCGTGCAGCGAGGGGTTTCAATCCACGCACTCCGTACGGAGTGCGACTATTACAGTAATATTACAGGCGCTTCATGGCGGTGTTTCAATCCACGCACTCCGTACGGAGTGCGACCTGCGGAGCTTGCCTTGAAACGTATTCTTGAGGCCGGGGTTTCAATCCACGCACTCCGTACGGAGTGCGACATTGTCCCAGCGCTTGAGCTTGACAGCTATTTTCGTTTCAATCCACGCACTCCGTACGGAGTGCGACGATGTCGGGTGGGAATGTTCCTGCTCGCTCGACAGTTTCAATCCACGCACTCCGTACGGAGTGCGACTAAACTTCATTAAGGCGGTGTGAGAAGATGCATGTTTCAATCCACGCACTCCGTACGGAGTGCGACAAATGATTCCAAGGTTAACAACAAATCAGGATTTGTTTCAATCCACGCACTCCGTACGGAGTGCGACATGCAGGCATCACGCCGTACACCGTGAAGATTTAGTTTCAATCCACGCACTCCGTACGGAGTGCGACAACCTTCAGCCATCGCGAATCCATCCATAGAGCGTTTCAATCCACGCACTCCGTACGGAGTGCGACTTAATCCAATGTCCTTCTGACGCTCCATTTTCTTGTTTCAATCCACGCACTCCGTACGGAGTGCGACATTGATTAGTTTCTGAGATTGTCCATTCGGTTTGTTTCAATCCACGCACTCCGTACGGAGTGCGACGATTGTCCATTCGGTTTGAATTTGATCCAGAGTAGGTTTCAATCCACGCACTCCGTACGGAGTGCGACTAGATTGATTATAGGACAATCTATGCCAGAACGAGTTTCAATCCACGCACTCCGTACGGAGTGCGACCTGTTTCCGAGTCCTAGTGTGACTATGGCGGTCATGGTTTCAATCCACGCACTCCGTACGGAGTGCGACTATGATTGATTAGTATCAGCTTTCTCCATTAGTGGAGTTTCAATCCACGCACTCCGTACGGAGTGCGACCCTAAACCCTTTCAAAATCTCACCTTCCAGCAGAACGTTTCAATCCACGCACTCCGTACGGAGTGCGACGGATTTACGGCGCTTCTTCGATACGAACGGAATGTTTCAATCCACGCACTCCGTACGGAGTGCGACACGCCTCGGCCAGTTAAGCCGGTGAGCGATAGTATGTTTCAATCCACGCACTCCGTACGGAGTGCGACTCAGGCTCCTGACTTCTGCGCTTCGATCTCTCTGTTTCAATCCACGCACTCCGTACGGAGTGCGACAAACATCCAACGGTTACGTTTGATCGACTTATGGTTTCAATCCACGCACTCCGTACGGAGTGCGACCATAATTTTGCGTCTCTTTTGGCAAATACGGTTGTTTCAATCCACGCACTCCGTACGGAGTGCGACATCTTTGACATAGCTGTCCTCGGCCGTTCCGGCGTTTCAATCCACGCACTCCGTACGGAGTGCGACCATCCGTCAATACTGATGCTAAAAGAATACTTAGTTTCAATCCACGCACTCCGTACGGAGTGCGACCAGGACGTTCTTTATCCATTCCATGTTTTTCCCAGTTTCAATCCACGCACTCCGTACGGAGTGCGACCCCCGTAAGTTGCGCTTCCGCCATCGGGTTCGTGTTTCAATCCACGCACTCCGTACGGAGTGCGACCAACTGAGCAATTCAGTGCAGCTTGGGACAGCATGTTTCAATCCACGCACTCCGTACGGAGTGCGACAAATACTTTTCTCCCGCGCTGGCTCAAACTATTGTTTCAATCCACGCACTCCGTACGGAGTGCGACGCCCCGTAAGTTGCGCTTCCGCCATCGGGTTCGTGTTTCAATCCACGCACTCCGTACGGAGTGCGACTTGCTGCTGTCGCCATATCCCCGCTCCTTTCCAAAAGTTTCAATCCACGCACTCCGTACGGAGTGCGACGATCTTCCTACCCTTCGAGCGCTCGCCCCATTTTCGTTTCAATCCACGCACTCCGTACGGAGTGCGACGCGGTTGACCGCCCGTTCAAAACTGCCGGAGAAAAGGTTTCAATCCACGCACTCCGTACGGAGTGCGACAGCGAAAATACAAGTGATTGATCCCATCATGGCATCAATCACCCCATTTTTCAATAAATATAATACTAAAAAAATCTAGATCAAACCTTGACTTTTCTTGAAACAACTCAAATTCGACAAATTTCCACAATTTCTGAGGTGCGAATCCCCTAGGGTTTTTATGGGAGCTTCACATTCGCACCATGAATCCGCAAAAAAATTTTCGTTTATAGAATAAGCGGTGCTTCCATATCATAGGCTTCTTTTGCACCGATGTGCTCTACCTTGCTTTTGTGATTATCACCCAAATTGTAGAAGCGCAGGCTATCCGTCTGCTTATCAATGAGCTCCTCTAATTCATACTTCAATTGGCGAAACTTCGTCGCATCTACAATACATTCAAATACGGAGTTCTGCACCCGCTGGCCGTAATTCAGACAGGTTTTCGCTACTCGGGAGAGCCGTCTACGCCCTTCCTTGCTTGATGTACTCACATCATACGTTATTAATACGAGCATATGAACACCTACTTCCAGAAAAATGGCGGGTATTCGTCCAAATCACCACGAATATGCCTCGCAAGCAATAAGGCCTGGGCGTAAGGAACAAGCCCCCAAGCTATCTTTTCGTTCAAATAGGGGTGCATAATCTTCTCTTGCTTGCGTTCTTGCCATGCCTTGAGCACCGCTTTCCTAGTGTCATCGTCCATGATGACGGCTCCATTTTCTTTTTTCACGAAGCCGCTGTCGTTAACAACCTTCTTGTTGATTAGATACAGCACCATACGGTCAGCATACACGCTCCGCAGTTCCTCCATCATATCCAGCGCAAGCGAGTCTCGCCCCGGGCGATCCCGATGCAGAAAACCGACGTAAGCGTCCAGTCCCACAGACTCCAGCGCGGCTGTCACATCCTTCGCAAGCAGAGAATAAGTGAAAGAAAGCAAAGCATTGACATTGTCCAGCGGAGGACGCTTATTTCGCCCATGGAAAAAGAACTGTTCCTTTTGCTGCAAAATCAACTGGTCAAACACCGAGTTGTATTGCACAGCAGCCGACCCTTCCAGCCCGCGCAAAATATCCAGCTGCTCCACGCCGCGAATAAGCTTCATCGTCTCCGATAGCGAAGCACTGACCTGCTTCATTCGCTCGATATCCATACGGAGGGCATGATCCCGCAAGGCTCGTTCAACCACCCACTTACTGTTATACACTTTTCCCAAAATCATATTTCGGGCAAAAATAGCGCTTCGCCGCTCATCATCGGAAATACGGTACTGCTCCTTGCGCAGTACAACATTCCCTTTATCCTCACCGACGACCCGTGCTAAAAATCGACCATTGCGAGTCATAAAGGTCAGTCCGATGTTATTCTCTGCGCATTTCCCCATAAGAGCTGGACTGACTCCCGCATAACCAAAGGTACAGACTCCCTCCAAATTATGCAGCGGGTAGCGTCCGACAATTTCGTCGTCCCGCTTTATAACAATATTCTCGCCATCGAGCGATAAATACGTATCCGGCATCGTAACAAATAGTGTATTCAGCAGCTTTTTCATTCATATAACCTGCTTTCGATAAAGCTTGAAACGGGTTTTCGCTCCAGCATTTCCGGCAAACAAACGACGTTCAAAGAGCAGCTCTGACAATGCGGCCCCGTCTTCGCCCGCGGCGTATGGTTCCGCTCATAGTAGTGGCGCATCTCGTCCAAACTTTGCTTGACCTTGGCTTTGTCCGCTTCGGAGACAGGCACCTCCACCCGATGCTTCGTTTCATCATAATAGAGATAGCCCATCGACAGCTCGCACATTAACATCTCTTCCAAACACATGAGCTGAGCCACTAATTGCGAACGGTCAGAATCATTCCGCTTCGGCTTGCCGCGTTTGTATTCCACGGGATACGGAAGGTATAACCCTTCCTCTCCCGCCAGTGGAACTCCTGAGTTATCTCGTATAAACTCTACGACATCGCATATGCCGGAAATGCCCAGACGCCGCGACTGTACGGGAAGCGCACGGACAATGAGCTTGTCCCCGCGTTTCTCCCGCAGCATGGGCTGATCGGCTTTGCGGTGCAAATGCGCCCCTTCAACGGTGCGGACATTCTCTTCCCATTGCTGCTCAATATGAATAAGCGCCCATTGCCTTCGGCAAAAGTTGAAATGCTGAATGCCAGAAAGCATTAGAAAATCTTCTTCATTATTGTCCCACATATCTTAGGGGCTCCAAGCCCTCAAGCGGCTCAATTGTCCAAGTGTAGTCGTCGATGGATTTCCCTTCGACTACGTCATCGTTCAATTTAATTTTCAAGGAGCGATGCACCTTCGCTGAAGAATATTGCCCAAGCTTGGACTGGTGCTTCCACCAGAAAAGATTATGGACTTCCATGCTGCCGTCTGGGCGCGCGGATGAGGTGTCATTTTCAAAAAGAGAAATAAGGGCTTGTCTAATCTTCTCCGCATCGTCCTTCGTAAAGCCAGTTTTCTCCGCCAATTGTGTATTGATGCTGCCATAGATGACATACACGCCAAAATCCACCCTATGCTTCATCCCCATCGTATCGGAACCCTTCTTGTTCGGGTCCTTACCCGTCACCGAATTGACGCTTTTCGTAATTTGCGTGCTTGTAATGGCAATCGGCTCGACGCTAAGCGCTGTATGAATCGAGACAGGCCCGCGAACGCCCACGGATACACCCGATGACGCATCCGCCCCGCCGCTAAAGGCAAACACCTGGCCGAAGCTGCGCACATCAACCCATGTCTTGCAGGCCGCCTGTGCGTATAGCTCATTATTTTGCTTTTTTCCCTTAGCATACTCTTGAACATCGGCATTCGCATCTACACGTTCTTTAATGCTGCGGTACCCATCGTCACGGCGCTCATCCGACTGGACGAGAATCGCTTCTCCCATGTCTTGCAGCCTGTTGCGGATTTTGCGCTTTAGGCACACATCAGAAATCTCGCCAAGTCCTTCATAGGTTTGTCTTGGACGATTGCCATTCAATGGGTCGCCATTCGGATTGGCATTACGGACGGACAGAATAACGGCAAAATCAATTTTATGGTCAAGTACGCTCATTTTAATCTCTCCCTAATAGGTTTATTTAGTAGACTCATAGCTTGCTAGACTTAGCTATTCCTCTGTATCGTCCTGATCGCTGTCCTGATCGTTATCTTGCTCGCTGTCTTGCCCCTGCGTTGTGTCGCCTTTATCTTTTTTCGTATACAGGTCATGACGCTGGCTGTAAAAACCAAGCAGATACAGCCCGCTAAGCGGAGCATCCGTAAACTCCTCAGGCTTCAGCATCGAGCCCACCTCATCGAGCAGACCATTGTAATATCTCGCATCCGTCCCCATACGCGCCTGATAGGGCTGTAGATTGGACTGAATAATACTCCATGTACGTCCCGGACGCTGGGCAAAAGCGTTCATATATCGGACTGCATTCGTTGCCCGCTTCTCTTCTCTTCCTAATGCACGTCTCTCCAGCACGTCGGCAATCGCCAGCATTCTGCCGAACAGATAATTTCGATCATCCAATTGTTTATTCAGGCTCACTCGGAAGCCCTCCTTCTCTTTTGATTTGTTGACCAGCGCACAGGCGATGCTTAGCGTTTTCTCCCATTCCCATGGCTCCATGCCTACCGGATTGGAAGCTCGACTAATCGCACTTCGAACAATATCTATTGGGATTGGACGACCATCTACGATGCAGGGCAGCATTCGCTCCAGCAGCCCTTTCACCACTTTGTCACTTGCCCGCGACCCATAAGCGGCAAAAGCAATATCCTTTGTCGCTGGCGCTCCTGTAAAAGCTACATATTTGTCATTTTCATTTTTGCGATACCTATGGCGCCAAAAGCAGGTTTCATGCCAATGCTGCAATTGATTCATGAACAGCTCGCGGTTCATATCTCGGTAATAGACAATCGACAGCCGTCCTGGCGTCGCCGCATCAAGCGTCATAATAACGACATTTGATTTATATTCGCCATCGTAACGGAAGCCGCTGAGCGCCTTTCTTACCTCAAGAGCATGCTCCCGATGCGCCATATCTCCAGCCGACGAATCGTCCTCTTCCTCCTTCAGATAGTCAAACAAATCCTCCGCAGGGTCTGGCACCTCAAGCCGATCTGTTCCCCATACGAGAAACACTTTGCCGTCGAGGGGGAAGGATTGCCGATCAATCAGCCATTTCAGCGCATTATGCGCCTTCTGCGATACCTCGTAGCTGACGGAGGCCGCATCCCGACTCGTCCGAAACCGACCACGAAACGTGAAGCCACTTGAGTCATTGGCTGAAATCAGCTTCGTTTTATCACCAGAGTTACGAATACGCGAAGCATGCTTGTCCGCATAAGGAAGCTGCTCGCCTGTCACATAACATAAGTCCGTCTCTGCAAGCTGCTCATTATAAAAATCAATAAAGGACTGCTGAACTTCCCGATCCCGCCATAGCCTTGGCTCGGTATCTCCCGGAATCTGTACAGCGAATCGCACAAAAGCCGAGCTTTGATCAGAGGCAATCACTTTGAAAATAGCTGGCTTCTCCTTGCTCTCATCGCCTTCCTCCTGCACCCATTTATCCAGCAGCTTGCCTTGCATGTCTGTCCATAGCACCTTATACTCTACTAAATCCGCTATCAGCGTGCCTTTCTGCAAATATTGATAAACACTTTCCACCTTGCGATTGGAATAAGCAGATGTACACCATGCACGCAGCTGTTCCAAATAATCTGCATGTGGCGTATGCTTCTTCACTTCGCCAACATATTGCTCATAATCGCCAGCAACATACATAAGCTTATCGAACAACGGATAGGGAACGGGTGCGCTTGTCCGGCTTGCCGCAGCCTCGGTGCAAGGAATGATCGTGCTTCCTTCTTCCTTCTCAATCACCTTCGCTCTTAAAAATTCGCCCTTCCCATTCAAAATCACCTCAATATGCGCACTTTGTGTCGTATGTGAAATCGGGATAAGCGCATATTCACGGCCATTTCTTTTCTTCTCAAAATTCCCTATCGCATCCGTATGGTTATCATAGGTTTTGCTCAAATTTGCGAGCCAGCTCATGCCTTCTCCCCCTCTGCAAATAGCTCTTCATGCAGTTGGTCGACAGACTCCATATTTTCGGAGCCGAAAACTTTTGCAACACCTTCGCCTGTTTTGCGAGTCAGTTCACAAGCTTCTGGGCGAATGAAGCGGATAATGCCGCGCTCCATCTTGACTGGCCACAGCCTTGTCTCCCTCTCCGGCCTGCCTGTTTCATCTGGATAGCTGATGCCATGCACCATATGACCAAAGTCTACTTCTGGCACCTCGTCATAAAAGCCCTTGCCTTCGTTAAAATCGCAAGGCTCCACATAGCCCTGGCATTCACGCGTCCCGAGAAAAATATCTCTGCGCCCTCCCGCCTGAACCGAACGTTTGGCGATATTATGATGCTTATTTTCGTTGCGGTCATAGACGAGATCCTCCCGATGAGGATTAAACTCAAAATAGGCACGTACCTGATACCTCACATCCTTCAAATAGGTATAATACGCCAGCGTATTACCGCCATTATATTCAATAGGGCGAATGCCCTTCGATTCTGTCTGAATGACGTTCATGATACGAACCTCGTGGATGTACCAAATAATTGTAGGCTTCCAATATATCGATTCCACAATCCCTTTCAGAGCTTGATAAGTAGGAACCTGGTAGCTGAACTTCTCTCCTCCGATTTTGGTCAACGGGTCTGTAAAAAGCGCGTATTTGCCCTCAACTTGAAATTCAATTTGATTTCGCATAGTTATCCTCCTTTCCGCTAGTTAAAAACAAGTGTCGAATACATGTATGGTGAAATTCATTGCTTTGTAAAAGGCTTGAATACAACTATCTTAAACAAGCCTCTCACGTCGCATTGAATATCCAATTTTGGGTAGTATTTTTGAAAATCAATCAACTCTAGGCAATCCTCTAAGAATTACAGAATTAAATTCTTGCCTTTGGTTGTCTAGATTGCCTGAGATAGCGCTCTCCGAAGTTCCATATTCTCTTTAATCAGTCCACCATTAGCCTGATCATAATCTCTCCTCCACGCCTTAATAGCACCAACGCTATACCCAGTAGCAAAACAATAACCAAATAACTCGTCTTCATTAAATAAGGCGGTTTCTAACACGATCCTTAGTTTCTCGCGAAAAGCCCAAATTTCTGCTTCGATCTCCTCTCACCCCATTTAAGTTTCTAATAAAGGATATATATAATAAATTTCCTCCCTTAGAATAATATAAGTTCCAAAAAATTCAAGTAATTCAAAATCACTCCAAAGCTCAGTTATTATTCGTGCTTCTCGTCAAAGACTGCCCTACAGATAACAGTCCCCCGGAATAAATTGCAAACATTTGTTCTCTAACGTTTTGATAAATAAGAGAATAAATATCCATTAGCATCAATATGCAATTCCGTGCACGTCATTTGCTTATTTTATTAGAGCCTTATTTAATTTATAGATTTGATTGAGTTAGCCGCATGTGATAAACTCGGTTTGTCGCTGAAAAGCGTGGATTGAAAATAATACAGGTGTATATGAAAACCCACCCATAAATGTAGGTGGGTCTTTCACTTTTCACCCAATTATCGCTGATGACCATTCCCCCTCGCCATCTGTCTCCACACCAAACTGCCTAGAATAAGCCGTTTCACTTAAAGCTAGCACCTCGCCATGCAGCAGGGGCTGAATATCACCATTTTTATCAAGCTTCCTAAACTCATTCTCGTAAATATTTACAACATACGGCTGAAGCTTACGCAGCAACACGCCAAGCTCACCTGCCCTCAGATCGCCGTTCAAGTCAAGAATCAGCTTCTTCCCTTCCTCTTCAAAAGGAACCAGCACCGTTCTCGCCGTATTGCTAATCACTTCAAAATATTGCTCCGCCGTAGCCAACGCTGAAAAGCTAATCAACTCAGGCAGCTTCCCATGCTTCCCTTTGTAGCCAGCTGCATAATTTTTGTTTTGCTCCAGCAGCTCAAAAATATTTTCACCAAGCTTCTCTACAGGGTACTGCATCTTATTTTCAATTAAGTCATAGTAGTATTTAAAATAAGCCTGCATCGCCGCCTTCGACAGCAGCTCTCCTCCATACTTATTCGGATCTTCCTTCATATCGTCCAATATGCGCTGTGTCTGCTCCGCACCGATGCTAATTTCCTTCAAATGCGTCAGCACCTCATCCGCAGACTTAATTATATAAACGCTCCGAACAGCATCCTTCCCATGTCGATTGCATCTACCCGCTGCTTGCGCAATAGAGTCCAGTCCTGCAAGGGAGCGAACAACACATTCAAAGCTAATGTTCACTCCTGCTTCAATAAGCTGCGTGCTGACGCAAATGACCCGTTCCTTTTCTTCCGCAGCGAGTGCTTTTATCAGCTTTTCAAGCACGTCCTTCCGATGCGTCGCGCACATATTCGTGCTTAGATGAAACAGCCGTGCATCACAGTCTCCTGACTTCTGACGCTCCTCCAGCTCAGCGAACAGCTTGCGCACAGCCGACTTCGTATTCAAAATGACCAGCGTGCTGTCGACCTCATCCATCCGATCCAGCACAAAATCCGCCAGTTCATCTGCCTTCCAGCCGCTCGGAGTTGTTTGATCCACTACCTCCACACGCTTAAAGCTCCGGCCCACTTCATCCAGATTTCCGATCATTTCAGCATCTTCCTTCAAAGCCAGCCGATGCTTCACCCCATCCAGAGCAGGCTGCGTCGCCGTACAAAGCAGCAGGCTCGAGCGTCCAAATGCATGTAGAAAATTCAATGCTGCGTTAAACAAAGAAATACACTTAATCGGTACAGACTGCACCTCATCGAAAATAATGACCGCATTCGTAAGCTGATGCAGCCTCCGTACATTCCGCGTGCCCTTCGCATAAAACGTATTCAGAAACTGAACCATCGTTGTAAAAATAATCGGGCGATCCCACGTATCTTTCGCCAGCTTGATTTTCTTGCGCCGGACATCATAGGCCTCGGCTGGATTTTCAGGCGGATCAGGCTCCTCAATGACATTCGAATGATGCTCCAAAATCATATCGTGCTCCTGCAAAATATCCCTGATTTCCTGTGCATTCTGCTCAATAATCGTTGTATATGGAACGATGTAGATAATTCGCTGCTTGCCTGTTTCTATCGCGTGCTTTAGCGCGTAACGCAGGCTCGCCAGCGTCTTGCCGCCCCCTGTAGGAATCGACAATGTATAGATGCCTGACGGACGAAGCGCGAAAGCATCACATTGCAGCGACATTTCCCGTCTCAGGCGGTTAATCGGATGGTCGGCGTCCTCCGCTTCGTCCATTTCGTCCAGCTTCCTCATTAAAGCCTCATAGCTTCTCTTGAAAAATGGACCATGATCCCATGATCCTCCGCTGGCTCCGCTGCTTCCTCCTCTTCAAACTGCCGCGAATTGGTCCGATCTGCGTCAATCAGGCAGCTGAAAATATACTTGATTAGCAGCGAGCAGGTAATTCTCGGCAATTTATATGACTGCATAACCTTTATAAGCTGTTCAAGCTCGGCGGCCGCCTTGGCAAAATATGCATCCAGCTCGGCTTCGGTATACTGCCCGAAAAACACCGCACTCGCTTGCTCATAGCCCTGTTCAATTTCCGCGTCCTTCTGCTCATCCACTCTTTTTAGAAAGGGTGATGTTTTACTCGGATCAATAAAATCCCGAAGCCCTTGATGATGGGAAATAATACAGTTAGCGATCCATTCTGCCGCCATTTTCTCCGTATTTTTCGTGCTTTTCTTATGGTACCTGCGATAGACCAGTCTTCCGCCCGCAGACGAATGATCGACAGAGCCTCTTTTCGGCGCCCTCGCATCCTCATCCTTCGCCGCCGCTACTGCAAGCTGGATATAATTTTTAAAGGCAGTCGTATTTTTACCTAGGTCATGAAGCCAGCCCGCCAGTCCCGCCAGATGACTGGCTCCAATCTTGCCTCCAAGCTGCTCGCAGCCTTCCTTTACTTCCTTCAAATGGTCTTTGACCGTTTGAATTTTGCCGTCTTTTTCCCGAATATGTGCAATATATGACATAGCGCCTCCTGAACTAGATTTAAATGCCTATTCAACACTCAATACAGGGTATAAAATCATAGAACGTACATTCGACAACATCCAACATATTCCTTCATTTCCATTTAAGTTTCGTGTAAAATAGATCATTTTCTTTCTTTTTCACGCAAGAAGACCACCCCTTGAGGGGTGGCCTTCTGTTCCAAAAAATAGGAAATTTGCAAATCCTCATTAAAAACCTACAGCTGCCGACTATCCAACGCTGCCAGCATCGTTTCACCCGAATAAGCCAAGGGCAATTTCAACATAGGAATTTTGTTGATTTCGCGGTTCAATTCGTAGAACCACCGGTCATGTATCTCTCCCTGTTCCTCCATATCATACTGGTGCATATGCTTGATGATCAGGATCATTTCATTTATTTGACTAATGATGCTGCGGTCACTCGTTTTCGTAAAGCTGAACGCATCAGCGCTTTGCATATAGCGTTCTATAACCTGCTTGTCCGCTTTATCAGCAAGCAAATTTTCAGCGATGCTCTCGACTACAAGCTCATGGAATCGTTTGAAATCCTGCTTTTTCAAGCCATGCAGCACAAAATTGTACCTTGTTTCATTATTCATAACGATCACGCATTTTCGACGATTCAGCAAAAACAGATGAGCATGCCAGCCAAATAGCGGGTCTCCCTCCGTCGGCACTGCCACAAAATCCATCATTCCAAGCTCGCTCTCGAGCTTTTTCGTACATTGCAACGTCAGCATTGCTTCATCTCCCTGATACAAATCTTTAAATTCAGCATAGCCCCGCAGCCAAAAAAGCGTAAGCTGCCTCGAAGCTAGTTGAATCTGAAAGTGAAAACAGGCCGTTCCAGTTGCTGATTTTTTTGAAGGACTGAGGTTCCGCTATGCTGGTTTTTGAGCCCATTTCAGGGCATAAGCGGACAGGAAAGCCGTTATCACCTTCATCCACCTGTCAGAATAGCATTGTGCAGCGCATTAACGTCTCCTGAGTCCGCGGCCAATACGATAACCCATGCTTTGGTTAGACTAGCGGCTCCTGTGTCCGGCAAAATGCCAGGCCCGAAGCTGCCTTTCGGTGCTCAAATGCCATTGCATGACAATGTCATCCGGATGGCTAAACACCAGCCTTGCGTTTAAACAGCAAATACATAAAAAACGGAGCCCCGACTCCTGCGGTAAACACCCCAGCGGGAATATCCAGCGGCATAAACAGCATGCGCCCTGCCAAATCGGCAAGCAGCAGAACAATCGCGCCCAGCAGCGCAGACACCGGGATGACCATTGCATACGAATGCCCCGCAAGTCTCCTAGCCATATGAGGCGCAAGCAGCCCGATAAAAGAAATCGTTCCGGCAATGCCAACAGCTGCGCCGGCAAGAGCCACACTAAAGAACAGCAGCAGCAAGCGGCTTAGCTGTAGCCGGCTTCCCAAACCGCGCGCGACGTCCTCGCCCAAGGCTTGCACATTCAATTCCTTGGCAAAAAGCAGCGCCAATGGAATAAACACAACGACCCACGGCCACAGCGCTTTAATATACGACCAGTTCGTGCCATAAATGCTGCCCGTCATCCAGTTCAGCACCTGAGCCGCCAAATAAGCGGGACCGCTAATGAGCAGAAACATCGTAAGGGCGCTCATCGCCGTCGATATGCCGATGCCGATCAGCACGAGCCGCAGCGTGGAGACGCCTTTTTTCCAGGCCAAACCGTAGTTCAGAGCCGCCGCCACAAAAGCTCCCAAAATCGCAATAACCGGAACGAAGTGGATGCTGTAGCCGGTGAACAAGGTCATAAAGCCAACGACCGCGACAGACGCGCCGCCCGTTACGCCAAGCAAATCCGGCGATGCCAGCGAATTGCGAATGACGCCTTGCAGCAAGGAGCCTGCTACCGCTAACGCTGCACCAATGAGCAAGGCGGCTAAAATGCGAGGCAATCGAAACTGCATAATAATTAAATCGCTGTCCTCCGTATTGCGGCCCAGCAGCGACAGCAGCACTTCTTTAACCGGAATAGCGACGCTGCCCAGCGATAAGCATAAAATACTTAAACCAACGAGAATGAGGCTTAACGTAAGCAAAATCAAAATATTTTTCCCTGTGCGCTGCTTAGGCATATTTCTTCCTCCTCGCCACATGAATCAGGAACGGCACGCCAATAAGCGCCGTTGCAACGCCTACTGGAACCTCCTTCGGCAGGAGCACGAATCGGGACAGCAGATCGGCCGCCACCAGCAGCAATGCTCCTGCCACTGCACAGTAGGGAAGCAGCCAGCGGTGATCATTTCCAACCAGCGCCCGGCATAAATGAGGAATCACCAGCCCGATGAAAGCAATCGGCCCCGCAGCAGAAACGGCACTGCCGGCAAGCAGCACGACAGCTACCGTGCACAGAAGGCGGATCAGCATCAGACGCTGCCCGAGCCCCTTCGCATTATCGTCTCCGAGTGCCATCACATTCAAGGAGCCCGAGAGCAGGAACGCGAGCAGCAGCCCGGCGATTATGTACGGCAGCACCATCACAAGATGGTTCAGCTCCCTTCCTGACACCGAGCCGACCATCCAGAACAACGCCGATTCCAGCGACTGCTTATTGATTAAAATAAGGCCCGAGGTAACCGAGCTCGCAAATGCCGCTACACAAGCTCCCGCCAAGGTGAGCCGAATCGGCTCAAAGCCTCCTCTTCCCTGCATGCCAAGCGCATAGACGAACACAGCTGTGACCGCCGCTCCTATAAAAGCAAGTCCAATCATATGGTTCATCGTCAGCGACGAGCCGAACAAGGCAAGCCCAACAACAATAAACAGCACCGCACCAGAATTAATGCCGAAAATCGATGGCGACGCAAGCGGATTGCGCGTCAGCACCTGCATAATAGCGCCAGCCACCGCAAGGCTCGCTCCTACTACCGCCGCAATAAGCGTGCGAGGCACACGGGTATGGGTTAAAATTAGATGCTCATTCGAGCCATCGAACTGGCTGTAGGCGAGCCACAAATCTTTTAAGCCAAATTGCTGGAGCCCAAATAGTACGCTCGCTAGCATGCAAATAAGCAAAATAACAACTCCTGCTGCGAGAACAGCAAGCTTGCTGCCAGGTCTCTCCATCCACTTAGACATCGCTTTTCCTCCTGTCTTTCCTCAATAAAAGAAGCCGACGCCAATAAAAATGACGTCAGCCTGCTCATTTGTTTCAGTCTCTTTATTGAATGTCGAAATATTTTACAATTTCATCCAGAAGCAGATTAGCCGCCTTAAAGCCTCCGGCCGTATTCCAAATCGCCTCATCTACTTGAACGACTTTGTTATTTTTCGCTACGTCAAGGTTTTTGAACAGCGGATCATTCATCCACTCTTCCACTACTTTAGCCGCATCCGTCTTTCCTGCTGCTTCTGTTACGAAGTAGAACAATACGTCCCCGTCCATCTTCGGAATGCTTTCTTTGGACATCACTTCAATAAAGGAATCCACATCCTGTGATTCTGGACGAGCAAAGCCTAGCTGTTCAAGAAGCACACCAGAGAATGTTTGCTTCTGATAAATGCGCACTTGGGAAGCAGAGAAGCGGGCTACGGACACTTTCGTTGCCGCTTTATCGCCAACCTTCGCTTTCACCTCAGCGACGCGCTTATCAAATTCCTCCATCGCTTTGTCGCCTTCATCCTGTTTATTCACCGCTTGAATATACAGCTTGAAGTTAATTTTCCAATCGCCAGCCAGATCCTCGGCAAATACTGTAGGTGCAATCTGGTTCAGCTGCTCATAAATTTTCTCTTGTCTTACCTTGTTCCCGATAATTAAATCCGGCTTCAGGCTGGCAATCAGCTCGATGTTCGGCTGCAATTCATCGCCTACAACCGTCACATCTGCCATTTCATCTTTGATATGCTCGTACCACGGATCGCCGACCCACGATTGAACCGCGCCAACCGGCTTAATGCCTACCGCAAGCAGCGCTTCTGTTCCTTCATTCGTCAAAATAACGACGCGCTCCGGCGTTCCCGTCAAGGTCACTTCGCCCATCGCATGCTTGATGACGCGGGAAGCATCTGCTGTAGCCGTATCGGTAGCGGCTGGCGTCGAAGCTGCCGCATTGCTGCTTGGCGAAGCCGAGCTCGTATTTGTCGTCGCGTTAGTGCTGGATGTGCCTGCTCCGCAAGCGCTAAGCAGCAGTGTAAAGCAAATAAGCACCGCTGCCATCATGGATATTTTTGATTCTCTGTACATAAATAAAGGCCCCTCTTCCTTGTAGTGAGAATGATTTTCATAACCATACTCACTATACCGTTTGAGCCTCCGCGGGACAAGGGCATATCTTGAACCGGGTACAGGATTATTTTGAACCTTCGCTTTGTATTGCCCCAGCGACATGCCGGTATGCTTTTTGAAAATACGATTAAAATAGCTGTCGTCCGGAAAGCCGACGCTTTCGGCTATTTCCTGCAGCGTCGCCTCCGTTCCAAGCAGCAGCTCCTTCGCCTTGCCGATGCGCAGCGCAATCAAATAGTCGATCGGACTTTGTCCAATCGCCTGCTTGAACTTGCGGGACAAATAGCTGACGCTGCAATCCAGCAGCTCCGCGAGCTCATCGAGCGCAATGCGCTTTGCGTAATGCTCCTGCATGTAGCGAATGGCTTGCGAGACGTAGTCCGCTTTTTGCACATGGATGTCTTGATTGGAAAGCTGCTGAAATAATTCATGTATAAATTGGTAAAACAGCGTCTTAATATATAGTTGATCTAGCACGTTCGGATGCTGCCATTCCCGCTCCATGCGTTGTATTTTATCAAGCAAAGCAATGGGCTGACGGGAAACAAAGCTGTATTGCAGCTGAAAGGGATTATGCTGCTCCATCAGTTGAACCAGCTCCTGACGGCTCGGCTGCGGCAGAACCGCTTTGTACAAAATCAAGTAATATTCCAACAAATCATCTGGTACAATGTCCAGACACATACCTTTCCCGCCATGCAGCACATGAAAACGCTCCACCAGCACCGTCTTGCCATCCAGCCGCACTTCAGCATTTCCACGAGTCGTGTACAGAAAAGCGCTCGCCGGCAGACGATAAGAACGCAGCTCCTCTCCTCGCTCCATCATCGTATGCCGCACGTCCATCACGCGAATGGAGGCCTGGTTCCACAGCAATATATGCTCACTCTGATTCACCGTGCCCTATCCTTCCTTTCCTCATGCTGCTAGTATGCACCCATGTCGATCCACATCGATTGTTCTTGTCCTTCTATTATAAGTGATAATGATTCTCGCATACAATGGTTGATTGTGAAATCGTACGAATGGCTCATCGGAAGGGAGGAAATCATAAAGGCTTTCCCGAATGATAGGTATCAAGGAAAGCCTACATTTTATAAGGAGTGATCTACGTGGAATCATCCAATCTGTTTCCTGATCAAGAGAAAGCAAGCGATTTGCCCAATGTCGGTAAACCTGCAACACGCGCATTCACCGCAGCAGGATACTTGCAGCTGGAGCAATTCACTAAACTTACCGAGGCAGAGGTGCTGAAGCTTCACGGGGTAGGACCTAAAGCAATAAGGATCATCCGGGAAGCTCTCGCCGCCAAAGGACAATCCTTCGCTGAACAAGCGTAAACGGCCGATAGCCGTCCTCTGGCGGTAAAGCTAACGTTTCGCGGTGAAATATAAGCGCAGTATAAGGGGGAAACTTATACTCCGCTTATATTTTAAAAAACTAATAGCTTGGTTATATAGGAGATCGATATCGGATATATCTTTAAACCTCAAGCTTCAACGCAGCATGAAACGACTCAAAATTTTCGCACAAGACGGATAGATTACCTTCCATCACTTCTTCGACCGTTATGTTCTCGCTTTGCGCCTCCGACTCCGCATCCTCTAAACAAAGAGCCATTTCATGATCGATATATAAAAGGCCAGGATTCTCATCGGACTCGCGATAATCAAAAACAAGCCAGTCTCCGCTGCTGATGCTCCAAGCGAATGGAATTAATTTGCGCGGCTGAAGAACAACCTCGGCGATCGCTTCGAGATTTTCAGGATAGGAGGCATCCAGCTTAATAAAACGAATGCCCCAAGCCGTATAGCCGTTAAAATCGACGAGGTCATATTCTGTATTAGGATTAGCGGCTTGCCTCTCATCCGTTGTCAGAAAAGCCTTATACGCTGCTGGAAAAGTAAGCTTTAGCGATTGTTCAATATCATGAATGTCCGATAGCTGCTGTGAAAGTTCCATCTCGTTATTTGCCCCCGATTTTTCGGCGTTCAGCCATTTATTTTTTCTTGCTCCGCTTCTCTTGTGCTTTTTTGATGTTCTCAGCCACTCTAAATGCAACGATTCTGCCGATTAGTTCATAAGGAAGTGGCTTGTCCAAAGGAAACTGAACAGAGCCCTTTGCCCCTTTATACACGGACAATTCCTCTTTGAAAGCTTCAATGCCTCTCGGAGCAGGATAAAACCCGATATGGTTTTTGTACGCCGCAAAATGCACCAAATTGCCATGCAGCGCAAACGTCGGCATTTGGTAGCTGATCTTCTCCGTCGCTTCTGGCGCCGCCTCTTTAATAACCATTCGCACCGCCTGCAGCAGCTCTTGGATTTCTTGCGGATGTCCCGCGATATATTCATCGATGGTTTCAAAAGTCGTTTGCTTATCGTCCATAATTAAACTCCTTTCCATTCATTAATTCAAAAATCCGTTCAATTTACAAGGAAGGTACTAAAGGGATCGCTTTGTTGTTGCAATGGATATACGTATACAATAAATTATACTATTAAAATCATTTTTTTCATCAGCAATTAGACCTTAAACAGGGACATAGGTCCATATGTATGTGAGCTAAATTCATGCTCCTCGTTTCAGGAGGGTACTCCCTGTACAAGCATAGACTTGGTGGACACAGCAGCCGCTATTTCAGCAGAATCATGGTTATGGCACAGGCTAAGGACTCAGGAGACGCTAATGCGCTGATATTAGCCATTTTGACGGGTTGAGGAGGACAATAGCGGATTTCCTGTCCGCGTGCAACCTGAAATCCGGAAAAAATCCAGAATAGCGGAATCTGTGTCCTTCAAAAATAGGAGGGTGCCTTCAAAGCTGCGTGCTCTCAGCCACAGTACTCGCAACAACAGCACTCGCAGCAAACGTACTCGCAGCAGCCACAGCAATAGGGTTTCCAGCCGCTATCGCATGCTGCATTTCTCAAACCTCGAATCATTAGACGAGATTGGTCTAGAATAAGCGCTAGGCAAGTAGCAGCGAGCTGGCTCCGGCTTGCACACAGCCTAGACAAAACCCGTGATCTCATAAGAGACCACGGGCTTTATGCTTTTCACAAAAACAGCGCAAGCAGCTTACAACGCAGCCGACTCGGTATTTTCAATAATAATCTGTTCTAATTTCATATGAACCGGGTTAGCAATCGTATCCCCTACTGGGCATTTGCTCTCCAAAAATCGAACGAAGGCATCTACCTTCTCCTTAGGCGAATCTGTTTTGATCTTGAACGTATAACGGATGTCGGAATAGCCCGGGCGAACCTCGCTTTTATTGAAAAAACCATCGAGATCCAGGTCGCCTTCAACCTCAACTTGGAAATCGTCAAGCTTTACATCAAACTTGGGAGCATAAACCCGGGCAACAATAGACTGGCATGCGCCTAATGAGGCAAGCAACGCTTCTACAGGATTCATCCCCGTATCCGTTCCTCCGAGACTCTTCGGCTCATCTATCGTCAATTCGAACTGTCTCGCTGTCGCTTTGACTTTAACCCCATCCTGTAAATGCGCCGTTGCCTTAAACGTTTGAACATTAGCCATCGTTAAGTCTCCTTATGTAGAAAATATTTTCAGTCCATTTTAATTCCGTTCCTCATCCATTCTAAACTCGCACCCAATCTGCTTTTGGAAAATAGCTCTTGCAAGCTAGCATTTCATCATGCAGGCGGTTCAGAACCTCTTGTTCCTGCTCTTTAATCCGGTTCAGATTATTGTTAATGGAATAAATAATATCGTGGTTGCTGGTCTGTCTATATTTCATAAAGGCTACCCGTTGAAGTTTAACGTCCCGCTCGATTGGCTCATAGCCAGCTAACAGCGTTTCATCCTTGATGTAGCCTTGAGCCAGCATATATTCGATTTTGGCACGCATGCACTTCTTATGCTCCCACAAAATATGCAGCGGCCGGCCATCGGGCGCCCGGGTTCCTTCGGTTACCTTCACTTGCTCCTCCGCAATGTATCGGTACACATCCATGCCAAACGCCAGATTGCTTTCGGTATGGAACATGGTTTTCAGACGATTCGTAGCGCTGAGATAATCTTCAAGAAAATAGAGAACCGAGTCTGCCGAGAACACATACTTGTGATCGGTGGCACGGTATAGGCAAATTCGTGTCTTATATTCTTCGTAATTGCCGTATTCGTCATAAAAGGCCGCATTGTTGAATGCGTTCTCATAATCATCATAGGAAACGGAGAACGTCTGATATTTGCCGTCTACGAAATTAGTCACCAGATAGCTCTGCGCCTCGCTATCGTAACCGCTAATCAACAGATCATGCGTAAAATTCCTCACGCCAAAAAAATCACTGTAGGGCATATAATACTCATTGATGAAAGAGAGAACATGATAGCCTTGTTCAAGACTCGTGTGAATAAAACGGTGGATGTCCGTTAAGGAAATGAGGAGTGAACGGGATATCGCCTGGGTCTCCCGCAGCGGGCAATTGTCCAATTGATAGAAATTCACCGGACAGGCTAGCTCTACGAAATCTTTTGCACAAAATAATTGGGTGTAATAGCTGTGCAGCCACGGTTGGAAGCTTTCGGAATGTCCAATAATACCGAACAAATACGCGTGGTGCAAATAGCCATAAATAGGTGAATCAGCTAGCGGCAGATGAATTTTCATTGAAACATATCTCCCTTATTCACATTGTATAAATCACCCAATATTGGTAGAGTCGAAGCTATTATCCCACTCCTATTTGACGCTGTCAATTGGCAAGATTAATACAACGTTGTTGTTTGAACTTCCGAAAACAAAGTTATCAAACGGGATTAATATGAATTCTATCATTTATAAGATTTAACTGTCAATATGGTTTCTAATAGGCGGCCCTTTCCATAAAAAAAGACATCGGAGGGACAACGCCCTCCAATGTCTTTTTCGCTATATTAGGAATGATTTAATTCCGCCTCAATTTTTCGAAAAACCTTATAGCTCCGCCGCGCAACCTCGGAGATCGCAATCGGATGAAAGCCGCTCAGCTCCGCATACAGCGTATCATTCAGCGGCTTAATCCATGACTTCGGCAGCGCCGCTGCGCCATGCTTTGCGCCCATAATCGAGCCGACCGTCGCACCGTTGCAGTCGGTGTCCATGCCGCCATACACGGCCGTCGTTACAGCCTTCTCGAAATCATCGCCTGCATACACGAGCACCGCAGCTATCAGCGCTGCATTATTATTCGTATGCACAGCATCATAATGGCTGAATGCTTCCCAAATGCGGCTCACCAGCTCGCGGTCGCTGCTTGCCTCCTCGGCAATGGCTACCGCTTTGCGCACATCATAAGCAAGTCTGCTCGTTGCCGGAATTTCGCTGAGTCCAATCTCGACAATACGCTTGTTGTCCTTCTCAACGAAAGCAGCGGCGATCATCGCAGCGACGAACATTTCGCCATAAATGCCGTTCTTCACATGTGAGAAGGACGCATCGCGCCAGCCAAGCTCTGCCGCGAGCTCCGGCTTTCCGGCTACGCCGTAAGCCAGCCCGTCTGCACGAATTTGTGCGCCGATCCACTCTCTATAAGGATTCATATGCATCCGCACTCGCTCTAGGCGATCAGCCCAATCGTCAGGCTTGTCCCCATTTAGATGAGAGGTCTCATGGGCAAAATTCAAATAAGACTGCGTCTCTGCTGTGCAAACCTGGCTGTAGGTCAGGTTTTTGTGCCAAAGCTTGCCGATGTCCCAAGAGTCGAAAGCCAGACCTTTTTGCTCCAGCAGCAAAAGTCCTAGTACCGTATAGCGAATATCATCATCGCTTTCCATATACTGAATCGTCTCGCTTGTGCTCATAGGCGACCAATCATTCAGCCCCAGCCCATACTGCTCTCTTGCTGTCGATTCGCCCGGCGTATAGCCTTTAATCGGCCAAGCGTCAGCGCCGCGGAACCACAGCTCAATATTTTCCCAGCCCGGACGACCGTCTTTTCCATATAAATAATCCCAAAACTCCACTGGCTTGCCAAGCGCACAGCCAACACTGCGTCCCAGCCAAGCCCCATAAAACTTGTCCAGCCACTGCTCATCGGTCAAATCTGCTGCCAGCGTTCTTGGGCCCTCCGGGCGCAGCCTGCGGATCGACTCCAAATCGGATGGCTCCTCATAAGGGAAATCCGCGCTTACATCCAGTGCCGACAGCTCGTTATAAATCTCCATAAGCGCTTCATGGTTCTCTCCCGCTGCGGCCAGCTTTTCTGCGAAGCCGTCTACGTTGCAGCCTTCTTCCCCGCGCTGAATAATTTCAAACCGGACAATTTCCTGTAGCTTATCCCAGCCTGCCATAATTAAGCCTGCCCTTTCCGAGCTTTGGCGTTCTCATCATGCACAGCAAGAGCGTCAAAAATCAGCTTAATAAAAGCTTCACGATCCACATCCATCAGCACCTGCACATTCGCCGTTTCATCCGTTTTTTTACGGCGGTCTGCCACAGTCATGCCTCTCGTCACCCTGCCGTCCGTCTCAATCGAGACGTAATAGCTTTCACTTTGGAACAGCTCAGGGTGAAGCAGCCAAGCAATCGCGCACGGATCATGCAGCGAGCTGCCCTCAAAGCCCAGCTTGCGGCTGTAGATGGAATAGAAGTCCAGCAGCTCGCCCACCATATGGGATACCTCGCCGCGCTGCTTCAGCGCTTCAATATCCTCCTGATAAATAGCTGCCTTATCGGTCACATCCAGTCCGCTCATCGTAATCGGGACGCCCGATTCGAACACGATTCTTGCAGCCTCAGGGTCAACGTAAATGTTGAACTCAGCCGTTGACGTTACATTACCGTAGCTGATACCTCCGCCCATAAGGGAGATCTGCTCTATTTTCTCCCTTACATCGGGGAAACCTTTCAGCAGCAGCGCAATATTCGTCAGCGGGCCGATTGGCACGAGCGTGACCTTCTGCTCCGAGGAACGGATCACCTCAACCATCAGCTCAATCGCATGTTTATTGACCGGCTTGAAACGGGAAGGCGGCAAGTCTGGGCCGTCCATACCGGAATCGCCATGCGCCTCTTCTCCAGTTACGAGCTTGCCTAGAAGCGGTCCGGGCGCGCCTTTCGCAACCGGAATATCTTTATCTATAAAGCTGAGCAGCTTCAGTGCGTTGTTCGTAATTTTCTCCAGCACTTGATTGCCGCCAACCGTTGTAATCGCTTTTACCTCCAACTGCTGTGGATTAGCAAGCGCGAGCAAAATCGCAATCGCATCATCATGCCCAGGATCACAATCGATAATAATCGGTCTAGCCATCGTATTCATCATCCTTTCACTTTCTCTTTAAGCTTCCTATTTCTTTTACGGGATTCGCTGACCGCGTATACGACGAGACCGATAACGGTTGTGACGTAAGGGAGTGTGCCGATCAGCTCTGCCGGAATTTTAAGTACCTGAAGCGCATTGGCTAGCGCATCCGCCGCGCCGAATAATAGGGATGTCAGCGTCGTGCCGACCGTCGTGCTGCGCCCCATCGACTCCGCGGCAATCGCAATCCAGCCCCGACCAGCGGTCATATCCCGTGTGAACAGCGAGAGGTAGCCCATCGACATATAAGCGCCGCCAAGTCCTGCGAAAAAGCCGCTCAGCAGCAGCGCCGTATACTGCACCTTCACTACGCTGACCCCAACGGACTGGGCCGCCTGCGGATTTTCGCCTACTGAACGAATGCGCAGGCCGAGCGGTGTTCTTTTCAGCATGTAATACACAACAAAAACAGCAAGGATCGACATATAGGTCAATACATTATGACCCGAGAAAATCGGTCCCAGCACCGGAATATCCTTAAGCAGCGGAATGTCCACGCTAGGGAGCACCTTGCTCGGAAGCGAGGTCGAGGAGCCTTTGTCACCACTGAGCAAATACAAAATAAATACGGTTCCCCCAGAGGCGAACATATTGATCGCTACCCCGCCGAGAATAATATGCGTTTTGAAGTGCAGGGTGAAAAAAGCCAATATGCCAGAAATCAGCGTACCCGCCATTACGGCACCCATCAGCCCAACCCATGAGCTGCCTGTATAAGCGCTGACCACTACGCCTGAAAGGGCCGCCACCAGCATAATGCCCTCAAGCCCGATATTGATAATACCTGCACGGTTGGAAATGAGTGCTCCTAATGCCGCGAACAAAATCGGAGTTGTTACCCGGAGGACAGAAAACGCAAATTCAGTCGTAAAAATGACATCAAACAAACTAGACATTACGCTGTGCCTCCTTGAGCAGCATCCGATTTTTCCAGAACTTCAAAAACTGCTCTGCCGAAATCAGCAAAATAATAATGGCCTGCACAATTGAAATCATTTCCGCAGGCACATCGGAGAAACGCGCCATCTGGTCGGCTCCAATTCGAATATAAGCGAGGAAGAGCGCTGCGCCGATGACCGATAACGGATTGTTTTTCGCCAGCATCGCTACAAGAGCACCATCAAGACCGTAGCCCGGCAGCGACGACCACTGGAAGCGATTGTACATGCCCAGCACCTCGACCGAACCGCCCATGCCCGCAATAAAGCCAGCAATTAAATGTACGATAATGATGACCTTGGCCGTCTTCATGCCGGAGTAGCCCGCAAATTCGCGATTGGCCCCCGTCATTCTCAGCTCATAGCCCCATTTGGTTTTGTACAGAAAATAATGCGCCGCCACGATCAGCATGAGCACGATAATCAGTCCCGTATGAATACGCGTGCCTGGTATCAGCTTGGTGAGCATAGCTGTTTTCTCAAACTTGAAGGATACAGCTGCGAAGGCCTGGGCATCGCGCAGCTTATAGTTCAAAATATAAAGCCCAATGCCAAACAAAATGTTGTTGAACATCAGCGAGCTGACGAGCTCATTTACATTCCATTTCGCCTTGAGTATGCCCGGTATGGCGGATAACAGCGCGCCGACAAGCGACCCTGCCAATATTGCCACAATCGGATGAACGAAGCTGTTCAGGCTCAAATGAATCGCAAGCGTTGCTGCAACGACCCCGGAAAAATAAAACAGCCCTTCCGCTCCGAGATTGAATAAATTCGCCTTAAACAGCAGCGATACCGCGAGTCCTGTGAACATGAGCGGAATCGCCATTTCAATGATGTTGCCGATATGCCCCTTCGTATTCAGCGGCTCCCATAGGAAGATGCGAATGCTCTCCAGCGGCTGCTCGCTGACAATAGAGATAATAATAAAAGCGAGAACAAGCGCAATCAGAATGACCGCTGTTGTACGGATGACTTCAAAATATTTTACCTTCATGCTTCCACGGCCCTCCTGATTTGCTGCTCGTCCTGGCGCTTAAGGCCCAGCATGTACAGTCCGAGCTCTTCCTCGCTTACCGCTGACGGCTCTTCCAAATAAGCGACAATTTGTCCTTCATACATAACGAGCAGGCTGTCGCTCAGCTCCAATATTTCATTCAAATCTGCGGAAATAAGCAGCACACCGCTGCCGCCATCCCGAAGCTCAATCAGCTTCTGATGAATAAATTGGGCTGCCCCGATATCGACGCCGCGTGTCGGCTGCTCGGCAATGAGCAAATCCGGCGCTGTCGAGCATTCACGAGCGACGACGACCTTCTGCATATTGCCGCCTGAAAGCATGCCTATCGGCTGATTCGGGCCTGAGCAGCGCACGCGGAACTCTTCAATGAGAGTGGCGGCAAGCTTCGCTATTTTTTTACTTTTCAAAAAGAGGCCATTGTTCATCGCTTTCGTATTGTACTGCGTAGAAATTAAATTATCAGAAATGCTCGCATCCTTGGCTGCGCCTTGACGCATGCGATCCTCCGGAATATAGGAAACGCCGAGCGAGCGAATTTTGCGAATATCATAGCCTTGAATATCCGTGCCCTTAACGGCCACATTTCCGCCGCGCACAGCTAAACTGCCCGTTAACGCTTCAACGAGCTGGGTCTGCCCATTGCCCTCGACGCCGGCGATGCCAACGATTTCGCCTCCGCGAACCTTGAAGGCTACCTTGTCCAGCAGCGCCTTGCCCGTTTCATCCGCCAATGAAAAATCAGTAACAGACAGAATCGGCGCCCCGTAAGGCTTCTTCTCCTTGTCATACCTCAGCACGACGTCACGGCCGACCATCAGCTTGGAAATTTCCTGCTCGGTAACGTCCTTCGTCCAAAAAACACCTTCGCTTTTGCCCGCGCGCATAATCGTAATCCGATCGCAGATCGCTTTAACTTCCTTCAGCTTATGGGAAATAAACACAATCGTATGCCCCTGCTGCTTAAGCTGCGTCAGCTCGCGGAACAGCTCCTCGGTTTCCTGCGGTGTCAATACGGCAGTCGGCTCATCGAGAATAAGAATTTCGGCGCCACGCAGCAGAGCTTTCAAAATTTCGACCTTCTGCTTCATGCCGACACTAAGATCCTCGACCTTCGCCTTCGGATTAACGAGCAGATTGTACTTTTTGCTCATCTCTTCTGTCATTCGCACCGCTTCGTTGTAATTAATGCTGACGCCCTTCTTCGGCTCCATGCCCAGCACCATATTTTCCGCGACGGTGAACGACGGCACCAGCATAAAATGCTGATGGACCATGCCGATGCCATGGTCTATCGCATCCTGTGGCGAAGCGAGCAATACCTGCTTGCCTCGAAGAATGATTTCGCCTTCGCTCGGCTCTTCCATGCCGAACATCATTTTCATCAGCGTGGATTTGCCAGCACCATTTTCACCAACAATTGCGTGAATCTCGCCCTCAGCCAGCGAAAACTGCACGTTCTGGTTGGCGACAACCCCGTTCGGATAAACCTTCGTAATATTTTTCATTTCGAGCAGCTGATTCGGCATCATCGTAAAACCCCTTTACCTTTCGGAGGTCATTATAAAGAGGCAGCTGGCCTTCTTCCTAATGGAAAGAGAAGAATGACCAACTGCACTAAACCTTGCTTATCGTTATTATGGTTTAACCGCATTGCGGATGGCTTCGATTTGCGAAGTTTCCATGCCCATCGCATTGTCTACTTTAATTTCTTGTTTAGCCAGCTTTTGCTTAATGTCTTCCACTTGCTTCTGCATATCCGCTGTGAAGATGGATTTGTAAATGTCATTTTCAGCAATGCCTACGCCATCTTGATCAAAGCTGAGCACTTGGCGTTGTCCATATTCGAGCGTGCCATCTTGTGTTTTCTTCACTGCGCCAAGAATAGCGGTGTCGATTTTTTTGATAGCAGACGTTACAATCAGATCCGCTTTTTCTTTATCCGTTTCCTGAAGCAGGGAGCCTTGGTCAGAGTCAACACCAATCGCGTAACGCTTCTTGTCTTTCGCTGCATCGAAGATGCCTAGGCCCGTAGCGCCAGCCACGTTGAAAATAACGTCAACACCGGAATTGTACTGGATCAGCGACAGCTCCTTGCCTTTCGCCGGGTTAACGAAATCGCCCGCATAGGAAACCGCTACTTTAATGGCAGGATCGACGTATTGTGCGCCTTGGATATAACCGACCAAGAATGCATTAATGCCGGGAATATCCATGCCGCCAACAAAGCCAATCACATTATCCTTGTTCGCATTCGGAATATCGGATTTCGTTGCAATCGCAGCTACTGCGCCAGCAAGGAAGGAAACCTCGTTCGTTGCGTAAGACATCGCATACACGTTAGCTGGTGTCTCTTCAATATCCGTGTCGTAGTTGATGAATTTTTTGTCCGGATACGTTTCTGCGGTTGCATTAAATATCTCGGTAATTTCAGAGCCGCCGGAGATAACAATATCCCAGTCCTGTGCAGCTATATCTTGGTAAGTAGGTTCCCACTTCGTTTTGTCTGTTCCCATTTCAATCACCTTCGTGTCGGCGCCCAATTCGGATTTAACAAGCGTCAAGCCCTTGTTCGCTGCATCAAAGAAGGATTTGTCGCCGAGTGTGCCCGGTATGAGCAGAACAACCTTCAGCTTCTTATCTCCACCTGTATTGCCTGAGCCTGCTGAATTGCCACTGCTCGTACCCGTATTTCCTCCACCACAAGCTGCCAGCACCAATAGAACCGAAACCATGAGTAATGCCATCACATTTTTCTTCATTCTCTGTTCCCCCACTCTCTGTCGATTAAAAGACGTGTTCACTTTGAAACCAGCCGCCCGCGCTTGCTGTCCTGAAAAGAATGCTTACCCCAAGTGTAATGTAGAAAATAAATAGGTTATAATAAAGGTACGCTTTCTGAATAGCTTGTTCGGGATGATACGATCATAACAAATTCGAAATCAAATAATTATCTCGATTCGGTCAACTTTTTATACGATTCGGCTACAAACACGCGAAGGAGGGCTGTTATGAATCGATTATTGTATTTGGCAAATGACATACATGAGAGAAATACTAACATCCCTCCTCATCAGCATGAATGCTATGAGCTTGTTTATTATATTCGCGGTACGGGTCCCGCCGTAATTGCAGGACGGAAATATCGCTTTAAAGACCATACGATTGCCCTCATCGCCCCTCGGCATATTCATAGCGAGATTCATGAGCTGGAGGGTGAGGTGCTGTTTATTGGTTTTAATGCGCCTGAAGCGGAGCTAAAAGGATTAAGCGGCATTTATGACGACGATGCGAACCATACGATTTTAAAGCTTTTATGGCGCATCAAAGAGGAGTTTTTCATCCGCCCGAGAACCGACAGCGAACCGCTGAATATGCTCCTCAATGAGCTGCTTCCGCCGCTTCAGCAAATTTTTGGAAACCGAAAAACACCCCATCCGTCAGAAGACCGGGTCAAATATGTTCTGCAATATATGGAGGATCATTTTAAACAGAAGCTCACCGTTGAGCTGCTAGCTGGCATGTCTGGTTACAGCTATGACCGCTTCCGCCATCTTTTTAAGGAACGCTACAACATCGCGCCTCTACAATATATTTTGCTAAAACGTCTGGAATATGCAAAATCGCTGCTTAAAAGCACGCAGATGCACATTTCTGAAATTGCCGCAGATGCAGGCTTTGCCAATGATGCGCAATTTTGCAGCATGTTTAAACGGGAGATTGGCTGTACACCTCGTGCCTATAGGAAAGGAATATTATTCGATGAGTGAGGATGGGGAGCTTGATCAAATTGCTTGGTAGGGACCGTACCGTATTTCTCGAGGTGGCAGTTGGGCTGAAGAGGCCCGGGGGTGGGGCTACGTGCAGACGTCGCGGTCATCCGTCCTTTTGCATCGACGATCTTGGCTTTCGCCTTGCCCGCTCTGTTGCACCATAGCATAGGCCAAATTAATGAGACGAACTCACCAAGCATGGCGTGTGGGTTCATCTCATCTATCCATTAGCAGCCTATTTCATGTTGATGCTTATGCCTTGCCTTTGTAAGTTTTCGTGGCTGTATCGAGCATGGATTTCCAATCCGCAAACTCGGTCTCACGTGCAACATGGCGATCAAAAAGCTCATCAGGAATGTTGTCGATCTCCTCATGCGTCTCTGCTTGAAAGTTGCCTTTCTCCAAAAACTGCCCAAAGCTGCTGCTGCTGGAATGCTTGCTCATAAATGCATCATTAAACAGCTCCTGTAATGATACCTCGTTCGGATCTTCCTGGTTTGTTTTCTGTCCCTGCAATTCCTTCAACAGGTCGTCAAATGACATTGGTTTTTGCTTTCTCAGATTACCACTCCTTCAATTTGTGCGATCGACTCCAGGCCCATGCAAATTCCTTATACATGGAGTCTGATCTTTTTAAAAACCTTTTAAACATTCAAGCGTAAACGGCTGAAGCCATCCTTTGGCGGCAAGACTTCCGTTTCGCAGGTGGAATATAAGTCCATTTATAAGGGTGAAACCTATAAAGGCTTATATTTTCAAAAAAAACCTTCTGGAAAGCGCTGCTTCATGCTGCCCAAGATTTCAGTTACTTCTATAATATCATTATTCATGCTATGCGTTAATATATGGAACGTTTAAGTTTTTTATTTTTGGACTAAACGCTGGGTTTCTCGCCTTTTTGAGTACCTGAAGCAGCGGCTCCATCCTGGTTTTTAGTCCCTTTGCTTTTATAAGGCTTAGGCGCGTTTTTGGCTTTATTGGCACTAGCCTGCCACCGATTCCAGCCCTTCTTGTCCGTTCCCCTGCCTGTTCCACCCTTGCCCTTCGCCTTGCTCAAAAAATCACTCCTTTATGGTTGGCTCAAAATCGAGACCGTTGCTTGCTGCCTAAAACCAGCTAAGGTGAAACGGCTCTCGCCGTCCTCTGGCGGCGCGTTTCATTCCGAGAAATATAGAGAAAGTATGGCGAAATCATATGCTTTCCTATATTTTAAAAAATGAAAAAGCATCTCCTACGCCTGCATTAGCTGACAGACCTGCTGTGCAGCCAATGGAATAGACAGATGCAGACTCAGTATAACAATGAAACGCATGATTTGCCAGAGCTAGCCATTAGAAATGATAGCTCTTTATGGCGAAAGCCCGATAAAGAAAGTAAAAAAGCATCTTCAGACGATTTAAGACTTGGTGTCCCAGCCTGCGATTGCTGCTGCGACCACGCTATTCGTGATGCTCACATCATTTTGTGAGGACTGAGGTTCCGCTATTCTGGATTTTTATCCAATTTCAGGCCTTAAGCGGACAAGAAATCCGCTAATACCCTCATCATCCCTACAAAATGACCTTTACGGCGCATTAGCGGCCTCTGAGTCCGCAACCCGTGCTAAATCCCAGATTCTGTTGAAATAGCGGCTGCTGTGTCCACCAAGACGAAGAAAATGAAGCTGTCCTTTGACACTTTTGCAAATACGCCAAAATCGAAGATAAACTATTCATTTTTATAACGGCAGCTTCACCAGCACTTCGTATTTCGCTCCGGCTTGCACATCCTTAATGACGTCTCCTTCAATTAAGTCACCATTTACATATACCTCTACGCCATTAACGGATGCATCCCGCTTCATGCTTACCTGCAGCTCCGCTCCGCGGAATAACCTCGTCACACTAGCCTCGTTCCAATCGGCAGGCAATTGCGGACGCACCTGAAGCCCTTGCGCGTGGCCTTGTAAGCCGAATAGCCCGTCAATCAAGCAGCGATATACCCACGGAACCGTCCCGGTATTGAACAGATGGCTCGAGCGTCCTGCCGTTCGCGGAAACTGTTTATACGCACCGCGATAATAATTCGGAATAAATACAGGCAGCTGGCCCCGTCTGAGGATGTCCTCGGAATCGGGTCCAGGAATCATTTTTCGCAGCAGTCGGTAAGCATTCTCTTTCTCCCCCACCAAATACAAAGCGTAGATGTAAAAAGCAGCGGCATGGTTATACACCGCGCCATTCTCGGCACTGCCCGGATGCTTCTGCGTAACCCGGCCTACATCTTCCCGCATCGCGGTAAAGGACGGTGCCAGCTTCTCAACGCCGTAAGGCGTCTCCAGCTGTTCCTGAACTGACCGAATCAATCGCTCCTGCTTGTCCGCATCAGCAGCTCCGCTCATCAAGGCCCAGCCTTGAGGATTAATAAAAATCCGGCCTTCCTGATCTTCGCTGATCCCAAACACGACATTATCATCTGTAATGCCGCGGGCGTACCAATCGCCATCCCACAAATACTCATTTGCTACAGCGTTGGTCGTATCAGCTGCTTGCCTGAACTCTGCGGCAATGGCGGCATGTCCGCCCTGCTCACAAATGTCGGCCCATACTTTGAACGCATAAGCGGTCGCAATCGTAAGCCACCCCGACACGCCTTTGCCTTTATAGCCCACCATGTTCATCGGGTCACACCAATCTCCTTGATTGATGTAGTTGAGCCCGCGCTCATCCCGGTCATGCATGAGCCACTTCATAGCGCGGTTCATATGCTCCAGCACAGATGCCGTCCTTGCATCGTCTGAGTAAGCAACCTGCTCCTCCAAAATGCTGTAATCATTCGTTTCATCCAGATAAGTGCTCATACATACGGGCAGCCAGACGCAGTGGTCCGTATGCGGCACCTGGTTAATGTATTTAAGCTCAGCATCCGGGTGTAAAATAATGCCGTCCGGCATCGCTCCGCTTGCATGCTGCTGCGACAGCGCCGTCAAGAAGGCGTCTCTGGCAATTTGCGGCTGAATATAGCTCATGCCCATATTATCCTGCAAATAATTGCGTGTCTGTGGATCTGTCGTCAGACGGTTCGTTTTGCCGTGATAATACATTTGGCGCGTCAGCCAGTGATTGACGAAGTTGTCCAATCCGGCATCCGGTGTTTGAATTTGAATATTGCCTTGTCCTTCGGCGACATAAGCTGCATATTCCTGTTCAGCGGCGGTGAATCCATCCTGCCCTGCGGCATTGCGCTTTACAAAATAATGCTGGCGGAATTGTTCAATCTCCGCTTCATCAAAAGCCGGGCCAAAAACAAACCGGTAATCCTGCTCAGCCCCTGCTTCCAGCTCCAATCTGTATTGAAGCGCGCACACTGGCGTTTCATAACGCGCATCTCCGCCCGAAAGGGTTTCCCCTTGAAGTGCGGATGGCGAGTGAAGTCCGCCTTCGCCTTCAAAGCTTTCATGATTCACTTCCCAAGCAGCAGGCTTGTGATCAGCAAGCAAAAAGGTCTTGTCTCTGTAGGTTTTTATTTTACTGTAATCCTGATACTTCTGGTACGGCGTGACCGCTGAGCAGACAATGCCTTGCAGGTCCTCTACGTAAGCACCAGATTGATTCATCCACGACATATAGCCTACCGTAAAATAAGGGTAGATGCTGATTTTGCGTTGCTTTTGCGACCGATTGGTGACCTTCATGCGCCATAGCTCCAA
The DNA here is from genome assembly GCF_055814915.1 of Paenibacillus sp. R-74696. Lineage (NCBI taxonomy): Bacteria > Bacillati > Bacillota > Bacilli > Caryophanales > Paenibacillaceae > Paenibacillus > Paenibacillus sp. R-74696. Next base: position 43,883 of record NZ_JBPULM010000041.1, read on the forward strand.
GGCATCGGCTTTAGGCAGTCGCAGGCTCATCTCAATGGAAAGCTCATCGCTTTCAATGGTCCAGCGAATATCGTGCTTGCCCACTGCAAACGTATAGCTATCCGCTAATTTCCGTACCGGCTCATAGGGAGCAGAGAAAATCTCTCCGCTCTCTTCATCTTTAATATAAACAAAACGTCCAGGGTGATGAGCATAATACGGCTGCTCCGGCTGCATAAACGTTTTCGCTTCCAAATTCGGGGCATACGAATATTTCGCCGGCTCGGGCTGCATAAATTGGGCAACAGCGTAACCGCGGCAATTCATATGAATCATCATTTTCTCGTTCCAGAGAAATCCTGATGCCTTAGGAAGACTCGTCGGGCTGGTCAGCTCATAATATTCATTGTTATCCGTTGCTCTAATCATTACTGAACCTCTCTTTCAATAGCTGAAATAAAAAGCACGCCTAATTAGAAGATTGTAAATATCTTCTATCATTATAGCATTGGAGCCTCTATAGTCACGGACTTTCCCCGAGTTTTATAACGATTATATCATTCCCTATTTTGGAAAAACAAAAAATAGACTGCTCCTTGTGAACAGTCCATCAACGTTTAATAAAGCAGCTTTGTTTTTCCCTTTATTTGCGCGTATGTTCTAGCCCTTACCGCTTCTGCTGCATTAGTAAGATATACATTTTCGACTCTGCTGCCGAGTGCGCTAACCACTTCATTCGTAATCGTTCCTACTCGCTGGGCGATTTCTCCAGCTGTAATACTCTCATTGCCATCTTGTCCGATCAGGGTTGCCGTATCTCCTTGACGAACCTCAGCAATTGCCGTAACATCGACCATCAACTGATCCATACAGATCTTCCCTACTATTAAAGCCCGCTGGCCGTGTATGAGTACGCAGCCTCCATTTTGGGACAGCTCGCGTGGAATGCCGTCTGCATAGCCAATCGATACCGTTGCAATTTTGCTATCTCGTGAAGGCGTGTAGCAGCCATTGTATCCGACGGGCTCGCCTGCATGAATGTCCTTTACCAACGTGACGGTCGCTTTCAGTGCTAACACCGGACGCAGTTCGACGTTAGCATGCACGTGATCGTTATCCTGGCTCAGTATGCCATATAGGGCAATGCCCGGCCTTATGATTCCATAACGCTGTTCCGGATAATTTAAAATACCATAGCTGCTCTGGATATGGGTTATCCCGGGCTCGATGCCTTCGGCGGTAAGCTGTTCGACCACACTGTCGAATCGATCTAGCTGAAGCCTCGTAAAATCCACATCCTCCTTGCGATGGCTTTCCGCAGACGTGAGATGGCTGAATGTGCCCATAACCTGCAAATTTTTATGCTTATACATCGAACGTATACGCTCCATGTCATTATAATGTTCACCTAGTCGATTCATACCCGTATTGATTTTAATATGCACCTTTATCTTTTTACCAAACGCTTGAAGCCGCTCCGCATCATCTGCATTAATAACGGTCTGTGCAAGCTGGTAGCGGCGCAGCTCCTGAAGTCGATGTAACGGTGTATAGCCTAGAATGAGGATATCGCCTTTGATTCCTTTTTTACGCAAGGCTATGCCTTCATCAATCTCCGCGACTGCGAAGGAACGAACGCCTGCCTCATTAAGCCTCCTTGAGATCGGGACGCTCCCATGACCGTATGCATCTGCTTTGACGACCGCCATTATTTGAGTGCCTGCTCGTGTAATCTTTTTAAATTGCTTGAGATTATGCTCTAAATGGTCCAGATTTATTTCTGCCCATGCTCGATGCATGGCGGGTTTCCGAGTCGCGGCAGCTAGCTTGAAATAGTCCACACCGCCATAGCCAAATTTACTCACAGCTCCCATCGCCTTTCCGATGAAATACCGTCACTACAAAACCGTCCTGATTATTGCCGGATAGTTGATAGCTATCTCCACTTATAATAGGCACCGTTGTTACCTGTTCCTCCGCTTCCACATAATAGATTTGGGCGGAGGCCGAAGGCGCCTCCACATAAAGATGCTCATGGTGATAGGAGAAGCTCTGAATATACGCCGTGTACTCCTCCAAGCACAAATCTAGCTGCTTCATAAGCATGGAATGCGGATAGCCCACGTAACGATAATGCCACGGCTCGCAAGCGATGCCCGTAATCCCTTCCTTGCTTTCCTCATATCTTTGGATAAAACCGTACTCTGCCGCAAGCGCTTTGAATCTGCGGCTGGCGCCATCATCAGGAAACGATGGACGTATATAATCGATATCGCCCTTGCACAGCCCTACGTCTACAGCAAGCCCCGTTTGGTGCTCGCTTGCACCCGGAATGGCCACATATCTCGCTGTAAAAGCAGCCCCACTCTCCTCTAGCGAAGCCGCATATATCTTCGCTTGCGCTTCTCTTGAACGGTAACCGCTAACTGCGGCAATATCGTCCTCCCCCTGGCACGCCTCCAAGAGCGCAGACAATGGCTGAATGCACATTTTATCCAGCATGATCCGCTGCTCCTCCACATGGCTGGCCTGACGTATACCTGCAGGCAACGATCTGAGGCTGGGCACAATCTGTTTCACCGGATTTTCCTGATTCACTAGAATTAAGCTGCCTTTATGCACGTCGTCTCTGCTCACCTGTATACGGCTTTCATGCTGTCTATCCAACTGCCTTTCATGCTTCCACCCACTGGGCTTGCGGTTTATGCTTATTACTTCCATCATAATGCCACCTTTGCTGTCTCCAGCTCAATGAGACGGTCAAGCAGCTCAGGGAAGGAAATGCCCACATGCTTCATCATATTCGGGTACCTGCTGTGCGCCGTGAAGCCAGGCAGTGTGTTGACTTCATTAAATAAAAGCCGCCCATCGCTCGTATAAAATAAATCAACTCTTGCGAGTCCTTTGCAGCCCAGCACTTTATAAATCCGCAGCGCCATTTCCTTCACTTTGTCCGCAATATCCTGATGGATGCGGGCAGGCAGATGAATAGCCGCTGTGCCAAGCGAATACTTTTCTTCATGGTCAAAAAACTCGCCCGTCAGCGCAATTTCATCGATTTCGCCGATTATTGGCTGCAGGGCATCGCCAAGTATAGCGCAGCCCACCTCAAAGCCATTCACATGCTGCTCGATTACGATTTTCTCATCATGGGTAAAGGCATCCTCGATGCCGCTTATCAGTTCTTGCTCCGTATAAGCTTTCGTTATCCCGATAGAGGAGCCCGATCTGGAGGGCTTCACATAAAGCGGAAAGCCCAGCTTCGCAGACACCTCCACCGCTTCGGCAATGGAATCGCCAGCCAAGACGGTAATCGAAGGCGGAACCTCCATCCCAGCAGCTTGGACTACATTTTTGGCCACCGCTTTATCCATACAGATGGCAGAGGACAATGTGCCGCAGCCTACGAATGGCAAACCCGAAAGCTCCAGCAGCCCCTGCACGGTGCCATCCTCGCCATTTTTACCATGCAAAACCGGGAAGACGACATCTAAAGCTGTGATGTGAAATTCCGTATGAATAAGCTCAATCAGTCCATTCTTTTCTTTACTCGGTGAAAGAAGGGCCGGGATGCACTTGGCGTTCTGGCCGCTCCAGCGATTCTCACGAATATCCTTTATTTCACCGTTATATCTATACCAGCATCCGTCTCTCGTAATACCGATCATGATGACCTCATATTTTTCTTGATTCAAATGCTCCAAGACAGCAGCCGCTGAGGATAACGACACCTCATATTCCGTAGAACAGCCGCCGAACAATACGCCCACTCGTATTTTATTCATCTTCTCATTTATCCCCCTATCAGGTGTATAAACCTATCATAGTGGGCTTCTCTTATGAGCCTATAACCGTAAGCTTAGTAGAATCAAAACATTTGCTTATCATTTCTTAACCTTTCTTAACATTTGTTTAGCAAAAACAAAAAACACAATCCCCTTGCTTTAGGAAATTGTGTTTTCTTTATTAATATAAAGGGAATCGCGTTTCAAATACCGTCTCGCCTCGCCGACTTTTTACCGCAATTGTTCCATCATGCAGCTCCACTATGCTCTTCGCAATCGAAAGCCCAAGTCCCGTCCCGCCAGTCTGCTGTGATCTGGATTGGTCTCCACGATAGAAGCGTTCAAATAAATAAGGCAAATATTTTTCCGGAATCGCCTCGCCATAATTGACGACCTCCACTACAGCATAACCGTGCTCCTGCCGCAAACGGACATCAACATACCCGCCATCCTGTCCGTATTGAATCGCATTCATGACCAAATTTTCAAATGCTCTGACCAGCCGGTCGCCATCGGCCTTAATTTTGAGCGGAGCAGCGTACGGGAAGACACGCCCCCTCATCCCCGCTGCTTCCAAATTCGGAACGAACTCCTCTAGCAGCTGCTGGATAAAACCGTTCAAATCTAATTCGAGCTTTTCCAAAGGCATGCCGTTATTGACTCGCGTAAATTCGAATAAATCATCAATTAGCTTTTTCAAGCTTAACGACTTTTCGTAAGCAATGCCAATGTAATAACGAAGCTCCACCTCATCTTTATATCGATCATTTTCAATCAGCTCCAGAAAGCCGAGAATGGAGGTCAAAGGCGTGCGCAGATCATGAGATACGCCTGTAATTAAATCATTTTTCGTCTTCTCCGCCCTGCGCTCCTCTTCCATTAACATGTTCAGCTTGTGGCCCATTTGATTGATGTTATAAGCCACTTCCCCCAATTCATCCGAGGATTTCACCGCAATCTCGTAGCTCAGATTCCCATTCGCAATCTGCTGGACACCGAATGTGATTTCCTTTAAATACCGAATGGTTTGATTGCTGATCAGGAAAAATACGACCAAGAAGAGAAAAAAGCAGGTGGCGATAATAAGCGGCAAACGCCCTATCGTTCTAACAATGCCACTTATGAGCTCTCCTAACGGTGCTATATCTGCAAGCAATACGACCACAAAATAAAGTAAAACAAATAAAATAAAGCTGATCACGAGGCTTATTATAAACCCGAATACGAGCTTCCAGCGAATCGTTCGAAACAGCCAGCTTCCCGTTCCAAAGGCTGCAATGCTTCCAAGATAACTAGCCTTTGCCGTATTCGTCTCCCGACTGTAGAAGAAGATTAAACAGAGGCTAAACAAAAGCAAAGCCGCAAATATAACAAGCGGTAACGTCCCTACAATATTTTGCAGCCCTCTTACGGTTTCGCGGAAGGGCCCAAAATTCATGAGCAAATTAGCCGAGAGCCCATAGGCGACAAACAATCCGATTAACGTAATGACGAAGCTGCCCAATGTAGTAAAGATAAGGCGTTTCATTTGCTCACTGCTCATAGCGCCTCCATTTTGTAGCCGATGCCCCATACCGTTTTAATAAACTTCGGATGCTGGGGGTCCTTCTCGATTTTCTCGCGAATTTTCCGAATATGCACCATGACCGTATTTTTCGATTCCATGAACGGCTCATTCCATGCTACCTCGTAAATTCGCTCCGTACTCAGAACGATTCCCCGATTAATAGCTAACAGCTCCAGCACAGCGAATTCACGTGGCGTCAGCTTTACCTCTTGCCGATCAACGGTAACGGTATGGGCATCAATATTAATGATCAGATCATCGATTACAATTTGCTGGTCGCTGCTCGGCTCCAACTTCTGAGCACTCAACCGATTATAACGGCGCAAATGGGACTTAATACGTGCGACGAGCACAAGCGGACTGAACGGCTTGGACACATATTCGTCGGCCCCGATGCTAAGACCGGCAATTTTATCGATATCCTGCGTCTTCGCTGACAACATAATAATCGGGATGTTATGATCCTCTCGAATTTTCATGCATGCTTCCAGCCCGTCCATCTTCGGCATCATCACATCAAGAATGATGAGATCAACGCTATTTTTGCTTAGCAGCTCCAGCGCCTCCAATCCGTTCGACGCCTGCAGCAGTTGATAGCCTTCATTCAGCAAATAGATTTCAATCAGCTTCAATATTTCTTTTTCATCATCAACCATTAATATCGTTGCAGCAGCCATTACGTTTCCCCTTTCCTCCAAAAGCACCCTTGCCTCGTTCCCTACAGTTTACCCTCCCTACATTATGAAGGAAACTGTTTAACAACAAGGACCTCAATACTTATGAATGGTTTAATTTTTTCTTAACGATGTGCGGACATCACACTATAAGCTGCCCAAATTAACGAATATTACCTATTCACGCCATTTGAAGGATTCAAATATGCCTTTCATCCAAAAGCTGTTTATCTCAGGCCAAAAAATTGTATGATGTTTAGATATCGTTGTACAATGACGCAAATGGAACTTGGGGAGGTATCCTTTATGTATAGAGTAGCGATTTGTGAGGACGAGGAGCAGCAGAGAGAGCTCGTCAGAAGCATGCTGATTGCTTTGTCGATCAAGTCCAATATCGAATTTGAAATCGTATTATTCAGCTCGGGAGAGCAGCTCCTGTCTCATTATGAGAGGGAAGAAACGCCCTTCCATATTTTAATTCTGGATATTGAAATGAATGGACTGAACGGCATTCAAACCGCTCGGAAAATAAGAGGGCTCAATCGCCTTGATGAGCAAATTGTCTTTCTGACAAGCTACCCGGAATATATGGTCGAAAGCTTTGACGTCATGACCTTTCAATATTTATTGAAGCCGGTAGCCCCTGCGATCCTTGAGGAAAAAATAATGAAGCTATGCCAATACTTTCAAGCGCTTCACAAAAAATTTCTGGTCATCAAGTCAGCCTATGATGAGGTCGTTTTAAAATATGATGACATCATTGGCATCGAGGCGGCCAAAAGCTTAAGCGTAAAGAGCAAGCTGAATTTTATGACCACACATGGAACTTATGAAAGCAAAGGCATTCTTGCCGATTATGCTTCAGCCTTGAAGGACAGCAACTTCTTGCAAATCCATCGATCCATTATTATTAATCTGCTCCATGTGAAGAAGTTTGCGAGCGGGGTTGTTCTCATGTCCAACGGTATGGAGCTGCCGATCGGACGTTCTAAAATTAAAGAAGTGAAGGATTTTTATACGAAATTTATGATCATGAGGGTTAATGAATATGATTCAAGATAACCTGTTTATTGTATTAAGCATTGCTCTTGTGATGTGCGTCCAAGTCTCTTTTTTCTTCGACTCGGTTTTTGGCAAGTCTACCAGGAAGCCTCATCGCCTCCTTTATTTCATTGTGTTTATCGTACTGGATTCTCTGTATTTATTTTTTTATATCTCGCCTGTCGTATCCTCGGCTTTAGCGCTGCTTGTCATCTTTAGCTTGGCCCAAGCTTACCAAGTCGAGTTAAAAGCCAAAATCATTTTCACAATCCTTTATGGCGTGTTAATGACCATCGTCAATCCAATCTCGCTTTACATTTTTTATACGCTGGATTCCTTCGAATTTAGCAGCTTTAATAGCAGCAATGATCAGGATCAGCTCGCTTACACGAAAGCTACTCTACTCACCTGCATCATCATGTTTGCCGTCATTCAAATGATTCGGCTATTCGCCAAGCATCGAAGCTTCTCCTTGCATTATCGCTACTATTTACTCATTATGAGCATCCCTGTAATCAGCCTATACCAGCTTAATGTGCTGACGAGCTATAGTGAAAAGAACATTCATTATTTCATATCGGTCCTCGGGTTTCTTTTCATCAATGTGATGATCATTTATATTTTTGATATGATTATTGAGAAGTTTCAATTTATGCATGAGAATGCCCAATTGCAGCAGCAGATGGACTATCAGGATGCCAATTACGAAAAAACCGTTCATAGCTTCAAATCGATTAAAAGGATCATTCATGATACGAACCAGCAGTTTTTGTACATTGAGGAATGTATTAAACGAAATGAGCTGGCGGCAGCGATGGCGCATATTAAGACAACGTTAAACAAAGTCGAAGACGCCTATCAGCGGGTAAATACCGGGAATCTCGTCATCGATGCACTTGTTACGAATACGCTGACGATTGGCCAGGCGAATGGCATACGAATCGATACGAAGCTTAATCTGAATGCCCAGGAAGTAACGATTGACCGGTATGACCTCTGTGTCGTCCTTGGAAATATGCTGGATAATGCAATCGAAGCTTCAAAACAGGTGCGAATCGCCGAGGATCGCTTCATTCTCATTCACATCCATGCCAATGAATCCGCGCTGTTCATCCATATCCTTAATGATATGGAAACGGAGGCCGCCTCGCTGCACAGCCAGAAGCCGAACCCGGAATACCATGGCATTGGCTTAACCAACATCGCAAGAATATGCGATAAATATGGTGGTCATATGACGATTGAGACGAAGCCGAAGCGATTTCATAATATGGTTATGCTGCCCTTTTGAATGAACAATCCTTAAACAATCTTGTTGTTTAGGGATTGTTTTTTTCGTTTCAGGGTCATTCGCTCCATAAGCTCCTCCCTCCTTGTAACATACAAACAGGAAGTAAAATTTGGCAAGGGACTTAAGAGGAGGATTTACAAAATGAAAAAAATGATTGCTGGATTAATGGCTGCTGCGCTGTTCATTATCCCCGTAACTCAGAGCTTTGCTCAGGCAAATAAGGTTGCGGCTCAAGACACGGTTAAGGAAAAGGCGCAGCAGCTCGCTTCGGGGATCATATCCCATTACGGTGTCAGCGGGCTGCAATATGCGATTCTGGATGAGGGGGCCGTTGCCCTGTCGGGTAGCGCGGGGGTATATGATAAAGCGACCAAGGCGCCCATTACGAAGGACACGATGCTCGGAATAGGCTCGGTTAGCAAAATGTACGTTACGGCGGCAGCGATGATGCTTGCTGATGCTAAGCAAATCGATATCGACAAGCCGCTCACGACATATATTAAGGATTTTAAAATGGCCGATGAGCGCTATAAGCAAATAACACCCCGCATGCTCATGAATCATTCAGCAGGACTATATGGCTCCCACTATGAGAGCAGCATGCTGTTTGATGACAATGATACAAGCAGTCATGATAAATTATTACTCAGATTGCAAACCGAGCGTTTAAAATCTGCTCCCGGCGAATATTCGGTATATAGCAACGATAGTTTTCAGCTGCTTGAGCAGTTGGTTGAACGAGTGAGCGGTTTAAGCTATACCGAATTCGTTGAGCAGCGTATAGCCACGCCTTTGAATTTAAGCGCTACGAAAACACCACTCGATTCCTTCGATCGCACGCGGCTGGCAAAAACATATTTCCCTACGATGGAGCAAGCTATGCCCGTCGAAAACGCCAATGTTATTGGGACAGGAGGCATTTACTCAACGGCGGAAGAGTTAAGTAAGTTTGCTGAAGTATTAATCGGCGATCATCCCGATATTTTATCCGCACAGTCGGCCAAAGCCATGCAAAGCCATGAGTATAGAAAAGGCGTCTGGGTACCGGAAGAGTCCAATACTACTAACTATGGGCTAGGCTGGGATGCCGTTAGCTTGGCCCCTTTTGATGAATATGGCATAACAGCCCTTTCTAAAGGCGGAGATACGATGATGTATCACGCTGCTCTTATTGCGCTGCCTGAGCACCATATTTCCATCGCCGTGCTTTCCTCGGGAGGAAGCTCCCTTTTCAATAGCGTTTTTGCAACCAATGTGTTGTTAGAATATTTAAAAGCAGAGAACATCATTCCAGACATCCTGCCAGATAAAACCTTTGAGCCTTCCGTGAAAGTCGATATGCCGGCAGATCTGCTTGCTTATTCTGGATTTTACGGCACAGTGGGATCAACGATGGATATTGCGATTGAGGACGGAGAGCTTGCTTTACCCGCTTTATTGGGAGGATTTATACCTGAACAAAAATACGTATACACAGGCAATGGACAATTTAAAAACAAGAAAGGCAGTATAACGGTAAGCTTTGATGAGCAAAGCAATGGCAAAACCTATTTAAAGCTTAGCTCCTATTTGGAATTCCCTGGCATCGGCCAAACGCTCATGGTTGGTTATAGCTATCAAAAGCTGGACCCTAACCCTCTAACACAGGCAACGAAACAGGCTTGGGAAACTAGAAACGGCAAAAGCTACTACCCTTTGAATGAAAAAACCACTTCTATTTTTTATTTATTGCAGCCGTATTTCGTGAAGAAGATAGCTGTGAATACCGAATATGGATACGCATCAGGCACTAAAATTGTGGATGAAAATACAGCAGTCAACGCTGCTGAAATTCCCGTGATGGACGGAAGAGATGCCTTTGACCTCCATTTCTACACGTTGAAAAAGAAAGAGTATTTGATGATCGACGGCTCCTCCTTTATCCGTGAAGATGCAATCGAGCCTCTTTTCAGCGGAAAATCGTCGGTGAGCACGATACCACCGAGCGGTCATGCCGTATGGTATAAAGTGGATAAGAAATCAGCAAATAAACGAATAACCGTTGATGTGCCAGCAGGCGGCGGCTTTGCCGTATATGATGCAGCGGGCATGATCGTCAACTTTTCGATTGCCAGCCTTGAAAAATCGGTGACGCTGCCAGCAGACGGACTAATCGTTTTCGGTGGTACAGCCGGGGATAGCTTTAAAATTGATTTGAAGAAGCAATAAACAGCGCATGCAGTATTGACGTTAAAGCTGCTAATGCATCATAAAGACTATTCCTTAAAGAACAAAAACCGTAAAGCATTTAGCTTTCACGGTTTTTGTTCTTTACAATCAATATTAGTTGCTATAAACCAAGCGGATTGCTAAAGCCACACATTAGTACTGGCTATAAATCCGATACAGGAATACGGCTGCTTCCGCTCGGGTTGTTAGCGCCCGGGGATTAAGCTTATTTCCAGAACCGGAGATTAGACCTTCCTCCACAAGAAGCATGAGGCTCGATTCCGCATAAGCGGCAATATCCTCTTTGTCACTATAGGATTCCAGTGCGGTGAGATTTTGTGCAGCGCCAATTCCTTTGAATTTTTCCAGCGCACGGGCCGTCAATACCATCATTTCCTGCCGTGAGATGCTTTCCTTCGGATGGAATTCATTGCTGCCTGTTCCTGTTGCCAGACCTAGCTGCTTGGCAATGCCCAGTGCTTCATAATAGTAGGCATCCGAATCCACATCAGCGAAGTTTTCTTTAAACTCGGCTGTCAGTTCTAATGTCTTCACCAGCAGGACAAGGTAATCGGCACGTGTGATTGGCGCTGTCGGAGAGAAGAATTTCACCGAGGTGCCGCCGATAATCCCCTTGGAGGCCAGCACTTCAATAGCGGGTCTAGCCCATTCTACGCTGCCTAAATCTGTAAAGGTTTTGTGCACGTAAGCCACTGCGTAGGAGCTGAAATGCGACGTTTCAAAGGTCACCGTTCCGCTCACCGTATCATAACGTCCGTTTGGAACAGAGATGACGCTGCCGCTGCCATCTATATACCAAATGACGATATGCTCTGGATTTTTCAGTTCCTCAGCAGTTGGTACATAAGGGATAGAGATTTTAACTGGCGCAGCTGGATTGTTCCACGGCGTCGTTACGCCATTCAGTCCCAGTGTAAGCTCAATCAGCGGGCGACCGCCTACTGCTTCAGACGTTTCAGCGGACAGTTCCTTCTTATCGCCTACGCCAATCGTAATGCTTGCGATTTTCCCATTCGTTCCTGCAATGCCATACAGCATGTTAGCTGGAATGGCTATACGTCCTGCGCGGGTAATGAAAATCAGTTCACTGCTTCCTGACGCCCCAGACAGTGATTCTGCTGGCACTTCAAGCGTGTAGAATTGTATAGCAGGGATATTAGGTACCGTGATAACCGTTGTCTCGCTGCCAGTGAATATTTTTGCCGCCAGCTCGCCAATGGAAATGATTGCGCGCCCCGCTGTTATATCAACCTTGACCGGCAGCGTTGGAAGCGTCGTTCCCCCGCTTCCTGTAACGGTTACAGAGTATTGCGGTGTCACCGTACTGCTTCCACCACTCCCACTTCCTCCGCTGTTACCATTGCCACTATTACCGCCACCGCCATTGCTTGGTTGGTTTACCGTCAATGTCACGGTGTAAGTGTCCGTTGAGTCTGTAAATCCATCGTTGGCTGTGAAGACCAGTGTCACAGTCCCTGCCAATGTTGGTGTATACGTGTAATTCTCGGTCGCAGCTACTGCCACCGCACCATCCACCGACACCTTGTACGTCAAGCCATCGCCATCTGCATCTTCAAAAATGCTGGCAAGATCAAGTGTATACAGTGTATTCACCGTCACAATGGCGGCTGTCGTTGCATCCACATCTGCCTGGCGGACAGGCACCGTGTTAGCCGTGAGCTTCACCGTGTAGGTGTCTGCCGAATCTATCGTTCCATCGTTCGCTGTAAAGACAAGCGTTGCTTGGCCTGCTGTTGTCGGCATGTACGTATAACTTTCCGTTGCAGCAACAGCGGCTGCCCCATCTATGGAAACCTTGTACGTTAGTCCATCGCCGTCCGCATCTTCGAAAATAGCGGCTAGATCGAGCGTATAGGACTCGTTCAGCGTTATAACAGCATTAGACGTCGCTCCTACGTTCGACTGACGTACTGGCATCGTATTAGCTGTAAGCTCCACCGTGTAGGTGTCTACTGAATCTATCACTCCGTCGTTCGCCGTAAAAACAAGCGTGTATTCGCCCGTCGCTGTAGGCGTGTACGTGTAATTTTCGGTCGCAGCTACTGCTGCCGCACCATCTACCGACACCTTGTACGTCAAGCCATCGCCATCTGCATCTTCAAAAATACTGGCAAGATCAAGTGTATACGGTGTATTCACCGTCGCAATGGCGGCTGTCGTTGCATCCACATCTGCTTGGCGGACAGGCACCGTGTTAGCCGTGAGCTTCACCGTGTAGGTGTCTGCCGAATCTATCGTTCCATCGTTCGCTGTAAAGACAAGCGTTACTTGGCCTGCTGTTGTCGGTGTGTACGTATAACTTTCCGTTGCAGCAACAGCTGCTACCCCATCTATGGAAACCTTGTACGTCAAGCCATTTCCGTCTGCATCTGCAAAAATAGTGGCTAGATCCAGCGTATACGGCGTGTTCACCGTCACCGTCGCTTCAACTGTCGCATCCTTATCCGGCTGGCGGACAGGCAGCGTGTTCACCGCAAGCTCTACCGTATACGTGTCCGATGAATCGGTCATTCCATCGTTAGCGGTAAAGACGAGCGTTGCTTGGCCTGCTGCTGCAGGCGTATACGTATAATTTTCTGAAGCTGCTGCTGCCGCAGCGCCATCTATGGATACCTTGTAGGTTAATGCATCTGCGTCTGCATCTTCAAAAATGGTGGCTAGATCCAGCGTGTACGCTGTGTTTAACGATACAGTCGCAGTTGTCGTTGCAGCTACTGCCGCCTGCCGAACAGGCGCTTGATTCACCGTCAGCTCGATCGTATACGAATCGTCCGAAATATCTTCCCCATCAATAGCCGTGAAAACAAGCGTTACTGGAGCTGCCGTATTTGGCGTGTAGGAGTAAGCTGTGCTTGCTGCTAGTGCTGCTGCGCCGTTCACCGCTACGTTATAGCTTAGCGGGTCGCTGTCCGCATCTTCAAAGATTGTGGAGAGATCAATCGTATAAGGCGTGTTTAGCGTTACTTTGGCAGTGTCCGTCGCATTTACATCCGCCTTGCGATTAGGCTTGTTGTTAGGCGCTTCTATAACCGTCAAGTTAAATAGCTTTGTCCGGGTTTGCCCTCCAGATCTGCTGATTGTAGCTGTCAAAGCAACGGCATGATCATCATCCGTTGCCCTTGTCACTTGGCCTGTGCTTGGATCAATGAGTCCGCTCACCGATGCGCTCCATATTATGGTTGAGCCTGCTGCGCCATTTGCCGGAAGAATTAGATTTGCCGTTACATCATTTTCTGAGCTGTTCGTTCCCTTGATCGAATCCCAGGTTAAATTCACATAATCCAAAGCTGTAGATTCTTTCGGCGTATAGGACTGCCACTGGAGAGAAGGATACGTGTACCCTTCCACAACTCTCCATACATTGTTAAAGTCCCACGTGGAGTAGGTCGCCTGCTGCATAAGCTCTGCGTCATTTTTAGCTGAGCCTGCGGCCGATGTAGCAGCACTTAAATGATAGTAATAGCTGTTTGTGACATTACCGCTAGGATTGTAGCCAATCAGACCGCCATTGGCATCCCTTCCGCCACTTGCCATTCCCACGCTGTAGCTGTTGCTGACATCTCCCATATTCATCCCAATGAGTCCGCCTACAAAGATAGAATTATCGCCGCTGGCACTTCCTGTGCTGTAGCTATTGTTAATCGATCCACCTGTCTTATAGCCAACCAAACCACCGGCCATTCCATCTGCATCGGCGTCTGTATTGCCTGTACTGTAGCTGCCGTTGATATTGCCTGCATTTCTGCCGACTAGCCCCCCGACAACCGAGCTATTTTTGCCGCTGGCATTACCGGAACCAAAGCTGTTATTAATGGTTCCGCTTGATGAATTGGAGCCAATCAGACCGCCCGCTGATGATGCATCTCCCGTCGTTACCGTACTGCTGCTTTCGCTATCGCTAACGGTTCCCTCGTTCATGCCAGCAAGACCGCCAGCATAAACCTGAACATTATTCGTATTTACAGAGCCGCCACTGCTGCTGCCCATGATCGTTCCAACATTCACACCGACCAGGCCGCCCGCATAAAAGTTATCAGCGCCACTCGTAATTACGCTGTTGCTTGAGCTGTTGCTGATCGTCCCTGCGTTATTACCAACCAAACCCCCTACCGAGGTAGGGTCCGTGAAAGAAATGAGACCGCTTCCCTTGCTATCCGTAACGGTTGCATTCGATGCGGTGTAGCCGACCAAACCTCCGACATGCGCATTATTTCCTGTAGCTGTAATATTAAAATCAGCCAGCGTCATATTTTTCAGTACAGCCCCGCTACTTAATTCTGAAAACAAGCCCACAAAGTAATCTGCTGAATCCATATTCAGATTATAAATACCAAAACCATTGCCGTCGTAAATACCGCGAAAGGCCCCGAGCGGCGTCCAATTGCCCGTCAAGTGAATATCCCCTGTCTGCTGAAAATAAGCTCCCGCTCCCGGAATATTGACGTTGCTTAATTCCGCCGCGCTTGATACTTTATAGGGATTCGCAAGCGTGCCGTCTCCTCCTGAGAAATTCACCGTATCTTCAGCCGCATACACCGCTTGGGGCATCCCCACAGCGAACATGCTTGCAATCATACTGATGACAATAAGCATAGCGGTCGCTCTATTCCACACTCTTTTATCCATTATTCTGGCCTCCCGATTGCTTTCTTTCTCCTGCTTATTAAAGAACGCCAAGGAATCAGCCTCTTAATAGCGACGCCTTAGCGTATCAATATGATTATACTAAGATCCAATAAAAGAATAATAAAAGAATTTAGGGATAAAATGCGAAAAACCGCGGAGCACTGGGCTTTCGCGGTTTTTGTTTAAGGAGTAATATTTTATTATTGGCGCTTATCGGCTCATTATACTATTCCTTTACACTGCCTACGTTCAATCCCACCACAAAGTACTTCTGGAGGAACGGATATACAAGGAGAATCGGCACCGCTGCGACCACTGTAACCGCAGCACGAATCGATAATGGCGTTACCATTGAAATCGAATCCTTCGTCGCCCCTGCTCCATTCGCCACGGAAGGGTTACTATTGGAATTCATCGTCGAGGATAAA
Organism: Paenibacillus sp. R-74696; assembly: GCF_055814915.1. Taxonomy (NCBI): domain Bacteria; kingdom Bacillati; phylum Bacillota; class Bacilli; order Caryophanales; family Paenibacillaceae; genus Paenibacillus; species Paenibacillus sp. R-74696. Next base: position 59,524 of record NZ_JBPULM010000041.1, read on the forward strand.
AGCTTCATCAGCTCGTATTGCAAGGTGCTTAGCTCTTGTCTTGAGGACGTGTATAGAAACGCATCGAACCAGGAATTCCATGCCCCTACAGCTACAAACAGAGCTATGGTAGCCAATACTGGCTTACACAGCGGGAAAATAATTTGCATGAAGATTTTGAAATCTCCCGCCCCGTCAATTCGTGCGGACTCTACAAGACTTTCAGGAAGCGTTCCAATGTAAGTTCTTATTACAATCATGTTGAACGCGCTAAGCATCGAAGGAATAATGTAAACCCAGAAGCTGTTCAGCAAATGCAAGTCCTTGATTAGAAAATATCCTGGGATCAAGCCAGCGCTGAAATACATGGTCAAAATAAAGACAAGGGTAATCGGTTTGCGGAAAACAAATTCCCGTCGACTTAACGTATAAGCGAGCATCGTCGTTAGAAAAATGTTCAGTACGGTAGAAAGAACCGTCCTCGCCACCGAAACCCAAAAGGCGTTGTATATCGTCCCCGAAACAAAAACCGCCTTGTAGTTTTGCAAAGTCCATTCCCTCGGCCACAAATAGATACCGCCGCGAATCGTATCATTCCCTACATTTAAGGAAACGGCGATCGTATTCAGAAAAGGATATAACGTAACGACTACCAGAATCAGCATGAAAATGGTATTAAATGTGTTAAAAAGAATCGGTTCCATTCCGGAAGTACCCAAGCCTCTGCTCAGCGATCGGCCTGAAGCTTTTTTTCGACTGATTGGTTGATTTTCCATATCTATAACAGCCTCTCTTCCCCGAGTCGTTTAGCTGTCCAGTTCGCGAGCAGCAGCATCGTTATGCTAACAACTGTTTTGAAAATGCCGCCAGCGGTAGCGAGCGAGTAATTGCCTTGAGCGATCCCGTATTTTAAAACAAAAATATCTATCGTTTCTGACCAGTCGACAACTAGGCCGTTTCCAAGCAAATACTGCACTTCAAATCCGGCGTCCATGATATGTCCGATCGACATAATCAACAAAATGACAATGGTCGATTTCATACCCGGCAGGGTCACATTGAGCATCTTCCTGTAGCGGTTTGCGCCATCAATTTCAGCTGCTTCATACAGCGCAGGATCAATTGAAGCCAGAGCGGCCAAATAAATAATCGTGCTCCAGCCGACCTCTTTCCATATATGTGATGCACCAACGACTCCCCAGAAATACTCTCCCTTGCTTAGCCATAGGATCGGCTCATTAATCAAATGCAGCCTCATCAGCACATCATTAATGATCCCGTCGGATGCCAGCGAGGTGGCTACAATCCCGGTCACAATAACCCAAGACAAAAAGTGAGGCAAATAAGAAATCGTCTGGACCATTCTTTTCCACAATACTTTTTTTATTTCGTTTAATAGCAATGCCAATATAATCGCGGTGGCAAAGCCAAGCACCAGGTTAATCAGACTCATCCCGAGCGTATTGCGTAATACGCGCCAAAAACGATCATCGCTAAATAAAAATTCGAAATGCTTAAAGCCAACCCACTTCTGCTGGCTAAAATCACGCGCTGGCTTATAGTCTTGAAAAGCCATCGTCCAACCCCATATGGGAACATAAGAAAACAAAATGATATAAAGCATGAGTGGAACAGACATAAAAATGAGTTGTTTCTGACCTTTAATGACGTTCCAGTTCATTCGTTGTTTTATTCCTTTTTTAGCATTCCGGACGGCTTTCTTCTCCAATAAAGTCTCATCCATTCATTCCCGCTCTCCCCACAAGCCTTAATTTCAGAAAGAGAGGAAGGCATGATTAATGCCTTACCTCTTGCTGATTCTCAAACGAATGTCTTATTTGCTCCAATCCTTAATTCTTTGCTGAATGATTGTATTGATTCGATCTTCATAAGCCTTAACATTGGTGTTACCAATCTCAGCGGTATAATCGTTCCAGACCTGCTCAAAATCGGCCGGTTTTGCCAAAATAGCTTTTGGAAGGAATTTGGAAGATAGTTCATTCAACTTCGTATTTGCGATTTTGGCATCTGAGCCATCCACTAAATCGATGCTCCAAGCCGGATAATAAATCTGGTTTGCTGGCGGTTCGCTGAAGAAGTCCACATAGCTGTTAAAGCCGTAAGCTGCTAGTACCTCTTTGTCGAAGTCCTTCAGACCTGCTTGATATTCCTCAGGTTGAGCTGCCCCATCCGTAGAGTTGCCGTCGCTGAAGCTGCCTTCAGTCTTAGGCAAAAACTTAAATAAGGTATCCGCTTTATTTGCTAATTTCCAAGTTGCATCTGAGAATTTATCACGCTGCTCTTGCGTCTTCATGAATCGACCATTCTCATTGACGATGTAGTCTTCTTCGACAAAGCCCCATGAGAACGTTTTTTGCCAATCCTCTGTCATAAGAGCATCCAGGAATTTAATAATTCTTTCTGGGTTCTTGGCATTAACGGTAATACCGAAGCCATTATTTAAATTAAGCGGACCAAGGTCACGATAATAATCTTTAATGCTCGCATCGTAAACCAAAGGCAAGCCTACATAAGTTCTATTGTCTTTTCCTTGGGTAGTCAAGGAGTCCTCTGCCGCTTGGAAATTCCAGTGCTGATCAAACATCCCCAGAACCGTGCCGCTTGACAATTTAGCCATGTACTGATCATAGTTTTGTGTGAAAGTCTCTTTATCAAGAAGTCCAAGGCTATTTATTTCATTAAGCTTTTGGTAATACTTTTTGGAAAAATCTTTATTCGAGAATATTTCCGCTACTCCATCCTTTACAACAACTCCGCCATCGTTCGGGTGCCCGATTAAATGCTGCGGAGCGTTGAACAAGCCCCAGTTTCTCCAATCGCTGTTCAAAATCTCGAACCCGATGGTCGGACTGCCGTCAATCGTCGGGTATTTCTCTTTATATTTGGCAATCAAATCAAAATACTCATCAAGCGTTTTGACTTTCGGATAATTGAATTCCTTCAATACTTCCTTCTGTATCCAGAATGCAGGCCCTGAGTACCATGTACTGTTTACTTTCCCGTTATATACGCCATAGTTCGGCAAAGTATAAATATGTCCGTCGGTAGGATCCTTCATCATGTTCCAGAAATCTGCATAATGCGCCTTAAGATTAGGAGCATGCTGTTCGATGAGATCCTCAAGCGGAATAAGGGCCCCTGCAGTAACCAGCTTCGTATTGGAGGTCATTACATCTGGAAAATCTGAGCCTGCAATCATTACGCCGAGTTTTTGCTCACTATCACCAGCGAGAAATTCAAAATTAAGTGTTGCTCCCAATTCATCTTTGATCTTCTTATACACCTTGTTATCAGGTGTCGGCTGCTGGCCGGCTTCCCCGATATAGAAACTAATTTCAAACGGCTCCACTTTTGCCGTTCCATCTCCGCCTGCTGCCGATGTTGAAGAGTTGTTGTTTTTGCCGGTGTTTGTATTATTATTTCCGCTGCATCCCGACAGAACCACGCTAAGCGACAACAGCATAACCATACTGAGCCTAAACAGCGGTTTGGACTTGCCCCCCATGTAAAGCACCTCCATCTAATTTTAGCTACATGAAATACCAATTCTTGCATGTAACCTCTCTACATTATAAAAGCGCTTTCATTATTCAACTATTGCTTAATTATAGTTTTAACCCTAAAAACTTTATAACTTATTGCTTTTATACTTATTCGGAGACATCCCCAGCCTTTTTTCAAACTCCTTCAAAAAATGACTGTAATTGCTGTAACCAACAAGTTCCGCGATTTCGCAGTTTTTCAGCTTATTATGCTCAAGGAGACTTACCGCCTCAGCGATCCGAAGGTCATGGACCGATTCATTAAAGCCAAGTCCATTCTTCTTCATCAGCAGCTGACCCAAATAAACCGGATTCAAATAAAAAACTTCCCCTAGCTTCTTGATTGTAAGATTTTCGCGAAAATGCTCTTGTATATAGCCGTTGATTTTCTGCACAATACCCTGCGATTTTCGCGTCTGCTCCTTTAATAGGAGCTCTATGCTCTCTTCGCCGCATACTAAGAGCCGACTTAAAAGATCATTGAGATGAAGCACAGAGCCGGATATTTCCGGAATGCTGTATTTTCCGAGCATGGCTTCGGCTGGAGTATCGATAGTCTCCCGTACATACTCGATTATTCTATACAAGAGGTGAATGACGATTTTTTTTACGATATCGGGAGCAATAAGCGTCTCTCGGAAGCTGCTTGCTGCTGAATGCACAGCTTCCTGAAAGCTTGATTTGTGAAGCAGCTCAATCGCCCCCAGCATACCGTCCATGAGATGAATGTCATAGTGATAATGAAAGGGCTTATCCCGGATATCGCTATAATAAACAACTTCATTGTAGTCCGTTCTGTAAAAGAGATATGCGATCGCTTGCTTCGCTGTTTGCAAGCATCTGCCTATGCTGAGTAAGGACGACTCTTCCATACCAGCTGCCACAAATAAACGCCGGCCCGCATACCGACGCATCAGCTCGTCGATGACAAGGCAAGCTCTGTCCTCATCAACCGTTTCGATTGAATATCCATAAACGATGCCAAAGCTGTTCTCCTCCAAGTCAATCAGAAACATAAACGGCTCTGGGGCCAGCAGCGCTACGGCCGTCTCTCTCAATTCAGCGATCATGAAAGCATCAGCTTGAACGAGATAGAAATTCCATTTTTCCCTTTTGACAGATAGCGTTATGAGCGGCATTGACAGGACGGGCTCCTTCGACATCGACTGCTCCGTCAACAATTCTTTGATCAATGCAACCGTTTCTTCGTATGTAGCAATCTGGTCAAAGCTTTGCTTTTCACCCTCCTGCATCAGCTCTCGGCGAATACCTACAATTTCTATTTCAGCCTCTTCCTGAATGATAGGCTTCAGCAAATAATGATTGATTCCATACCGCATCGCGCGCTGTGCATATTCAAAATCGCTGTACCCGCTCACGATCATAAAACTAACTTTTTTCGAATGGCGCTGCCGCCAGGCGGCGATCATTTCAAGCCCGTCCATTATCGGCATATTAACATCCGTCACGACCAAATCTGGCAGCTGCTCTTGGATTTGCTGTAAGCCTTCTAACCCGTTGCTGCACGTTCCACAAACCTCGAATCCCAGTTTATTCCAATCAATCCACAGCTGCATGCCTTCCAGAGCTCCCGGCTCATCATCAATTAACAGTACTTTATAGGTCATGTGTTATACTCTTTCCTTCGTCAAAGTTGTCTAGCTGCTGGAGCAGCTTTATTGGAATTTCAAAAGATACTTTCGTCTCCTCATTCGGCTCACTCACAATATTGAAAATCACCAGTTCGTTATAATAAAGCTCCAGTCTGCGATACACATTTCGAATGCCGATACTCATATCGGGCGAGCTTTCATTGCGGATAGATATCATTATTTCCTTCAGCTTGTCAGGCTCAATACCTATTCCATTATCAGTGATCACGACCCGGAGCCGATGATGATTAACTGAAGCACTGATTTTAACCGTTCCCAGCCCGTATAAAGCTTGTATGCCATGCTTGCAAGCATTTTCAACAAGCGGCTGTATGCTCATCTTTGGAATTTTGTAGCGCAGCGCTTCCTTATCGATATCGAATTTGAATTCAAACTTGTCTCTAAAACGAAATTTTTCGATTTTAAGGTACATCTCAATAAACATCATTTCTTCCTTAAGCGAAACGATGTCCTCTTTCCAGCTCAGTAATCGTCGGAGCAGCTTGGACAAGCTTTTAATAATATCCGTCACGTCTGCGTAGTTGTGCTTGGTGCATGCAACAAGAATAGCGTTTAACGTATTAAAAAGAAAATGAGGATTCATCTGGCTTTGTAAAAAATTCAACTCGGCCTGTACCCGCTCCATCTCCAAGCTTTTTTTCTGAATCTCCAGCTTATACACGTTGTTGATCAGCGAGTTGATTCTAGCTGTCATCAAGTTGAAATTTTGAATCAAGCCGCCGATTTCATCGTGGCCCTCATCCATATGAATGAGTTCAAACTTCTCGTTCGTCACCTTCTGCATATGCCGGGACAGCCGCTTCACCCGGTAATTGTATGATCTGAGCATGACATAGATGAATATGGATGCGATCAAGCTGACCACTGCAGCCGAAATCGCTACAAACAGCCGCATATCCAGCATAGCATTCGAAACCTGAGTCCCTTGTGGAAGCCCGATCAAACGCCATCCCTTCACATATTTGGCCCTGCCGATTGCTATCTCATGGATACTTTCTTGCTTGTATGACTCTGGCAGCTTAAATACAGGGTAAGCATCCTCGATATTCCCCCTCTGATAGCCGCTTTGGGCAGACATAATAATTTGATTATGATCATTGACCAAAAACAAATTCAAATAATCTTCTTCCCGCATGATTACATCGTAAATTTTACTAAGGTCGATATCGATTCGAAGCAGCTTGTCATACTTATTGTAGGAATCATAGTAGTTCATACGTTCGATGATGCTGAAATAGGGGACAGTTGAAACCATATCATTCACTCCAGCTGCGCGGTATGCTGAAACGATTACCGGATCGGTCGCCTTCTCCCACTGTTTGTACCATTCGCTTTTCAGCACATTATCATTGATCTTGTGGTAGTTGCCTCCCGACACAACCGATTGATTGTCTGTAAAAATACTGATGCGTGAAATTTGATTATTGACCGGTATATAACTATTCACCCGGTTTCGAAGCTGCTCATCGAACGCTTCATAGAAATCGGCCTGATTTTCATAGGTACGGTCCAGCATTTCATACAACGTCTTATCGGTGTACAAGGCATGGCTGACAGCCACCCCGCCGTTTATATAATCGTCAATATCCTTTCTCGCCCGCTCCAGCGATATTTCAACATTCTGCTCCTCGCGCGACTTGATCAAGTCAGCCATCCGGTCCATAAACAGCAGATTAATGACGATAATCGGCAGAAGAATGCCTACGAAAAAAATAAGAAGAAACTTGTAATTTAAAGGAATATCGTTCACAATTGTACCGAATCTGAATCTTCTTCCCCTCATTTGTACACCATCCCTGCCGCTAACGCTTCCTGTTTTCGAAATCCGTTTTAAATACCGAAGGCAAAACCCCAGTGTGCATTTTAAATTTATTTATAAAATAATCTACCTTTGGATATCCGACCTGCTGCGCCACATCGGATATTTTCATCTGGGTTCGCTTTAATAGCCGCATAGCTTCCTCAATCCGCTTCTCATTCAAATACACGTTGAACGATTTCCCCGTATGCTTTTTGAACAATTGCCCTAAGTACGCTGAATTCATATGAAAATGCTTTGCCAAATCATGCAGTTGCAGCTTGTTTCGATACTCACGGTCCACATACTGGATCATATGAAATATCGTGTTATTCTCATTTTGCTGGTTTAACGCATGCAGAACGTTAGCAGTCTCCAAGCATAGGCAGCGAACATAGCCCTTCAGAGCGGGATAATCCTCCTTGCCACCCAGGCTGCCGTGTTCTCTTTCCATCCCCATCATAAACGTATCTGGGTTTCCATTTTTTTCGGCCAGAAGCCTGCATATCGTCAATTCCAGATCGGCTGCATAGGCCCTAGCCACCTCGATATCCGGCAGATCGCCAGCAGCAATCGAATCGAATGCCTCTTCTACGCAGCTTTCGATGGCTGCGAAGCTTCCCTCGGCCACAATCTCCGGCAGCTGTCTGAATTTGAGCTTGGACACGACATGCTGCTGGTTTCTCTTCTCAACCTCGTGAAAATAAAACACTCCGCTTTTGCCTTGGGTTCGCTTCTGCTTCCAAACTTGCAGCGCTTGCAAATATAACGCTCGTATTGCCCGGATCCCTTCCCCTCTATCACTGATAGCTATAATGACAGGTTGCCCCAGCTTAATCACCAAATTCGTTTGCAGCAGAAGGGCCTTTTCCTGAAGCTTTCCGTCTGCATTCGAAGAAGATTCAATGAGCAGCCCCGTTCTTCCAATGCTGTCTTGGAAGGAACAAGCGATATCCTGTGAAAAAAAATCTCCCACCTGATGTCTCAAATCGACAGAGAACGAGAGCGTGTCAAACAAGATACACCTTAACTCCCCAGGCTTTTCTTGAAGCTGTAACGAAAGACGGACCTGCTGCTCTAAATCCGTATTATATTCACCTTGAATGAGACGGTTAACCATATGGTTGAAGGCAAAATAATGCTGTTTCAAGCGATTTTTCTCATCTGCTTCCTTCTCCTGTAAATGTTGGTTAAGCTTGACCAATAATGCCTCGATCTCCTCATCATCAATTGGTTTAAGCAAATACTCCGCTACCCGTTGACGTGTTGCCGCGAGCGCATATTGAAAATCATCATAGCCGCTTAAAATAATAAATTTAGGAGGATGGGAAAGCATCCGATTCGTCTTCTCAATCAACTCCAAACCGTTGATCACCGGCATCCGGATATCCGTAAAGACCAACTCGGGACGCAGCTCCTTAATAAGCCTCAACGCATCCGGTCCGTTTAATGCTTCTCCGCAGACTTGAAAGCCATAGCTTTCCCAATCAATCATCATTTTCAGCCCTTCTAGAACCCCTGGTTCATCATCAACCAAAAGTACGTTCCACATAACCTCACCCCTATCTAAGAGCGCATTTATTCGGTTTGATGTAATCAGAATAAAAGTAAGATATTTCGTCTCCGTTGCATAAAAAAACCCCTCCATTCATTCTTCATCTAGGTTACTATGTTAAGTAAACTAGACTTAGAACTCATTTTAGGGGCTTGAGAGGTATGAAAATATTTATCATCCATGAGCTTCTGATTGCCGCCTCCTTTCTAGATAATTATAAAATGTAAGCGATTACAATACAACATGATAAATTATAGGCTTAATCCCCTATATTATGTATTCTATATTCATTCCTTCACTCTTCTTGACCTTGGTCGGTATATAGGCCTCCACCCCACCATTATTAATAGAATTATATTAATATCCAATAAAAGATTAATAAAGGAATTTAGGGATAAAATTAAAAAACAAAACCGCACAGCACTGAGCCTTCGCGGTTTTTGTTTAATGAGGGATATTTTATGATTGGCGCTTCCCAGGACCTCAAATAATGTCTCTACTCTAACCTCAATATACTCATCTTCTACTGCCCGGCCCTCTGTTCATATCCGCTCCGCCATTTCCCCTTGAGCTGGCGTCCGACTGGGTTATCGCTTGAGCGGTAATGGCCTCACATGAGGCAAGCACCAAGGAGCAGCTGAGCATCACGATAATTAAAATAAAGCCATATCTTTTACTGCGCATCTTTAGCTCACCTCTTTCTTTTCCATACATACTCATAAAAATCCTTAAAGCCCATGTAGGATAACACAATCAGCAATGGATACACCGGGTAGATATAGCGGGACTTGATTTCCCATAGCAGATAAAAGGCGATAAAACCTAAAATGACCAAAATTAAAGAGGTTTCTTCGAATCGTTTGGCTCTAATGCCACCAATTAAACGAATGAGAATGCCGACATACATCAGGAAGCTCATCACATACAGCACCCAGAGCAGTCCGCTTCTATAATTCGAATCGGCCTTGAATAAGTCTGTAGCCCACGTCGTATAGCTGTACCGCTCCAGGTTAAAGCTTCTTCTCCCCCCTGTATCGGAGGAGCCATCGTTACCCATGCCGTACCTCTCCATCTGATACGTTCCTTCCGTCCACGTCCAGATGAGCTTTTTAAAATACATTTCCGCTAAATCGCCTGCACTCGCCTCAGAAAGCTTATTGCTGATCGACTCCTTAAACAGCTCTACACTGTCCGCCTTATTATAGCCCGCATCTCTTTGATAAATATTGTAGCTTTGCCTGCTGTCCCAAAACCCAAACGTATTCAGGTTGATGCCCATATTCAGCCACATATAGACAGGCGCAGAATTATCATTGACCGATTCATCTACGACATTCGTGGCCTGCAGAACCGCGTTCTGCGTCCAGGCCGGAACATTAAACAACGCCGCCATTAGGATTAACGAGGCCACGGCCTTTTTCACTCCAATTTTCCTTATATTGAAAATAATGCTGAGCAGCACAGCAATCAGAAAAATGACGCCGATGCTTCTGAAATAGTTGCCGATGGCCAGCAAAATCGCAGCGAGGATCATCGTCTTAATCGATCTTGTTCGGATAAACCTCACAGAGAAATATAAAGCACTGGTCAGAAAAGCGGTAGCAATCACATCGTTATAAATAAAATTGCTCATAAACAGCGCAGGAATATAGGTTGCGCCAAACACTAAAACGCCATAGTCATTTTCCATGGACTTGCTATTCAGCTCTCTATAGAGCAAATAAATCATTAGTGTAGTAACGAGCGTAAATACAATATTGAAGATTTTGATGACCAAATAATTATCGGGAAATAGCTGCAGCAGCGTTTTTAAGTATAGAACGATGGAAAAGGTGAACTACCGACCACCTAAGAGGTGGCGGCTTCTTGGTCAATGAAGCTACTGCTCCAAGTTTACCCAAGCTTACAGGCTAGATTCCTAACCCAATAGATGCCATTTACATGGCTAGTTTCAGAAGGTTTTGAGCAGCGTTTACGTCTCTATCATGATGCGTTTGACAGTTTGGACATGTCCATTCACGCAAGGCAAGATTTTTCACCTCTGCATGTTTGTAACCGCAACATGAACACAACTGACTACTTGCATAGTTCTTTGGTGCAATAATCAATTCTCTGCCATACCATGCAGACTTGTATGCAAGCATCGAACGGAACATGCTCCAAGCTACTTCACTTATTGCCTTTGCTAGCTTGTGATTTTGCATCATGTTCTTCACACATAAGTCTTCCATCACGATGACTTGGTTATCGTTTATCATTTTGGCAGACGTTTTGTGCAAGAAGTCTCTACGCTGATGACTAATCTTTTCATGTAGCTTGGCCACTTTCAGCCTAGCCTTATGACGGTTATGGCTTCCCTTCTTCTTGCGCGATAAGTCCTTTTGCAGCTTAGCTAATCGCTGTTCAGACTTACGCAAGTATTTGGGATTGGTAATGATTTCGCCGTGTGACGTAATCGCAAAATCTTTCAGTCCAAGATCAACGCCAACCTTCGTATCCAATTTGGGCAACTGGGCGATCTCCGTTTCAACCAATACGGAAGCATAATAGTTTCCCGTTGGTGTTTTGGAAATCGTGCATGATTTGATAAGTCCCACAAATGGCCGATGCAGCTTGATTTTGATTTTCGTTTTTAGCTTTGGAAGCTTGATAGTTCCCTCTTCAATGGTAACGGTTCCATTTTGGTTATTGGTTGTGAAGCTATGGTGATTTGTCTTCTTGCTCTTGAATTTAGGAAATCCCACTTTCTTATCACGAAAGAAATGCTTATAGGCTTTCTCAAGATTCATTTGTGCATTCGCGAGTGCTAGGCTGTCTACTTCTTTCAGCCAGTCGAATTCTTGCTTGTATTGTGCTGGTGTATTTTTGAGCATCGTTTCCGTTTGCTTGTAATGTTCAATCTTATCTGCGAGCATTCTGTTGTAAATAAAGCGGACACAGCCGAATACTTTAGCTAAATATTGTTGTTGATCTTGATTAGGGTAGATACGGTATTTGTAGGCTCTCAGCAATTCCGATCATCCCTTCATGCCTTGATTTTCAATGTATGTGTTGATGACATCTATTGGCGCTCCACCTGTTGTAAGCAAGCAATAGGAACGTGACCAAAAATGCTCTTTCCATAGCGATTCTCGGAGGATAGGAAATTCCTTCTTGATCAGCCTGGAGGATGCACTCTTATAAGCGTTGAGAAATTTGGAAATGTCGGTATTGGGATGCGTCTTCATGAGAGCGTGGACATGATCCTTGTCAGGCTTCCATTCCTGCAAAGTCACATGGTAAGTAGGCTGAATGTTTTCAAATATCTCCTTTAGACGTTCGGATATTTCATCGGTAATGACTTCCCTACGATACTTGATGGCTAGAATCAGGTGATAATGGAGAAAGAACACTGAATGGTTATTGGAGTCTAACTTCATTGATAACACAACCTTTTATGGTATACGACTGAATAATACAATTATAGTATTTTAAGTTGTAAGGGTCAATGTAAATCAGACCGTTGCCATTTATCCCCCACTTTAATCCTTTTGATACAGCATATTCATCGCCAGAGAAAGCACCGTTTCGGAATCATCCGTCGGCAGGCGGGGAAACAGGAAAATAATCGCGATTTGGAGCGTACACGAGAACAGCAGCGTGGCCGGGATAACGATTTTCCAGCTGTATTTGTTCAGCTTCAAGCAAATTTTGTATAGAAAGATGCTTAACGCGAGGACTGCCCCTATGATTAAAATAAATAAAACCAGCTGCTGCTTTCCCAAGTGTGGGGTGTCGCCGTATTCGTAAAAATGATATTCCGCCCTCACAAAAAATGACGACGCGATAAAAAGCCCTATAAAGCATGCAAGCATGATATACCATATTTTTTTGAATGCCCTTAACCATGGACAACCTCCTTACCGCCTCAGTATAGAAGCATTATAAGACCCTAATCTGAAAATCTCATGAATAGGCAAAATAAAGACGCTCTAGGCTGAGGTCCCGGAGCGTCTTGTTTGGTTTCTGTATGGCATTTAATTTGTGTACCGAATCATAGTGATTAATACGTTTCATAAATTAGCTCACTGTCCATTTCAAGCTTATGATTAAAGGCTGCGTAAATGTAAAGCTGCCCCGCTGGACTGTCGCCAGCATCATAGCCTAATCGAAAAGTGCGGTCTCCAGCAAACTCCAGTCCGGACAAAACGAGCTCATTCACATCCTCATCAGGATGCATGCTGGCAATCAGAGTCAGCGCGCTTTCGCATAGCTCGTCAAAGTGCTCCCACATTTTTTTTATAATGGGCGACAGCCGTTTCATGTCCGCTTTGGTGGCGACAGCCACACTTGCGGCAAGCTCTTTCTCCCTATATTGAAGCGTGGTGGAATAGGATGAAAGAGCGACATCGTATACAAAGGTTCCGACCCCTTTGATCGTATGATTAGGCTCGACAATGAGATTGCTCGAATAATCTACCCGCGCAAGCTTTGGATTATGGCTTATGTCCAGCTTCGAAATTTTATTTTCTGAACAATAAAGCTCTTCTAAAAACACATTATGGCTGATGTCCAGGCTTTTAATATGATTATTGAAGCATCTTAAGCTTTGCAGGGCTGAATTGCGCGTTACGTCCAATTCCGTAAGATGATTGTTGTTGCAGCGAATTTCAAGCAGGCTCGGACATTCCTTTACGTTCAAGGCTATTAAATAATTGTTTCCGCAATCCAGACGGGAAAGCTGTTTATTTTGATCCAAATTTAAATTAAATAGGGCATTGTAGCCGCAGTTGAATTGCTCTAAATTCGTGTTGTGTTCCACTTGCAATTCCGCAAGGATGTTCCAATAGCAGTCCAGCTTGACGAGCATGGCGTTGTGACTGACATCCAGCTTCTGAATTCGGTTGAACCCGCAATCCAGTGCTTCCAGCTTCCTATTGTTCGTCAAATTCAGGGCATGAATCTCGTTTTTGTTGCAGTTAAGCTTTTTCAGGTTTATATTGCGGCTAATATCTAGCTCCATCAGGTTATTGTAGGAGCAATCCAGCTCTTCAAGCGACGTAAAATGTTCAATGCCCTTCAAACTTGAATATTTTTGGCTTGCTAGCTGCAACGATACGATTTGCTCCACATCGCTCGTCTGAATCCATTCGCGTTTTTCACAATAATTTTCTAAAATATATGTTTTGAATCGTTCATCTCTAAAATCTTCTGTAATATTCATAGCGCTCCTCCTTGGGGCAAGTCCCTAATGAATGTAGACAAACTAAATTTATCATAGCATAAATTTGGATATTTTCATTCCTATCACTCGACAAAACTCGTCATTTGCTCCTTCTTCTCTACCATTTACAACTGTATTTTAATAAGATATATTGAAATGGTTAGAAATGTTAGCGCTAACATTTAGTGAGAAGGGAATGATGCGGCCTGTTTCGAAAGGCTTTTAGTTTGTATTTAGTTTAGCTTTATAAAAATCCATTTTTGAGAGGACAGACCATTTATGAAAAAATTAAGCGCAAAATTATTCGTACTTGTTTTGGCAATGTCTCTTATGTTCAGCATGACGGCATCGGCCAGTGCTCATACAGTAACCTATGGAATTACCTATTCCGATACGCTCACAGCTGGGCAAACCTCCGCCTATTTTCTTTCTAATGCTAAAACGACTGGTACAACCGTTAAGGTTACGGCAAGTGCAGCAAATACCATTCAACTGCATTACTACTGGACCTACAACAATACAACACTGGACCTTGGCACATACGTCGTAAACAGCACAAATTACACTGGCGGTGCGGCCTACTACAGCCCTGGCACTTTGACTACACTAGTAGAGCGCGTTCCAGGATCGACGACTCCTTTACCTTCCGTATCTTACTCCATTACTTTCAGTTAATCGCATAAGTTAACCATCCATTTTTTGAGAGGACGGATCATTTATGAAAAAAAGAAGCGCAAAATTATTCGTACTTGTTTTGGCCATGTCTCTTATGTTCAGCATGACGGCATCGGCCAACCCTACTATTGTAGCCTATGGAATTACCAATTCCTATACGCTCACAGCTGGTCAAAGCTATACCTACATTCTCCCTAATGCTAAAACATCTGGTTCAAGCGTTAAGGTAACGGCAACGGCAGCAAATGCCATTCAACTGCATTACTACTGGAGCTACAACAATACAATACAGGATCTTGGCACATCCATCGTTAACAGCACAAATTACAATGGCGGCTCGGGCTACTACAGCCCTGGCACTCTGATTACAGTAGTAGAGCGCGTTCCAGGATCGACGACTGCTTTTCCTTCCGTTTATTACTCCATTACTTTCAATTAATAGGATCGGACATCGAATAACCACTCCCACTGATCCAAATCGGCGGGAGTGGTTATTTTTCATAGTGCTTGAAGTTGCTGGCTCAACCTTCCACTGCGCGTATAACGCCACATTTTCCACGCCTAAATTCATAACCGTTAAATACCACAGTAAAGAATCTTATAATTTTCTGCTTCGACCTGTTTCGCGAACTCAATCAACTTACTTAGCGTATCAAGAAGCTCTTTTTTGCTAAATGACCATTTATCGTAATAGCCGGATTGTTTCGGGTCTTCATCGTCTGTCCATGTATACCAGCCAGTCAATTCAATCTCATCAGGTGCTTGAGAAAATAGTAAGAGCCATGCTTCCAATATATTCAAAAAGATTGCCGCGCCTTTTTTTTCGATTATCGAGTAACCAAAATAGTTGAATCCAAGCTCGCTCTTATTTTTATCAGGATTGTACGTTTCAATCCATTTTAATGAATCTTGCATATAACCAAACATGTCATCATGTAAATGGACAACGTTTTGCGGGTGCTTTTCCATGTACTTTGAAACGCCAATAAAAATGGAATCTTGTTCCCAATCTTGATTGGAAATAAGTATGAAGTCATGCACTAGAGCTATATCGAATCTCTCCTTTTTAAATGCTGCCCATATCGCCTGGACTCAACTCTATTATTTATACTAATCCTGGTATGATAATCGTATCCTCCCAGATCGGAGTCTGCATCCTCACCCACCCTTGCCAACCAGCTCTATCTAAACCTTCAAATTCCCGTCCCTGAATAACGATATATGGCATTTGGGGATTTTTCGACTGACCGACTTCATATGCAACGATACATTTTTTATCATCTGAAACGAATACATACCATCTTTCTCCTGCCTTTTTTATTAAAGCCCATTAATCACGCTCCAGTGCGTGTCATTCCTCCCGCCCTTGATCTCTCCGTTATAATTTTTCGTTTCAATGACGAATAGTCCATAGGGAGAAATAACGAGATGGTCCACCTGAGAATAACCCGAGCGTGACTTAAGATTAGAGATAAGCAAATCACTTAAATACTTGCAGTCTTTTGGCAGCTGGTCCAATTGAATATTTATTTTATGCTCGCCTAATTCACCAATACGAGTCGCTTCTACCTTTTTTCGCTGTGGTGGTGTCACACATGTATTATATCATCTCCCCATACCAACAGGATTTATTTGTAATTAAATAGAAGCATTATAAGTGGCTAATCTGAAAATCTCATCAATAGATAAAGCAAAGACGCTCCAGGGTGAAGTCCCCAGAACGTCTTTATTCGTTTAATTATTTAATATTTTATTCCAGCTCCCAAAACACACTGCCGCTTTCGATCCGAATCCACAGCCGCTGCTTTGCCCGCTGTAGCAGTAGACTCAGCTGCCGTTCCGTCTGCTCTATTGTAAATTCCTTCACCAGCCAAGGCTCCTCTGCTGCCCCGTCTAGATCATGGGGCAGCACAACCGTACTAAGTCCAGCGGAACCGCTCGTTATAAGCTTGGCTGCAATTATGGACGTCTCCTCTTTGGACCCGTAAATCTCCGATACCCAGCCCTGCCCGATAACGATTTCCGGTTTAAGCTCAGTCGCTGTAGCGGCAGCATCAGCGGTCCAATACATCTGCACGCCGATGCTTGATAGTGAATAGTCGATTTGAACCCCCGGACACGGTTCTGCTTCAATTACTACCGCAGCAGCATCCGGATGAAGGTGAAAGCGCTGCTCCGCCTGATGTCCGCCTTCACCGTCCAGCCAATCAACCAGCAGCAGCAGCGGTACCTCTTTACCCATTAACAGCCAACGTCGGTGCAGCAGCGGATTACTCAGCCGCAAATACCCGTTATGCGAGGCGTCGACGAACTCATAAGCAGCTGTGCTTTCGCGGCGGTGAGTCGTGCATTCAGCCAAAGGCTCGCCCCAGGCTTGAGTTGAAACATAGGGTGTCTGGTCCATACCATCAATGAGCACCGTATTGTGAGCAGCGGTGCTTTTGAAATAATGCCGCCACTCCCCCTCCTCGTAAGTATAGCGGCCGGGATCAGCAAAGATTAGCTGCCGCCGCCAGTACCACTCCAGATTAAGTGCATCGGCATGACCGTGGGCTCCCCCCATCGGCGCGGCATCGAAGAACAGGTGCTGGTCGACATTTTTCATAATGTAATATCCCGTCTGCGGGAAGTCTTTCCCTGTCACAGGTGAATATCCGTGCTCCTGCCGCTCGACCAATCGCTGGAATGCTTCAGCTCCAAGCATCCACAGAAAATCCGGGCTGACCTCTCCAAGCATGCTTAACTCCTCGTCGTCCAGTATTCCGCCCAGAATGGCGACTCTGGCACGTCCATTGCTGACCCATTCCGAGTCGCCGATAGCCGTAGAGCGGTTATCGGGCCTAATCATCGCCAGTGTGAAGGAGGTCATCCTGTGGAGCTGCTGTCCATATGCTTCTGGAAATGGATGCCCTGCTAGACGCCCCAACAAATATGGCGTGCCAAACATCTCAATGCTGCCATCATGATAGTGGGTGGTCAGTTCAGTCTGGATGCCCTCCGGCCCAATTTGATGATACTGGCACAGCTGCAGCCGTTCCATCGCTAGTTGGCGCCAATAAGGTGCCTTTGGATGTTCAGCAAGAAACACGCCGATCATGAACAGCCCTTGCATATGCATAATCGCATGGTTGATATTGGTATCCCCTAAGTAGGTGCTGAGGTAATCTGCATGCTGCTCCAGAGCCTCCAGCAGCCCGGTGAAAAATTCCTCATCCAGCAGGCGACTGCTCTGCATGTAGGCATAAGCCGATATCCAGGACTGGACGCGCAGCCCAGTTTCCAGCAGCCGCCACGGCCCCGGCAGCTGGAAGAAAACAGCATCCTCATAAGGCGGCCGCGGAGATGGGGGCGGATTTTGCTCCCGCCAGCTGCGGAAATGCTCCTTAAAGACTTGTACATATTTTTCTTCCTTGGTCATTAAATAGGCTTTGCCAAGGTCCAGCATATGCCAATGACGGTTTACTCCCCAAGTGAACTCGGGATCACGCGAGGGATTGTAGAGCCAATCAACCCGCTCGCCCATCTGTATCCAGGTGGTGAGATCATTTGTATATGGAATCATGAGTTCGTTCCGGCAGGCATGGTCAGCAATCTGGATCGAGGCGGCGGCATGGTCCGGGTAATACTCGCCATATCGCTGGGCGGCTTGCTCCAGCTCCGCTCTAGTAAGGTAATAATAGGTGCTCATAGCAGCCTCCTGTTTATTTCTTTGGGTAGTGTCGCACAAGGGCAAGCTCGACTCCCTGATACCGACCGATGCAAATCAAATCATCGTCTGCATGACGAAAAAGGAACTGCCCCATAAACATAACGCTCATTTACGGGGCAGTTCTTTCCTAAACCTACTCTAATGTTAATCCGTTATGCCGCTACTCGTTTGACAGCTTGCCCTGCAAGTTCAACGAATTAAAGCTTGGGTCTGCTTCAATTGTTGTCAGTCCGGCATCTCTGGCTTGCTTGAGCGCGGTATTGTAGCGAGTGTTCAGATCAGTTATTGTCTGTCCTACATCTCCACCAACCATTACAAACTTCACGAATGATTCTGCCCACTTTGACCCCTCAACCTGACTCTCCGTTGCTGACAGCGGGTTAGCCGGGTAAATCGCATCATATTTTTTCGGCAGAAACCCTGCAATCCCTGGAATTTCCGGCTTCTTGGCATTAGCGAGTACTGTCGGAATCAACGATACGCCATAACCTTGCTCAAAATATTCAGTCTGCAGATCTACGCTGTAGATGTAATTCATGAATTTCCAGGCTGCATCCTTGTTTGCGGAATTGGCGTTAATGCCAATGTATGATCCGCCGATAACCTGCGAAGCACCCGAAATTTGTCCGCTTTGAGTCGGGGGCTGCGCCGCCGCCCAGTTGATTGTTGTCGGGAACTGCCCCTTGTAAACGCCAGGCTCACCAGAGTGATTGAAATACATTCCAATCTTACCCTGTGCGAACTGGGCACGAAGCGGGTCAATGTCGAGGCTCTCTACACCCGGCATCATACAGCCGCTTTCCACCATCTTGCGCATAGCTAAAGCGATATCCTTATACATCCCGAAGTCAAACTCGCCAGTAACGTAATTGTAACCGTCAACGCCAGTCGTCGTGCTGGCTGGAGCAACTGTATTTCCTGGACGTCCAAAGCCGCTTGAACCCTTGAGCGGGCTTGCGAAGCCGTAAATACCCTCCGCCTTGCCCAAATCCGTAATGAGTTTGGCATCCTCAACTAGCTCGTCCAGCGTTGTTGGAGGGTTAGCAATACCTGCACGCTTGAACAGATCGACATTGTAGATCAAACGCCAAGTCTGTCCGGTATTTGGCAGCGTGTAAATTTTTCCATCAATCTCGTTTTTGTGTTCGATAATAACGCTCTCGAACGTCTTCTTCATTTCATCGCTCATGTAATCGTTAATCGGAGCAAGGTAGCCTTTTTTAACATAAGTTTCAAAATCATCAATTTGCAGCACATCCGGCGCTTGCTGGCTGGCGAAAGCAATATCCACAGCTTGCGGATAATTGTCGCCCATAACGCTCATCTCAACTTCAATGTTGTCAGAGTTGGTCTTGTTGAATTGATCAACCTTACCTTTCATAAACTCAGCATCATGGCGATCGGGAGTCCAGTAGACAATCTTTGTCTTTGTGCCTGAGGAACCTGAAGAGCTTGACGGGCTTGAAGAATTTCCTGATTTGCCGCTGTCCCCGGTTGCTGTGTTTCCCGTGTTGGACGAGCAGGCGGCCAAGGCCATAATAAGCAGTGAACTTACTAGTACTAGCAACCACTTCTTCTGCATTTGCTTTCCCCCCGAATTATGTTTTCCGGAATGAGTTCGTCACTCCTTACTATTAAGAATAACGAGTATGATCTGACATGTGAGTACGGTATCTCAACTGCGGTAAGGGGGGAATTTCATCTTTTCTTCAGATCTTGCTGTTCAAAATAATGCTGCCGATAGGTCGAAGGCGTCATTCCGCAATGCTTTTTAAACATCTCGCTGAAGTACGGGCGATCCTCATAGCCGAGCCGTGAGGAAATCTGCTGTACCTGCATCCCCTCTAGCAGCCACTCCTTTGCCTTCTCAATCCGCACATTAGCGATGTAGCTCGCAAGGGTCAGAGAGGTCTCGCGCTTGAACAAATTCGCCAAATAGCTTGGACTCAAATGCACCGCTTTGGCGCAGCTGTTCACGGTCAGATTGGCATCCAGATGCTCTTGTATATATAGCTTCACCTGATTGATTACTTTGGAGTGCTCCGTATGTTGCCTGCTCTGCAAACAGTCGCAGCATAAGGCGCAGAATTGAACCATCTCGCGCATCCATTCCGCGAAGTTTAGTAGTGGCAGCGCCTGAATATGAGACATTCGCTCCACTAGTTCAGGGGTCAAATCCCCGCTCAATATCTCCAGCATCGTGCGGTAGACAGTCACACTGAGCGATTTAAACTGCTGAACCATCATTTCAGGGTCTGGATAACGACTCTGCAATATCCAGTCAAGGAACAGCTCATCCAGCATATGCTCTGTCTTCACCTTGCTGCCGCTTCGCAAAGCATATAGCAGACCCTTCTCTTTCTCCGGCGCGTAGCGAGGCGTCATGGTATATTCCTGCAACTTAACATAGCTATAGCTATAACTGCCCGGAGTTACACTATAGAAACGATGATTCAACGCCTTCGCGGCCTCCTTATACGCAATGGAAATTTCTTCCGGTCCTTCATGGACAAGACTGATTCCCACCGACACCGGACCCATGAGGCTCTCCTCAAGTCGAGCCTTAGCCTCCGACCACTTTTTATCCGCTTCAGCACAATCCTTGCTCTGCAAGAGTACGACTAGCCGCTGACCGCTCTCCTGGAGCAAAATCCCCTGCCCCTGCCCCTGCTCCTCCAGCAGCTCTCGAAGTAGCATAAGCATTGCCTCCCCCATATCCACGGAATGCTCCGGCTGTGCAGGCTGCCCGCTATCAAGCAGCAGCACCTGATAAGAGGGCAGTCGCTGATCCAGCTCCCATTCCTGCCACTCCAGCCCCCCTTTGGCTGTCTGGGGCTGATGGAGCAGACTGCGTAGATACTCCTCACGCTGGTGCAGCCTGTTTCTGATTACCTCCTGCTCCAGCAGTCGCATTTTGTCCGACCTCTCCTGCTCTTGTTCAATCGCCTCACGGACCTTCAGCACGCTCTTCACCACCTGAGCAGGGGTGAACGGCTTCAGCAAATAATCAGAAGCTCCAAGCCGCACAGCCTCTTGAGCGTAGGCAAAATCATTAAATCCACTCATGAAAATTACCTTGCTCGGCAGACGCTCCTCCACAACGGCGCGAATCATCTCACAACCGCCCAATTTCGGCATGCAAATATCCGTCAGTACGATATCGGGCCGCAGCTCACGGATTATTTCCAGCCCCTTCTGGCCGTCTTCAGCCGTTCCAACAATTTTGATGCCATGCTCCTCCCAAGGAATCTGATAGGCTATACCGCTTACGACCATCTTTATATCATCCATTACGCACATCGTCAGCATACTCATAGACTATCCCTCCCGTGGAATGGAATGGTGATTACAACCGATGTCTCTTCATAGGGAACACTCTCAAAATACATGGACGCCTGTGCGCCATAATTCAGCTGCAGGCGACTGTAGATATTGTATAGCGCATAGCTTGTATGACCCTGGAACTGTCGCAGCACCTGAAAATTCAGCAGCTCGGCGTCCAACCCCCGTCCGTTATCGGTCACCTGCAGCTCAAGTTGTCCCTCTGTTTGCTGCGCACGAATGGTTATCACACCCACTATGTCGAAATCTTTGAAGCCATGTAAAATGGAATTTTCCACAAGCGGCTGCAGTAAAATTTTGGGCAGAAGCATATCCAGCACCGATTCATCTGGAACCTCCAAGATATACGTAAACAATCCCTCATAGCACTGCTGCTGCAGCAGCATATACTGCTCTACATGCTCCAGTTCCTGACGAAGTGTGATCATCTCCTGACCGTTATTTAGCCCCAGTCTAAATAGCAATGACAAGGAAACAATCATCTCTCCCACCTGCTCGCTGCGGCCTACCTGGCTTTTCCAAAGTATCGTATTCAGCGTATTGTACAGAAAATGGGGATTAATCTGGGCCTGAAGCGCATTAATCTCGAATTTCAGCTTCTCCTGCTCCGTAAACTTATTCTCTTCAATTAAATTCTCAATCTGAATGAGCATCCTGTTAAAGCGATAGCCGATTACAGCTACCTCGTCCTCATATTTACTCTCGAAGCGAGCCTCCAAATCATTATTTTCCACTCGTTGA
The DNA here is from genome assembly GCF_055814915.1 of Paenibacillus sp. R-74696. NCBI lineage: Bacteria > Bacillati > Bacillota > Bacilli > Caryophanales > Paenibacillaceae > Paenibacillus > Paenibacillus sp. R-74696. The sequence continues at coordinate 81,762 of NZ_JBPULM010000041.1, forward strand.
ATCAGACGATAGAGCTTGTGGAGCGGTTGCAACAGACGACGGGCCAAGAAATTAGAGAACATCAATGCAATCACCATACAGACCAGCATAATACTCAAAATCAGCCAGCGGATCTGTCGCATGGGTCCGAGCAAATCTCCCTTTGCCTGAACGCTGGCAAGTACCCAATCGCCGTTAATACCAAGCCTGGAGTAATTGACAAGCTGCTCGTCCTGATTATTCGTATAGGAAAAAGCCCCTTCCCCCTCTTCGGCAAACCGATTAAGAAAAGAAGCGCTGCGGAAATCTTCGAGCGGCGGACTTGCCGAAGGCAGTACGCTGTAACCGTCTCCCGTTAGCAAAAAAAGCCTAATCTGATCGTCAATCAGACTCTGCTCAATAACATTGCGGAAATATTCTTCTCTAAAATTGACAATGAGATACACGCCGGGCAGATTATCATTGTTGTTCACAGAGTTGCGCAGAGGACGCACCATGAGCGTTACCACCTGCTTTCCCCCCTGTAATAGCTTGTCCTCATGTCCCGAATCCCAGCGTACATTCCAAGAATAATCCTGTATCTCCTCCTTATAAAGCTCCGTGAATTCCACCTTTACTGCTATTGTATCCTTGGTTGAATAAAATTCGCCGATTGGCGTGGAGAGCAGCACTGATTCGACTGCTGGCTCCACCAGCTTGAGCTGTGCAAACGGTGTTTGCATGAGCGAGAGGTTTTGGTAGAAACGTGTGCTGTTGCCATAACGCACATCGTCCATCACTCGGCTGTACGTCTCGCTCATCATCAGGGAATACGATGAAACAATCATATGCCTCATGCTCTCATCGAGTGCCTGGACCGTCTTGTTCAACATCGTCTGCTTCAGCTTCAGCGCATTCTCCTCAATAACCTTGGCAGCAAAATTATAAGCTAATCCGCCAGTAGCGCTAATGCAGAGAAAGGCTAACAAAACATATAAAATCTGAATTCGGTTTTTGAGCGAAAGCTTGTAAAAGCTCCATTTCATAGCTCATCATCCTTTTACAGCTCCGAGGGTCACTTGCATGAAGGATTTATTCGTAAACAGATAGACGACCAGCAGAGGCAGAATCGAGATGCAGGCTCCCGCCAGCATCAGTTGAGACTCAGACGCCGCGCCAATACCATAGCGTAAATTGGCCAGTCCCACTGGGAGTGTCTGCAACGACTTGTTGCTCAGAGTAAATACCAGCGGCAGTATATACTCATTCCATGAATTCTGGAATACGCTTAGTCCGGCTACCGCAAGCGCAGGGCGCAGCAGCGGCATAATAATTTTCCAGAATACCGCAGCAGGGCTGCAGCCGTCTATCCATGCTGCTTCATCCAATTCACGCGGAATCCCCCTCAGGAAGCCGATTAATATAAAATAAGTTGCCGCGTGGGCACTGATAAGAATAAGAATGACTCCCCAGAGCGATTTTTGCAAGCCAATCATAACCATTAGATCAAATTGAGGCCGTAATACAACCGCACCGATTGAGATAAACAGTGTACTGGCAAGTAGTCCTGTATATGCTTTCTTGCCTTGAAACTCCGTCCGGTCTACCGCATAGGCCGCCATAGCCGCTACCAGCAGCGTGCCTATGGTCGTCATCGAGCTGACAAAGATACTGTTCAACGTAAAGCGAGAGAAATTCGCTTTATTCCACGCCGTTACATAGTTGTCGAATTGCCACACATCAGGTAAAATTTTAGCTCCCGCAGTCAATTCCATATTTGTCATAAAGGAACCGAAGAGAACGACAACTATCGGAAACAAAGTGATAGCTGCACTGATAAGGAGAAATGACCACAGAAGGGTCTTCCCTGCGATTTTTGTTATCATTGACCATTCCTCCTATTATTCATACAACTTGTTCAGCTTCTTGGATAAATAGAAGTAGATGAGGGTTATAATACCAACAATGACAGCTGTTACGAAACCAACAGCACTTCCATAGCCGAGCTGCTGCTGAACTTGAGCATCAGGAGAAATCGGGAACAACAACTTGAAGAGATACAAATACATGACCTCGGTCTTCCCGTAAGGTCCCCCTTCGGTCAGAACCATGATGCTCTCATATCCCTTAAGGGAGATTGTAATTGCCAGCATAATGATCATCTGCATGACAGGTCCGAGCAAGGGAATCGTGATGCTCCAGAACTTGCGCACCTCGCTTGCTCCATCCAGGGAAGCCGCTTCGTATAGATCCTCGGGAATACCTTGAAGTCCGGCGAGAAAGAGCAGCATATAATTGCCGACCGCCCCCCATATAGCGATCATGATAGTAGTAAGCATTGCATAATTTGGTCCTAGCCAGCTGATTGGCTCGCTGATGATATGGTATTTCATTAGAAATTGGTTTAATACTCCATTATAAGAATTGAAGATGATGAAAAAGACGATAGACATGACAGAGGCGCTGAATACAGTTGGCAAATAATAAACGGCCCGAAGCAGCGTACGGCCCTTTATTTTCCGATTTAAAATAAAGGCGAAGATCAACGATAGCGGAATGGTCACAATCAGCTTGCCGACTGCGTAGATACCTGTATTTACGACCGAGTTCCAGAAATTCTGATCTCGCATCAAACGGGCAAAATTACCGAAGCCCACAAAGATTGCCTCACCATAACCTTGATAGTTATAAAACATAAACCGAAGTGCCCACAGCAGAGGATACACGCCTAGCACCAGCGTCAGCAGCAGACTTGGAAAAATAAATAAATACGCCGTCCTTTTGTTCATTTAAAGCCTTCCCCCTTTTTCTCCTCTGTTGAAAACAAGTATAACGGAGGGATGATTCGGCAGGAGAGAGGCGATTCAACTTTCTAGTGTAGGATAATCTAACTATCCATTGCGTTTTCGTAAAGAAATGTAAGAAAACATAACATTGAAGCTCGATAAATTTCAAGCACTTGTAAAAAATACGATTTCTATTTCTGGGGCAGACTCAATTGGAAACAAAAAAAAGAGAGGTTTGACACCCCTCTTTACGATCTTCTTCCATAAATCCCTATGTCATTAGCTGCTGCTTGGCAGAACACCATCGGAGGCATTGTTCCAATTTACTCGGCGCGGCTCACACGAAAGCCTTGATCCGGGCCAAAGCCGCTCGCCTCGAACTTGCCCCTATAAGATATCTCGTTGTTTCTAATGTCGCCAATCCAGCCGCCACCCTTTACAACCCTTAAAGAACCACTATCGCTATCCAAATCTCCGTCTTCATACCAGTTCCAACACCATTCCCTTACATTGCCTGACATATCGTAAAGTCCTAGCTCATTAGGCTTCTGGACACCGACAGTTTTTGTTTTATTTTTGTTGCTTTCTATCATGGTCCAGTTCCATTCTCCTGATAATGGTTTGTCTCCAGCGTTTTTCCAATACCAGGCCACTTCATCTACATTATTGCTTCCGCTGTAGGTGTAGCTATTACTCATTTGACCTCCGCCTGCAGCGTATTCCCACTCCGCTTCTGTCGGCAATCGATAACCATTCGCTCCCTCATTGATCGTTACGGTCCATTTTAGAGTGTCGTGCTCACTCTTATTACTAGGGTCTTTTTTATTTTTGTCTATCTCGTAATACGGCTTCAGGCCCTCTTTTATACTTCGTTTATTACAGTATTCAACAACATCATACCAGCTAACCATTTCTACTGGTAAATCGTCGCCCTTGAATCCGGAGGGGTTGCTTCCCATAACCTCAACCCACTCTTTTTGAGTTATCTCATATTTGTCGATATAAAAGCTTGATATAGTTGCACTTTCCCCATAAAAGTTGGACTTTGTATTCACAAAGGCCCCACCTTTTACAAAGACAAGGCTATCATTATTTTTATTATTTTCGGTCTTTTCCGTCTTTTCGGTCTTTTCGGTCTTCTCGGTCTTTATTGCCTTTTCGGTCTTCTCAGGCATTTGTTGTGAGCAAGCGGCAACAACCAATATGATTACTGGTAAAAGGAAAATAAATCGTTTTCTCATTCATATTTCTCCTTTAAGCGGATAGAAAAAGGATGCAGGCAGCTATCTTTTATTGAAAAATATAAGGCCGCCGGCTGTGAGGCCGGCAGGCCTTAGCAAGCCTTATTCATAATTAAATAACTTTCTCATTATTCCGAAAACGGTCTAGCGCCTGTCTGCTACCCTACTTGCAGTTGGCCTGTTACGACAATTCTTACCACACCGTTACGTTAGAGCTACCGCTGCTTTGATACCCCTCTGTCGCAAACACCTGGTAAGTCCAGCTGCTGCCCAGATTCATTCCTTTACTTTTCCATGCATTAACGTGGTTGCTGAACGTGATCGCGGAGTTGACCCCAGTTGCCCTTTTCGACTGGCGGACACTCCAATACTGAGGGAACGTTTGTGTGCCGTCAATGGATGGCGCGTTGTATCTCATAGTCGTATAAATGTCATATGTGCCTCCATCGCTGGATACGGTTCCTTTAAACGTTCCGGTAGGCCGATACGTGCCCCAGCTGTCAACGACGTAATATTCAATAAGTGAGTTTCTTGTCCATCCGTAAAAAGTCAAATATCCATTGCCAGACGGCGCCCAAAGACCGGCATTGTAGTTAACTACCCGGTTTGGCGATCCAAAATTCCAGCCCTTACCAACAACAAAATTCCCGACATTTGACCATGTCACACTATAATTGCCGCCGGACCCATTGACAGCATTTACTGTTCCGCCGCCATCGGTCCAATTTTGCCAATAATCTGTCGCTGCACTTGAGGTTGCTGAGAACATGCCCAAACTCATTGAAGCTGCAAGGCATACCGTTAAAATTTTCTTATTAAGCTTTAATTTAAACATAAAAATACCTCCTAATTTTTTGTCGTTATCTGCCTACCTATATAGTGTGGTTTCTTCTCATTGCCGCACAACACTTATCCTGTGTCATGTCTCACCATCATCTTACTATCACCTCCTTCTTTAGGTAAATTATAGCAAGTAAGCGCATACATTAATACATTGTAAATTATAGGTTTTTCCATGATGCATCCTCATCCTCATGCCCATTGCCTTGCTTTTCACGGCCGTCATGGCAATATGCGTTTGGATACAAAAAAAGGAGCCGGCACTTTCATGCCCTCCTTTTGCATCCTTATCTTCATGAGATTCTCAGTTGCTCCAGCTCGATAAACGATTCTAAGTTTCCGATTTTTCACTACGTTTCCAGTCCTGATAACGCTGTTCAATCACTGGCTCGATGATGCGATAGCTTTCAATTGAATCTTGTACATGGTAGATGGTCGGCAAACCGTCTGCTAATATATTCGTGAAATCAACAGCCGTATAGATGTCGTTTTGGATATTGAGATATTCACGAGCAAACGCATCTGCCTCATCCGACAATTCGTTTGAGCTTAGCACCCCATCCCAGTTTTTACGATAAAATTGAGCGCCGGTCATTTCGCCTTTTTTGACAAGCTCAATTTCCGCTGCATCCTCTTGGCGGCTTCGTTTGCTGAGCAGATCATTTTTGATCACCCAAGCTATGAACATGCCTGACGGAACATAGGCTTGGAGGCGATCCAGCTCTTGCGGAAAATCGCCTTCGTAGTGCCACTTCGCTTTGTCGTAGACGTATTTTTCTTTTTCCACGATCTGAAATAAGATATCTCGCTGTTCTTCCACAAAACCTTTATTTTTCAGTTCATCAGCCAGCTGCTGCAACCGATTGATCGCTTCCTGCTTAACGGCATACGGCTCGTATGTCGGATTCATCGTCTTCTTATCGGGATATAGTCGGCCTTTAATAACATTAAGGATACAAACCTCTGTTCCTTCCGTAATCACTAAATGCCGATAGTCTTTAAACCTTTTTCCCTGTTTGGTCAATACCAGCTCTATCTTGCTCATTCTATCACCTCGCCATATTGCGAAAAATTTTCCTGCTTGCAAAATACTCAACCTTATTTACTCTACTTATATTAATATTAGCAAATGGATCAGTCTATAAATATAGAGAAAAGAACCTCCTATTCAGGAAGTTCCCCGTCTGTAAACATGTTATTTCATTAATTTGAAATCTAATACCAATTCACTCGTGTGACCGAGAAAATGATAGTTATAGCTTCCGATTAATTTTTCCAGCTCTCCTGTACCGTAAATGATTTGAGCGGGGCTATCAAGAGTACCGTTATCAAACATGCCGTTTTCACAAGCTGTAAAAGTTCCATATTTTCCATCATAGTGACCTTCAAAGTGCAGGAAGCCCGCAATTTTGGATTTGGCCTTTTCAGCATCTTCAATATTACTATCTAAGTAATACAGCAAGTATTCTAAAGTTGCTTTCCCTTCCAAAACACCTTTAATTTCATATTCCACTTTTGCAGTATTAATGGGAAAGTTGCTAAGACTGTTTTCAATGGGCTGTTCCTCCCACTTTGTTACAGTAAAAATGGCTGTTTCCATATCATCACTCAATGGCATTCATTAATTCATAGAAATATTTGGATTCCTGCGTCTTATTTAGACTATACCAAGCATCTAATGTTTCTGATGAAAACACATCCAACGCTTTCAAGACGTGTACAGTAAATTCCAACGGAGCTATACCCGATGCAGTAATCAGTTTTCCATCCGTTACAGCTGGCTCCATTTTGTAATATTTTTCTCCCGTATAAGTGGGACAAACCATTTTAAGGTATTCCAGATCATTGCTTGTATGCTGGCGCGAGTTTAGCAATCCGGTCTGGGCAAGTCCCATTGTCGCACCACAAATCGCTGCAATCCCTATCTCTTCCTTTAAACATCTCTCTGCTATTTTTAAAATGGGTTGGTGAATGGCTTCCGTCCATGTATCTCCACCGGGTAAAATCAATGCATCTGTGCTTTCGATGCTGCATTCATCCAGTCTGATATCCGGCAGTATTTTCAATCCGCCCATTGTCGTTACAGGCGTCTTTTCATTGCCCACGGTAACGATTTTGGCTGGGGACAGCCCCTTTTTAAAATATCTTCCCGAGTTCAGCTCGGCAGTTAAGTAGCCGATTTCCCAGTCTGACATCGTGTCAAACACATAAAGATAGACCGTATTCGTCATTTGCAAGCTCTCCTTATTTTACAAGTCATCAAAGGATACCAACCATCCTTGCATCGGCCATCCATGATTATCTTCATTATAAAATAGCTTCACTGACAGCTGCTGTCAGTGAAGCTATTGAAGCCGATAATATTCCATTAACTCCGATGCAACAGCAACTAATTTTTCCTTCAAGCTCCACGGTTCGATGACTTGAATAGATTTCGCATAGGGAAGTAGAAAATAAGGAACATGTGTAAGCATAGAGGCTTCCTCAAGTAAAAAAACGGCTTGATTGGCTGTCCGCTCTTTCAGATAATGCCCCAAAAACCAATGCAAGCATAAGTCATCCAATGCCTCTGATCTGCCTTCGATCATTAAAGAAATTAACCCATCCTTGCCCGCTAAATCAGGCAATAGATTTTGCATAAAAAATTCACGGGCCGAAAAAGCTTCAGGACGCTTAAAGAGCATTGGAGTCCGCTTGATTTGTACAATCCGTTCTGCCCGAAAACTGCGGATCTCCTTCCTTAGGTGGCAAAATCCAACCGTATACCATTTATTGTTCCAGTTAACCATTCCATAGGGGTCGATCACCCTGTTCTTGGGTTGTTCTTCATGGCTTGTCCGGTAATCCATTTCGACAGAAAATTCGTTTGCTACAGCCTGCTCCAATTCCGCCAATACTGGCTGAACAGAAGGGTAGCCACTGCGGTTTATCACTTCAAAACCAGCTAAATGACGGCTAAGCACATTTTCCTGCTCCTGATTTGAATACATTTTCAATTTGGATGTGGCACTGTCTAATGCCTCACTCAAAGGGTATCCAGCCTCTTTTGCAAAAGCAGCAGCGTGAAGGAGTGCCTTCTTCTCTTCCATATCAAATAGCAGAGGGGATCTGATAAAATGATTCAGCAAGCGATACCCACCATTATGACCTGTGTCGGAGATAATTGGCACCCCACTGGCACATAGTGCATCTATATACCGATAAACAGTCCTTATATTTATTTCCAGCTTTTCAGCTATTTGTTTTGCAGTCATTTTCATGCCCGAATTCAGCATCCAGAGAATGGCCAGCATATTATCGTTTTTTGGCATCGTACGCACCCTCAGCTTCTATATAAAACGTAGTATTAGAAAATCCATCTCTATTATTGAATTTCCAAGCTCCAATGACAAGAGCGTTAGTTAGCATTATGATTTATAATATGATTTGAGGCTGCAACAATGAACTTCCCGCCTTTCACTGTAATATTTTAATTATACAGCAAAGAAGGTACTGCTTCCTAAATAGAGGAACAGTACCTTCTTCAGTTAGGGGACTTTTTCAGTGGCCTCGTGCAATACAGGAATCATCTCTTACGTGCTGCTTAAATCAGGTCAGATGTTTGCAAAAGTCTTTGAATAAGAGTTGCAACCTCAGCCCTTGTAATAGACGCCTTCGGTGCAAGCACCGTGGCGCTTCGTCCAGATACTAGGCCAGCCTGAAAGCTATCTGCAACGCTGCCGTACGCCCAACCGGATACGGTTGACGCATCTTCAAACGGACGGAGTGTTACCTCTTCTGATTGAGCGAACAGCTTGGTCGTCAGTCCGGTAATCGTCATCGCTCTTGAGAGAATAGTCATCGCTTGTTCTCGAGTAATCTTGTCGTTCGGTCGGAACGTGCCGTCCCCAAACCCGCTAATCAGTTGATACGCCCATGCCGTGCTGATCGCACTGTTGTACCAGTCCGACGTCTTCACGTCAGCGAAAGCCGTTGACGCGTTTTGCGGTTTCAACCCTAATCCGCGTACAAGAATGGCTGCAAACTCAGCTCGGGTAATATCGCGATCGGGACTGAACAGTCCGCCGCCCGTACCCTCAATGACCATCCGCGATCCCATGTCGTTAACGGCATCCTTCGCCCAGTGGTCCGCGACGTCAGAGAATTCGAGCGGGTGCCAGACGACCGTGTACGTACTATTGGTTAAACTGTTGATCTGAGCGTAAGACTTGCCATCGATCGTTACGATTTTAGTCGGTACGTGCCGCACTGTTCCGCCCGCATCAACTACGATCCCCGTTGTAATTCGGTTCGGATCAATGCCATCCGGCAAAGCCACTATGCGTTCAACATAGATGTTGAATGTCGTGACTTCCACTGTTTTCCCGCCATAGGTGCCCGTAACCGTGAAGTCCAGCGCGGGCACGACAACGGAGAACTCGCCCTTCGCCGCCGCATTCTCGAGCACCTTCCCCATCGTGTCCGGCGTTTGCGCAACCGTAATTTTTAACTGAATGTCCTCCAGCTTCACGTTAGTGCCGAGCTTCCCTGCTAATTCGTCAATGTTGATTTCCTTGGCCGGCAACGTATAGGTTCCCCTGTTCGTCTGCAGAGTGAGCGTCGCTGAGAGGTCCTCCATATTTTTAACCATCTGACCGTTCAGTTCACCAACAATGACATTTGACGCAGACTTAACCGGAATGGTGACGACTGCATTCACGCCCTCCGCATCCAGCTTCGTCTGCAGCTTTACCGGATCGATGACGACTGTCGTTATCTTAACGCCGCCTGAATCAGTCGTTGTCGCTTTTCCTGCATTTTCAATCTTGCCGTTAACAAGTACATCGACCGACTCTTCGTTCGAACTGACCGTTCCACTCGATGCTCCGTTCGTAGGTTGAGGAGGCGATTGCTCGGCAATCACTATCGCCGCCGTTTGGCCAAACTTCACGACTTGACCTTGCGCGTCTACCTCGGCTACGCCGATCTTGTCGCCGTTCGCCGCAGGGATCATGCGGTCGCCTGGTACGGTTAGGTATCCCGTAAGCGTGTCGCCAACATTCGGTACGTCTACAGTGCCGCTACCGAAGTTGAAGTAGACCAGCCTGTAATCGCCGTCGGCGGCAGGCGTTACCGTAATCTGAGTTCTGCCGTCGTTCGCCGCGCCAGCCGGATCACTTGCTATCACCGTCAAGCCTCCAGCCTGAACGGAAGCATTCGTCGTGAAGATCAGCGTTGCAGACGGTCCAGCCGGAACGGAGCCGCTGGCCGCCACCCGCACCTGAACCGTGTGTTCACCGCTCAACTGCGGCATATTGGTTCCGTCGTATCGGAAGTAAGCTCCGCTGTCAACCGAGAATTCCATTGTCGTATCCAGACCAATAATCACGTTGTTCAAGTCGTCGGCACTCACATTCGGTGCCGCTGGAATGGTTGCATCCGAGTCATGGATGGTAACTTGAGCTGGAATGGAAGCAAATGCCGATTCCGATGCGGTTACTCGCACGTAATAGATGCCCGGTTCCAGCCCGGCAACCGACGTCCCGGTTATATTCGTCCATATTTCCGTATTTCCTTTTTTGAAATCCATCGTAACATTCACGTTGAGAATTGAACCGTCATTAGCTCCGTTATAAGTGATATCCGTCACGGTTATATCGACTGGAGCTGCCGGACGGGCTGGCAGACTCAACGTCTGCGCCGCGCTGTCAGTCTTTGTCGTGCCATTGCCCTTCTTCACGACGTTCACGGTTGCGCCCAACCAATTGCCGTCGATCGCCACCTTACCATTGCCCTCCGCCGTTACCGCCGTTCCGTTGATGGCGTAGGCGCCATCGGGCTCCAGTCCCGTCAGTTGCTCCGCCGCGTAATCGATTCCCGCCGTCGGCGTAGCTTCCGGCGTCGCAATGAATGCAGCGATCGTCACCGTCTGCGCAACAGACGCAAATGCCGTAGACGTCGCTTTGACCCGCACGGAATACGTATCCGGTGCCAGACCCGTTACACTCGTACCGGGCACATCCGTCCAATTAATAGCCGTTGCCTTCTTGTACTCCATC
>NZ_JBPULM010000042.1:0-135022 GCF_055814915.1 Paenibacillus sp. R-74696
TCTGTTCTCTTTTCTTTAATTGTAGGCGGAAGTATGTTTGAGTTGATTGGACTTTTGGTAGTTCAGACGAATGTGACTCAGCCTATGGCTGGCTTACATTCGTAGAACGGACAACGGCCAAGCAACCAAATCATACTGTAGCAGCATCCCACTCTTGCTTGAGGCCCATTGGCTCCGCTTGGAAGAGTCTTGCATCCATCAGCTTGAGCTCTGGTGAAATAAGCGGCTCAAACGCTAGCAGATCAAGAACATCCCGCTGCAAATCGATTCCTGGGGCAATCTCGCAAAGCATCAGACCGCGAGCTGTAAGCTGGAACACCGCTCGCTCCGTAATAAAAATAACTTCCTTGCCGTTTTGCGCCGCCTCGACTCCGTTGAAGGAAATGTCTGCGAGCGCGGGCACGATTTTGCGGAAGCGTCCTTCCTTTGCAATGTCGACCTGGCCATCCTTTACCTGGACGTCGAGGCCTCCGGCGGTAAAGGTGCCGCTGAATACGACTTTTTTGGAATTTTGGGCAATGTCGATAAAACCGCCCACACCCATAATTTTCCCATTGAACTTATGAACGTTCACATTTCCCGCTTGGTCCATTTCAGCAAAGCTCAAGAAGCTGACATCCAGCCCGCCGCCATCATAAAAATCGAACTGGTACGGCTGGTCAAGCACCGCCCTAGGGCTGATCGTCGCTCCAAAAATAATGCCTTTCGCTGGTGTGCCGCCTATCGGACCCAGCTCCACCGTAAACGTCAGCGCTTCGCCAACGCCCTCCTCGGCCGCCACATAACCAACACCATCAGATATGCCAACTCCAAGATTGGCTACGGCTCCAGGGAATGCCTCCATGAGCGCCCGCCTTGCGATAATTTTGCGTTCAGTTAGCTGCAAAGGCTCGATACCGCCCTGTACGGCTAGCAAATCACCGCTCATATAGCGGTTGCTTTCCGTCTGGTACGTCTGCATTTGCTCTGGAACGACGACGACGGCATCGACCAGGAAGCCGGGAATTTTGATCGTCTTCGGATGCTGCGAACGAGCTTGAACCATTCGCTGCACTTGTACAATGACAATGCCGCCGCTATTTTTCGTAGCCTGTGCAATGCTGAGCACATCCAGAAAAGTCGGCTCATCCTCCATCGTAATATAACCGTCTGTATCGGCAGTCGTACCGCGAATAATCGCCACATCCGGCTTAATCGACGGATAGAACAGCCATTCCTTGCCGTCGATTTCCATCAGGCGGACAAGCTCCTTCGTCGTGCGCTCATTAAGTTTGCCGCCTTGCTGGCGAGGATCAACGAATGAGCCAAGCCCAACATGGCTCAAAATACCGGGATGCCCTGCTGCCGTGGAACGGAACAGCTGTGTAATGACACCTTGCGGGAAGCAATACGCTTCGATTTGGTTCGTCTCAGCCAGCTCCGACATCCGCGGCGATTGCCCCCAATGCCCGCCAATCGCTTTGGTGCAAAGGCCGGCAATCGCGATCGGGCTCATCCCTCTATCTGCCCGGTCACCGAGACCGGTTGTGTGAAGATAAGTCAGCCCGCTTGGCTGCTGCTCTTTGTGATAGCGATCAGCGAGTGCTTCAATGACAGCAGTCGCCTCGACAATTCCGCCGCCGGCGCCGCTAAAGGCTACCGTGGCTCCGTCAGGAATGAGGCGCACGGCCTCATCAGCGGTCAAAATGGGAACCGGACCGGTTCTTTTTTTCAAAGTTGCATTAGACATGATGGATAATTCTCCTTCTTCGGCTGCTTTCGTCTGTGCTTCTATATAAGTTGAGCAAATCAGCGGTTAGAATGTTACACTTTTTGGACGGTATCACCTGCGAAAACAGGAGGACGCTTCTCGAAGAAGGCCTGCATGCCTTCCTTAAAATCTTCGCTTTCCGCAACCTTTTGCGAAATATCGAGCTGCGTCAAATCAAGCCAGGACTGCTCCGGCATAAAAATGCGGGTAAGCGCCTCCTTTACAGCGCGTACGGCGGAGCCGGATTTTGCGGCAATTTCCTCTGCCCAGCGATAGGCTAGCTCATAAGCGGTTCCTTCGTGTGCAATCTCGTTTACTACGCCCAAGCTAAGCGCTTCATTCGCACTCATCGGCTTGGCAAGCAGCATAAACTGCATCGCTCTTCCTGCTCCGATGAGGCGGGTGATGCGGTAGGCGCTGCCGCTTCCCGGGAATGACCCAATGTTTACCTCTGGCAATGACAGCACAACATGAGGTGCAGCTACCCGCATATCGCAGCTAAGCGCCCAGTCAAAACCACCGCCATAAGCGGAGCCGTCCAAAGCGGCAATCGTCGGAATCGGCAGTACGGACAGGCGGGTGCGCAGCCGAATCTCGCTTTCCATTTTGTCGCTGACATACGTATCTTTTTCCAAATGCTGCTGTATTTCATTCATGTCTGAGCCCGCCGAGAATACTTTGCCATTATGAGTAAGGACAACAACTCGAAGCTCGCCATCCGACTCAATATCGGCTAAAATCTTCTCAAGCAGCGCAAGCCCGTTATTCGTTCCCAAGTTCAGCGGAGGATTGTTGAAGCGGATAATTCCGATACGGCCTTCCTTGTGAAATTCAATTCCCGGATTTGCTGACATGACAATAACCACCTTATTATGAGATTATTAATTATATTTTGCTGTCCATTTGAACAGCTGCCGTTCGCTATTAGATCGATCTAATCTTTCCATTGATTATAAAAAACGGCATCCCCCCTGTCAACAGCAAGCCGGGGAATCTATAGTCATTCCATATGCTGCGATTATGTACTATAATTTTCACTAATGAAAGAGGTGTGACTGATTGTGGGCGATAAAAAAGAAAAACGCGTAACGCTTCAGGATGTCGCGAAGGATGCAGGCGTGTCACGCGCCACGGCATCGCTCGTTGTCAGAGGCAGTACGTCCATTACTGAGCAGACGAAACAGAAGGTTCTTGCATCGATGAATAAGCTCGGTTATGTCTATGATCGCGTCGCAGCAAGCTTTCGCTCCAGACGCTCTTCTACTGTGGGCATTATTATAACGGATATCGGCAATCCCTTCTTCTCTGAGCTGCTCACCAATTTGCAGGATCGACTCGATGAACTCGGCTATACGACGCTGCTTGGCATGACTTTTGAATCGGAAAGCAAGCAGGAGCGCATACTCGAGACGATGCTGGAGCATCATGTTTGCGGCATTATTATGGCTCCCGTTGCGGGGACAAACCCTGCCGTATTTGCCCGGCTAAAGCATTTAAACGTCCCTTGCGTCCTTATCGGCCGTGAAATTTCCGGAGCACGCGTTGATTATATCGGCACCGATTTCCAGTGGGGCACGAAGATGGCTGTCCGGCATTTGGCCGACCAAGGGCATAAGCATATTGCTCTGCTTGGCGGCACGCCTCATACATCCGCTTATAACGAACGGCTCGCTGGCTATTTGGAAGGACTTGAGGAATCCCGCATCCCGACCGATCAGCACCACATTATTCCTGGCCCGCCTACACGCGAAAGCGGCGCTGTCATTATTAATCAGCTCATCCGTCAGGACAAGCTGCCTACAGCGGCGCTGTGCCATAACGATATTGTCGCGCTTGGCGTCATCGTCGGACTTAGGGAAAATCGGCTTGTCGCCGGCAAGGATATGGCTCTCGTTGGTTTTGACGATATTAAAGAAGCAGCTACGGCAAATCCTGGCTTGACGACGGTTGCCGTTGGGTCTGGCCAGTGGGGAATCGAGGCGGCAAACCTGCTCCACCAGCGCATCAGCGCCGAGACACCTACAGCGGCTGCTCAGGAGACGGCTAGAATTATTTTGCCGCCAAAGCTTGTAATCCGCGAATCCTCAACACATTTTATGGGCGTGCATTAATCGATGCACCCCTGTCATTTAGCTGGCGAAATGGTCATTGACATTCAATTTTTAACTTGCTATAATTCCAACAAAACTAATAGGAAATAGACGTTACGCGTTTATTTACTAATAGAATCAAGCGCGAACGGTTTCGCTGGCTACAGCAGCACCCGGACACGTTTGGCTTGTAATTAGATCGATCTACTAAGAGGAGGCTTTTGTCAACATGTTTGGAAAAAAAAGTGTGGTCTTATTAATGCTTGCCATGACGTTAGTACTGGGAGCATGCGGGTCGAAAACGACTAATGATTCTGAAAGCGCTAGCTCTGGCAACAAAACAGAAAGCAAAGAATTAAATCTGGCAACGTTTGGCGTCAGCATCGGTTTCTCCAAGAAAGATGGGGACAAGCTGGAAGGTTATGATATTGCTGTAGCAGAAGCTGTTGCCAAATATTTGGGCTACACGAAAGTAAACTGGACGACTGCTGATATGGCGGGCATGTTCGGCATGCTGGACGCTGGCAAGATCGACACGATCGCCAACCAAGTGGAAGCTAACGAAAAACGTAAAGAGAAATACATCTTCTCCAATACTTATATTTATTCCGGAGCACAGCTGATCGTCCGCGCTGATGATGATTCCATCCAATCGCTGGCTGATTTGAAGGGCAAGAAAATCGGTGTTGACGTTGGTACAAGTAAGGAAGCTTACTTGCGCGCCAATGATCCTAACAACGAGCTGAACATTACAACTTATGAAGATCCTAGCGTAATCTTGAATGATGTTGCTCTGAAACGCCTTGATGCTTATATTATGGACCGCGCCGGTGCACAGCTGCTGATCGACAACTCGGGCCTTGCTTTGAAGAAAGCGGGAGACCCGGTTTACACTTACGAGGAAGCATTCCCGTTCCCGAACACCGAAGACGGCAAGAAGCTGCGTGATTCCTTCAACGAAGCACTTGAGGCCCTTGCAAAAGACGGCACGCTGACGAAGCTGTCGAATGAACATTTGAAACAAGACATCAGCAAGGCTAACTAAACGATGAATTTCGATACAGCGTTTATATTCGAAGCGATACCCAAGCTGCTGAAGTATTTGCCGATGACGCTGATGCTGGCGGTCGGCTCCATGCTTCTGGCTTGTCTTATGGGTATTGTGCTGGCGCTCATTATTAACAATAAAATTTTTATTTTGTCACCAGTGGCAAAAGTATATATTTCCTTCTTTCGCTCGGTGCCTACTCTTGTTACGCTGTTTATCTTTTATGTGGGAATCCCGCAAATTTTTCCGGAATTCACCTTTATTGATGCAATTACCGCAACAATCGTTGCTCTCAGCTTTAAAAATGCCGCCTATTTGGCGGAAGAATTCCGTGGGGCGCTGAATGCGGTCGATAGCGGGCAAATGGAAGCCTGCCTTTCAGTCGGCATGACCAAATGGCAGGGCTTCCGCCGAGTTATTTTGCCGCAAGCGATGCGGATTGCCGTTCCAAGTCTAGGCAACTATTTGATTATGCTGGTCAAGGAGTCCTCGCTCGCCTTTACAGTTGGTGTGACCGACATTTTCGCGCAAACGAAAATTTTGGCCAGCAACTCCTTCCGTTTTTTGGAGAGCTATATTGCCGTTGCCCTCATTTATTGGGCCGTAACGATCGTGCTGACCATGCTGCAGGGAAAATTGGAAAAGGCAATGAGCAAGCCTTATCGATAGGAGTTCTGTTATGCTAAAAGTGAGCGGGTTAAGCAAGCATTTCGGCGATAACGAGGTGCTGAAGCAAATCAATCTGGAAGTGAAGCGCCGCGAGGTCGTTGCGATTATTGGACCGTCCGGTTCGGGCAAATCCACGCTGCTTCGCTGCCTCAATCTGCTGGAAACGCCGGATGCCGGCCACATTGAAATTGATGGTTTCGAGGTCGATGCAAGAAGGCTGAAGAAATCAGATGCCTACGCCCTGAGACAGAAATCGGCGATGGTTTTCCAGCATTACAATTTATTCAAAAATAAGACGGCGCTGCAAAACGTCATTGAAGCGCTTATTGTCACCAAAAAGATGAATAAGCCTGATGCCGAAGCACTGGGCCACAAGCTGCTGGATCAGGTTGGGCTAGCAAGCAAAGCAAGCAGCTATCCTGCCATGTTGTCCGGCGGACAGCAGCAGCGCGTGGCCATTGCTCGTGCACTGGCCGTCAATCCTGCGGTGATTTTACTCGATGAGCCAACCTCGGCGCTTGACCCCGAGCTTGTTGGGGAAGTTCTGCAGGTCATCCGCTCTATCGTTGCTACGGACACAACGATGCTGATTGTGACCCATGAAATGTCCTTCGCCCGGGAAATTGCTGACCGCGTCATCTTTATGGCGGACGGCTCGATTATCGAGGAAGGCGATCCGCAAAGCCTGTTCGGACAACCGCAGCAGGAGCGGACGAAGAAATTTTTAGGAACGGTCTTTTCCAAAAACTGACGACAGGGGAAGAGGCAAATGATGACTCGCACACATAATTTTAGCGTACAGCTCGATCGACGTCATACCGATTCACAAATGCACACCCTATTTCCGGAAGATGTGCTGCCCATGCATTTGGCAGAAACAGATTTTACAACGGCACAGCCCATAATTGATGCCCTCGCTGCACGGGTAGAGCATGGCATGTTTGGCTATGTCGCCGAAAGCGAGGGACTGGCGCTTGCTGTCCAACATTGGATGGCAAGCCGCTTTCAATTTCCTATAGAGCCGAAATGGGTCGAGTATTCTCCCTCTGTTGGCTCTTCACTCGTATTTGCCGTGCAAGCTTTCACACAGCCCGGTGACCGGGTATTGATTCAGACACCTGTCTATCATGCTTTCCACAGCTTGATTGATAATAGTGGACGCATTAAAGCGGAAAATAAGCTCAAGCTGCACAATGGACGCTACGAGATCGATTTTGAAGATTTGGAGCGCCAGCTTAGCAACCCGCGTACGAAGCTGATGCTGCTTTGCAATCCGCATAATCCGGTCGGACGCTGCTGGACAAAGCTAGAGCTGACAAGAATCGCCGAGCTTTGCCTGCGCTACAATGTATTCGTTATCGCAGACGAGGTACATGCTGATCTGGCTTACGAGGCGTTTACCCACATTCCGCTGCCAGCTATTTCGGATGAAATCGCTCAGCAATGCATGGTCACCGTCAATCCGAGTAAAACGTTTAATCTCGCCGGCATGCGCGCCTCTGCTGCTATCATTCCTAATGAGCGCTGGCGTGAAGCTTTCCGCATTGCCCTTATCAACAACAAAGCGATTGACCGTCCCGTGTTCGGCGTGGTGGCGCTGGAGGCCGCCTACTGGCATGGCGGCTACTATGTTGATCAGCTCGTTGCGTATCTGGAGGAAAATGTACGGTTTGTAGGGGAATATTTGCGAGAACATATTCCTCAAATCAAGCTCATTCAGCCGGAAGCCACCTATTTATTATGGCTTGATGCCCGTGAGCTGGGCTTGCCTCCGGAGCAGCTTGCCCCTTATTTTATGCGGGAGGCAAAAATTGCGTTCAGGGATGGCTCCTCCTGCGGCAACGGAGAAGGCTTCCTTCGCATGAGTGTCGGCTTTCCCACAGCTGTGCTGGAACGAGCTCTTCACCAAATGAAGCAAGCCGTTTCCAAGCTGGGGTGAACTACTGACTAATTAGGCATTGGCTGCGCGCGAAGCTGCGTCATTTAACTTTCGCTATAGCGTTCAGCCACCGAGCAGCAATAAAAATAGCCATCCTGCATGGCAGCCAATAGGCTGCGCAGGACGGCTGTTTTTGTATTTAATCCTCTATTGATTTCCGTGTTTATTGTTTATTTCTTTGTCTACGCTAATCAGGCGTGCATCGCGTTATCGCAGCTTACAGTTTAAAGCTGCCTACTTTGTTTTGCAGCTCGGAAGCAATTTCCGACAGGCCGACTGCAGATGAGGAAATGCCCTCCATCGCATCAAGCTGCTGGTTGCCAGCCTGTGTCACTTGGCGAAACGATTGTGATGATTCGTTCGCAATGCCCGAAACCTCGTGAATGGACGCCGCCACTTCCTCGGCACTTGCCGACATCTCCTCCGTCACCGCCGAGACATCATGAATTTGCTGGACAATCAGCCTCGTGGAATGTTCAATGCTTGCCAGCGCCTGTCCTGCTTCCTCCGTTATGCGCAGTCCTCCCCGCATATCCTCGGAAACTTTGTATTTCATCATATCGTAAGTAGCTGCAACCAGCTTCGTCATCTGGCCAATCGTATCCAATATTTCATCAGCTGTCGTCTTCGTCTGGTCTGCCAGCTTCTGCACTTCCTGTGCAACGACGGCAAAGCCTTTGCCGTGATCGCCTGCCCGCGATGCTTCAATGGCCGCATTAAGCGACAGAAGATTCGTCTGCTTGGCAATGCCTGCAATCGCTGTACTCATCTGCGTCACCTGTGCGCTAAGATCATGCAGCTGCTCGATCTGCTCGGAGGACTGGTCGATGGATTCGCCGATTTTTCTCATTTGAACCGTTACTTCCTGTACTTTGTCGCTGCCTTCCGCAACATTCTGCTCCGTCTCCTTCGACGATTGCACAATTTCAGACGATGCTTCAGCAATTCTCGTAATGCCGATCGCCATTTCCTCCATCGTTCTGCGCGTCTCGTCCGTCATGCGCGCTTGATTGTCCGCCCCTTGTGCCGCTCCGCCGATCAGCTCCGATACAAGCTCCACCGTCTTCGTATTTTCCGTTGTGCTTGCACTAAGCTGCTGGCTGGCAGCCGCCAGCTGATTCGACGAATCCGCCACTTCCATAACAATACCGCGGAGAGAATCGACCATCGCGTTGAAGTTACCCGCAAGCTCCCCGATTTCGTCCCGGCGCTTCGTCTCGACTTTTTCCTGCAAATAACCTTCGCTTACCCGTCTGGCCGCACGGTTCAATTGCTCGATAGGCCTTGTAATGGCCCGGATAATAAAGAATAAAATGACGAATGCCGCAACGAGCGAAATGACCATGACGAGCAGCGAGTTAAGCAATATAGGCAGCGCGGCCTCCGTAAACTCCTCGGTTGGCAGAGCCCCGACCAATTTCAGTCCGGTATCCTTGTTCGTCACGTAAAAGGCTTTGCGTTCCACATTGTTAATCGGATCATTGTAGAAGAGCTCCCCGCTATCCTGCCCCAGAATGGACTGAATACCTTCATTATTAATAGGAGTTCCTACTTCAATCGTAGGATGCGCCAAAATAACGCCCTGCTGATCCATCAAATAAACAAAGCCCTCCGAGCCGATTTTAACATTTTGAATTAATTGCCCGATTGCCTCTACGCTCAAAGCAACGGTAACCCCGCCCTGACCATCTGCAAACGCTTGAGACACAGTAATCGTATACTTATTCGTCGTTGCCGATAAGCCCGGCTGGGATACTACAACTTCTCCTGAAGCCGCCATAATCGCCTTGTACCAAGAGCGCTCCCGCGGGTCGTAATCCTCCTGACCCGGATTCGGCGATTTCATCCAGCTGCCGTTCGCGTTGCCAATCGTTACAATTTCCACCTCGGGATGGTTTGCTGTAAAATTGTCTATAAGCGCCTGAGTAGTCTCAGCCTTTTCATCTACTGCTGCCGATGAGAGCAAGTAGGCTAGTTGCTTCACATTGGCTTTCTCAAGCCCAACGATCTGATCGATCGACATATCAAGCGAGGATACCGTAGAGGCTGCTGTTTGTCCCATTTTATCCTGAAGCTGAATTTTAGCGTTGCTGTAAGAAAAGAATGTAGAAACGGCCAGTGAAAGAATGAGCATCAATGAAATATAGAGAAGAAGCCTGCTTCTAAGCCTCCTCATATAAAACTTTTGCTGCCATTGCGGTTTTTTCTTCATCTCTCTCTTCTCCTTCATGATGTAATCTCCCCAGCTTGCATTTATTGTATATGTAATTATAGTCGACAGACCTCATTTGAAAATTGATAGATTTTTCATTGTATTTGTAACAAATTTTCAACAAAGAGATTATTGTATCCGTCTCATCTCCAATTCACGATTGAAATGGTTGCTAAATCATTCCATACTAAAGGCATTATTTCCTTTCTATTCCTTTTCACATATTTAAAATAAAGAAAGAGGAGCAAGATTTGCTCCTCTTTCCGTTGTATACTCAATCGTTTATGCTCGGATTATATGCCAAAATAGTCGTTTCGCGGGCTAGCGGTTATCGCTTATTTCACGCATTAAGGTATGCGCTTCTCGTAGCGATGCTCCTCGCCCGTTGAATCGGTAATGACAATCGTCATATCCCATATATCGCCGACCGCAGGCACGGGAGCCTTCGACAAATACGTATATTTGTCAAAGCCTTCAAAGCCATAAGGATCTGGCCCGCCCTTATTAAACTCGAAGGGAATGTCCCGCATATCCCCCTGCTCGCTATCATCCTTCGCTTGTACCGCGATAAGCGTTGGAGCGCCCATACCAGTCGGCAGCCACACATCCAGCTGATAGATCTGCTCTTCTGGCTTAATTCGCATAGACATATGGGCTTTATCGCCCATCACATGCCAGTACACAGGTTCAGCAAAAGCAGGCTGCTCTGGTGGCGCAGTGGAAGACAGCATGCCAGCTACGATAAAAGCAGCCAGCGCCAGCAGCGCCTCTACACGCACCGCTTGCACAAATTTAGGAGCAGAGCTGTTGTCTGCTGCCCCCTTTTTCATCCCTGCCGCCAAACGCGGCATTAGGGAAAAACGATGATAAGCGCCAATGCCGATAACGGCAACCAGCAGCAGCGTTTTTAGCACAACCAAACGTCCATAGCTGCTGCCTGCGAGCTCCGTCCATGCGTTAAGCCGCTGCAACGACAAGATGAAACCCGTTGCGGCCAGCAAAATAATAATAGGCAGCGCGGCCTGTGAAAATCGCTTGATCATGAGCATTAACGCGTCTCGCTGCTCTTCGGCGCTAGAAAAACTAGTCTTCCAAGTGGCCCCAATAATGGCGAGGATGCCGCCGAACCATATGGCTGCGGTCCATATATGCACAATATGCGACAGTACCGCCACTGATAGGAAACTAGAAGCATTAGCATGACCCGTTAATGGGTAAAGCACCGTTAACAGCAAAGCCATCAACCACTTCAACGGCGCAACCCAGCGTTCATCACGCTGCGGCGCATAGGCCAGCAGCAGCATAAGCGCCGCCAATGCAGGCCGCAGCCATGCTGCGCGTCCCACCATCGTCATGGATAAAATCTTTTGGTACAGCGCTCCGCCGCTTCCCATTTCAAATGCGCTAAGCTGCTCTGCTAACAGCCATACGTGGAAAAATCCTGTGGCGCCAAGCGCTATCGCCGCACCTATAAACAAGAGGCGCTCGCTGCGCTTGCTAAGCAGCCGCGGTATCGCTGAGCTATCCGCACGCGACCAAAGCACATACCTGGCATATAAAAAAGCAACTATGCACGCCGCAGCAATGACCTCAATAATTCGCAGCAGCGTGTAAATAACTGTACGCCAATCGCTCTGATGTCCAGCATCATGGTCATCCGAATGGCCGATCATATTGCCGTTCGCATCCATGTCCATGTCCATATCGTGATTGGCTCCATGATCGCCAGACATGGAATGCCCATGCGATTCATCCGCTGCTTGCGCCGCCTCGCCCGCTGCTCCATCTCCTTCCACTGCAGTAGGCGATTCGAATGCGGTGTTTGATGGGTCAAGACCGATTGCAGCTTGCTGCTCACCGTTAGCCAATGCAGCAGAATCGCCGCTTGCCGCTTTCCCGTCGCTCTCTTTAAGAGAGCCTGCAGCCTCTTCACTTCCCACGGATACTTCGCTGCTCCCAGCTCCAGCCGATCGATCCGGCTCCGCTACCGAGCTAGTACCGCCTGCTGCGCTGACCGTTCCGCCTTGACCGGAGCTGCTGGAGCCTTCCGCTTCCCCAGCGCCCGATCCAGTGTCGCCTCCTACTGCTCCACCGCTTCCTGAACCAGCATTTGATGCAGGACTCGCCGAGCCGCTTCCACCGCCATTCGTCTTGCCTTCTGAGGAAGTGCCACCTCCCACCGCGCCTCCAGAAGCTTTGCCTCCAGAGCCGCTGCCGTTAGCGTCAACACCACCCTGCGAGCCGCCGCCTTTACCTCCAGAGGTGCTGGTGCTTCCGCTGCCCGGCTGGCTAGCCGCTCCCGATGAAGCGTCCTTGCCCTGGCCGGCGCTCCCGCCTCCGGCACTCGGCGAGGCTGATGCACTAGGCTTCGCCGTCGCTGTCGGTGACGGCGAGGCATTGCTGGCACCGCCATCAAGCGAGATCGTATCGCTTGGCTTCGACGTCGCGAGCGGCATGCCGATTGCAAAGCGAAAGGAACCGTCCGTGACATGTGTATCCACGGATAGCACCTGCCATTTCACCTTATAGATACCTGGCGACAGCTTAGGAATCGTATAAACAAGCCATCTGTCCTTCTCCGCAGACAGCTTGCCTTTTATCGTATTGCCAGCCTCATCCTCCAGCACAATCCGGCTTAAATCCGGATCGAACTCTTCTGTATACTGAATGCGAATGGATGAAGGCGATTCGCTGAGCTCGGCATCCTGGAGCGGAGTCGAGCGCTCCATATTCGCATGCGCGTCCGCAAGGGCCGGGCTGCAAAGCATGAACAGCAGCAGCGCCGCCAGTGCAAGCAGGTTTATTTTCAACTTATGAGGAATCATTCGCCTCTCCTTCCTTCTCATGCAAACAGAGCCGCCTAATGATGGCGACCCCGCTATGCGTAAGCAGTGCTGCGCGTTTAGGGCAGCTGCTTTCAATTGTTGTTCACTGGCAGACAAAGCACTGTTGCTCGCTGCCGGTTATGACCTTCTATTTTTTCGTATAAATCAGCACGGCTGCACGTGTATCGCCAACTGCCGGCAAAAACTCGACAACCGCTCCTGCTTTTTCAGCTGTTTGACGCAAGGAAGCGGCATTTTTGCTGCTGTAGCTCGGGTCAATATATTGCTTCAGAAAATCGGCGCTCGCGTTCGTTGAGCCTTTCACAATGGTTAGGCTGTCGCTGGATACGAGTTTCCCATCGACATATACATAAGGAATAGGGCTAGCTTTGCCCCCTGGCAGCTTGACGCCTGCATTTTGCACCGTGTAGGTCATCGTTGCTGTATAATTGACCTTCGTATATTCGCCCTCTTTGCTCTCATCCGTAGACGTCGAAGCACGCAGCAAATAATAGTCGGCTGCTCCCGTCTTATAAGTCACAAATCCATTGTCATCCGTTGTCAGCGTCTGCCCTTCGGAGTTGCTGCGGCGAATGAGCGATACTTCAGCATCCGCTACCGGCTCACCTTTGAGCAGCAATTGCACCTTTACATCCTGACCTGGCACGGCAGCTGCCGGGTTGAACTGCGGGACGAACTCCGCACGGTCAAGGCTCACTGGATTCGCAAAGCCTTTCAGCGCGCTGACCCGGGCAATAAGCGGAAGATCGCTGATCGCTACGAACGATTTCGCGCTGCGCAACGAGCGGCTGAGCGAGGTCGTACTCACGCTGTCCGATTCACCCGTTACGATGTAAGCGCCTGGCGATGCCGCCGAGAAGGAAGCGACAAAACCATTGTTTACGGCTGGCTCCGTCTCTGTAGCTGCTTCACCTGTGTAAAACCGCGTTGACGTAATGTCCGTCTTCACTCCTGCCGGAGAAGTCACATATACCTTCGAGCTGTCTACACCCCATTGGCCGGTAATGCGATAGCTTTTGTGATCATTGGAATGGTTGCCGAAAAGCATATCCACATACGCAACCTCGCCCTGCGCGATAATCGGCGCATTCGTCTGTGTCCAGCCGTCATGGGCGAAAGCCGTCGCCGAAACGCTGAATGTTAATACTGCGGCAAGCGCTGCGGCTGCCAGTTTCTTTTTCCAAACGATCATTAAAATAGCCCCCTGAGCATCGATATTGGATAACTAAATCCTATTATATCGACCTACCCTCAGGGAAAGAATGACTACAAAGGGCTATTTCCGCACCCGCATTGTCGCCAAGCTGTGAACCTTTGATGACGCTTCGCCAGCATGGCACAAGCACCCTTCCAAGCTTTAGTCCCGCAAATACCCTTGCTCGAACGCATATTTCGCCAGCTGTACGCGATTGTCCAGATGGAGCTTCTGCAAAATGTTTTTGAGATGATTTTTCACGGTATGCTCGGAAATCATCAGCATGCCGGCAATGTCCCGATTGGCCGCTCCCTGTGCCACACAGCGCAAAATCTCCTGCTCCCGCGCCGTGAGCGGACTTTCCTCAGCCTGCTGCCTGCCCGCTCCAGCAAGGGCAAACTCCTGCAAAATGCGCTGCGCCAGCTCCCGCGACAAAGGCGCTTCATCAAGCGCAATCGCCTTCAAATATTCGCGCCAGGCGCCGGGATTTAAATTTTTGAGCAAATAGCCCTGCGCACCTTTCTTTAGCGCCTCAAACAGATGCGTTATATCATCCGATACGGTTATAATCACTATTTTCACATAGGGGTAACGGGCTTTGATTTCCTTCGTCGCTTCGAGCCCGTCCATCTCTTTCATATTAATATCCATCAAAATCAAATCCGGCATCAGCTGCTCCGTAAGAGCAAGCGCTTCAAGCCCATTGCAGCCCTCGCCGACAACCTCAAACAAAGGCTCCGCCTGCAAAATCGCCCGAATGCCCTCGCGCGCATGATGATGGTCGTCCACAATTAATATTCGAACCGGCTGAGTCACGCCGCATCCCTCTTTTCTCATTGACGTCTGGCCCTCGCGCCACTGTCACTCTATCCTACTCCTGTATATTGTACACCTTTTATTGTGGCTGAAAACAACCCGCTTGAATATGGCTCGAAGGGGCTATGCCATACCTTGTGAAAAAGTTCACAATTCCGACCTTGTTTTCAGGCATCGAATGTTTTATGATAATACCAACAACACATTGTGAATCATTTCACATTAAACATTATGGTTGTGAAAACATTCACATATACTCGAGGAGGCCCCTACTATGAAGGTTACCGTTATTGGATGTACACATGCAGGAACTGCCGCTATTAATCAAATGATCAAGCTTCACCCTGAGGCGGAAATTACCGTTTTCGAGAAAAATGACAACATTTCCTTCCTGTCGTGCGGCATCGCCCTTCATGTCGGAGGCGTCGTCAAAGATCCAACCAAGCTTTTCTACGCTTCGCCTGAGCAGCTTGCCGTCATGGGCGTTCAAACGCATATGCAGCATGAGGTGCTGAATGTCGATACCAATGCAAAAACCGTAACCGTCCGCAATCTGCTGACGAATGAAACGTTTGAAAACAGCTATGACAAGCTTGTGGTGACTACTGGCTCGTGGCCGATTATTCCGAAGCTTGAGGGCATGGAGCTTGAAAATATTCTTTTATGCAAAAACTACAATCACGCCCAAACGATTATCGAAAAAGCAAAATACGCAAACCGTATTGCCGTCATCGGCGCTGGCTACATCGGCATCGAGCTGGTGGAAGCGTTCGAGCAGCTCGGCAAGCAGGTGACGCTAATCGATAATATGGATCGCATTTTGTACAAATATTTGGATCAGGAATACACCGATGTCATTGAAGCCGATCTCGCCGCACATGGCATTGAGCTTGCGCTTGACCAGACCGTTACCGGCTTTAAGGGCACAAATGGAGAAGTGAAGCAGATTTTGACGACCAAAGGCGAATACGAGGCTGATCTTGTCATTATGTGCATCGGCTTCCGTCCTAATACGGAGCTGCTGAAAGGCCAAGTCGATATGCTGCCCAATGGCGCAATTATCGTCGACGAATATATGCGCACCAGCCAGCCGGATGTGTTCGCTGCCGGAGACAGCTGCGCCGTTATGTACAACCCAACTGGCCAGCACGCCTACATTCCACTCGCAACGAATGCGGTTCGGATGGGAACGCTCATCGGCAAAAACCTGCTGCAGCCGCGCGTGAAATATTTAGGCACGCAAGGAACGTCGGCGATTAAGCTATTTGACTACAACATTGCATCGACGGGTTTGACTGAAACGGCTGCGCTTGCTGCTGAAATGAATGTGAAAACTGTCACAATCGTTGAAAACTACCGTCCGGAATTTATGCCAACGTTTGAGGAGGTCACGCTGAAATTCGTTTATGAAGCGGACAGCGAGCGTGTCGTCGGTGCACAAATTTTATCGAAAGCCGATCTGACGCAAATGATGAATACGATGTCGGTATGTATCCAAAACCGCATGACGATTGATGAGCTCGGCTTCGTCGACTTCTTCTTCCAGCCGCATTACAATAAGCCGTGGAGCTTGCTTAACCAGGCCGCGCTTCAAGCGATGCTCGCCCCTGGTGAGCAGGTCGAGACGCAAGCTCAGCCAGCACGTAAGGCTGACCCAGCCGCTGCGGGAACACCGACGGCACCCGTCAGCCCGGTGAAATAACAATTCGTACCGATATCTCCCGCTCAACCTTCCATTTACCTGCATGATGCAGCAAGGGATGTCCCCGAGCCTAACGGTCGGGGACATCCCTTTTCACCTTCACCATTACATTAATTACGTTAATTGAACAAGCTGCACCCTGCTCCTATACGGGAAAAAACTTAACCATAAAATTTTCACGTTGACTTGAAGTTACCTCACAAATATAAAATGTATTTGAATCATAATAATCTATTCTCGAACCATTTTTGACGTCATTATATTTCGTAACATCGTTTCCATTATTAATATCAATAGCCATGCTGAATTTAATATCATTATTAATTTTACCATTTACGCTCACTTCAACCTCCATATATTTACATGAGCCAAACCATTTCGTCGAAAAATTACCACTTGTGCGACTTCTTTCATCGTTTAAAACGGTATTACTGGATACAACAACAGCGATTGGTCTGCTCATGATTCACACTCCTAAATTTAATGGACTATCCTCATAAAAATTCATTTTGAATGATTTACTAGACATAAGGTTTAAATGTAATCATAAAATTCTTATTCACTGGACATCTAACCTCACAAATGTATAACGAGTTGCTTCCTATATATCCCACTTGATCGTTATTCTTCACATTTTTAGCTCTAACGGGATCACTGCCACTTTTATCTTCAGCAATACTGAAAGTTATCGTATTATCAATTTGACCATCAACCGTTACTTCAACCAACATAACATGGGCTCCTCCAAACCAATCCGTAGAGAAGTTTCCACTTGAACGACTACCTTGCCCTGCTAAAGCATGCGGCTCTGATACAATAATCCCAATAGGCCTTTCCATAGACGATCCCTCCTGGTAATAAGCTTCAAACTATTAAATGGAATTAATACCACAAATACCATATTGATACTGAATGGTATATATGCCCAGCCTATGATGAAGGTATCCAAAAATAGAACAGGAAGTCCTTTTTTGGACATCTTTTTATCAAGAACATACAACCCGCTCATCCTTTGAGCAGCAAGAGAAAAAGCACCCCTTCGCTCTCATAGAGAGCGGACAAGGGATGCTTCGATTAGGATTGATAATACGTTCTGAAGTAAGCGCCTGAGTCGGTTTTAAGGTGAGGCGGATAATAGTTGCTTTTAAGATAGGTGCCGAAGGTCCAAAAACGTCTGACGCTATCCTTGGTAAAATAGGTGGACGTAGCCATCGGGACGGTAGTCAGCCCGTTTTTATCCATCGTTTCCGGAGCAAGACGGCTGAACTTGAAAAATCCGTTCCCATTCCCATTGCCGATGGCGCTGTAGAAGCCCATGAGATCCATTTTTTCCGCATGCGTCTGGATCGTCATTTCAGTGAAGGCCATATAAACACTATTATCAAGCTTGCGCCAAGATGCTATGGAATCAGCAAAATAGTTTGCATAAACACCCTTCGCCTCCCCCTTGCCCGTGACGGGAACATCGACGAAAATCATCCGGTGCAGCTTGACCGTAGCGACCTTCTTGGCCTTAATCGGGCTGTCGACCACGTCAGCGAAAGAGGTAAACGGCATCCGGCTCTGCTCTACATTAATATAGGCATCCTCGTGGGACAGCAGCAATTTCAAATCTTTAGGGCTAAGCTGGCCAGGCTCCTCCACTCCAAGTCTAGGAGAATATCCGCTTGCATAGGCATCGGCGACAGCTTCCTCGAGGCTCATCTCAAGCTCCTCCAACTTGACGAATTTATAACGTTGGCTATAGCCATTTACATAAACATGGTAATCCAGTCCGATGCCAGGAATGCTGAGATAAGGCTCTAATGTACGGGCATCGATATGCTGATCCAAGTTAATTCCAACCTTGGCAACAGCTTCTAGCCTATAGCTTCCGTCATCGTTGTAAGGAGATTCCCGCGAATATTTATATTTCGTAATGCTGGTCAGATTAGTGCCGGTTAATCCCACTTCGCGCAGCTCATTCAAAGCCTGATAGCTGTCAGCTTTGGTGCCCTCCACTCGCTTATAGCGGAGCAGAACGGCCGCCAGTTCAGCTTTCGAAATGGGATCTGCTGGCCGAAACGTGCCGTCCTGCATCCCTGTAATAATGCCGGTACCTCGAATAACGGCAATGTACGAAATTTGCTTGTCCGCAATGCCGCCTTTATAAGTCTCAGGAGTAGGCAGCAGCGTGCTCGCAGTATCCGCCAGCGATTGCTTGAAGCTTTCATCGGACGCCGCAAGTCCGCTGGCCATCCACTTCATCATTTCAAAGCGGGTCACTGCCTTGTCAGGCTGGAAGCCTTTGGGGTAGTCATTTTTCGCAATCATTCCAAGTGCAACGAGCTTGCGCACATCACTGCGGCTGCTATGCTTGTCCAGATCAGGAAATACCGAAGCGACATCCGCCATGTCGGGCTTTGGCAATTGGGTCACCCGGCTCAGCATGCTGGCCGCCTCAGCTCGTGTAAGGGCGTTATCCGTCTTAACGGCTGAGCTTGCGGCAAACTCTTGAATAACCGCTCTCGCCGACACCACTTGCTCCCTAGGCAAATAAACCAATGACATAAGGACAATAATCAAGCCTGTTATACCGATACGATAATAAAATTTAAAAATGATGATTCAACCCTCTCAACTTTAGTTCTTTATACCCTTCACATTCATTTCACTCACCCAATTCTACCACTATATAGGTGTTTTTTATAGTTTAAAAGTAGGACGACATGCAACTTAAAAATCAGCTATCAGCCTTTTATTTATGTTAAGTTATATAACATAAATATGCCGCAAACTAAAAGTGAGCTAGCGAAAAAGACTAGCATTTATACGCAAAAGCGCTAAATTCAGTTGAAATTCTGAAAAACCTTTAAAAAATCGTCATTTCACTCCACTCAAAAATAACTATTGACTTATAAAGTGCTTTTAATTTACTATTCATGTTATAAAACATAACAATAACTTTCGTTGACTGATCCACCTTAGAAAGGAGATGTTCCCAGTGGGGGTAGCAAATGAACTTGATATTTATATAGCAATCAAAGATGCCATTATTCAGCAAAAGCTCCGCCCCAGCATGCAGCTCGTCGAGGAGGTTATTGCCGAATCGTTTGGCGTCAGCCGCACGCCCGTACGCAATGTACTGCGTAAGCTGGCCGGAGAGAAGCTGGTGACGGTTATTCCATACAAGGGAACATTCGTTGCATGCCCTACCGTCGAAGAAGCCAAGGAAGTTTTCGAAATGCGCAGAGTCATTGAAGCTTCCGGGGTGAAAAAGGTAAGTGGAACGCTGACTAAAGAACAGCTCAGACAGCTGAGCGAGCTGCTGGATGAGGAGCACGCGGCTCACCACAACGGAGACCCTTTGCTCGCCGTTCGGCTCTCGGGCAACTTTCATCTAAAAATCGCCGAGTTCACGGGCAACAATTATTATTTCCGCTATTTAGAGGAGCTTATATCACTCACTTACGTCATCATCGCTCTATATGGCATGAGTAAGCACATGCACTGCAGCGATCATCGACGATTAGTGCTCTTGATTGAGCAAGGCGAGGCGGAGCAGGCGGAACGGTTGATGATCGAGCATTTAAAGGAAATCGAGGATACGCTTCAGTTTGAAGAAAAAGGAACGGCTCCTCAATCCTTAAGCGAGGTTTTCCGCGTGGCAAACGGTCATTACGCCAGCGTGAAAGGCTGAATCAGAAGCCCGTCATTTTTTTGATTAGGATTGTATCCAATCTTGGATTAGATGTTGTGTGGGATAGGCTCATAAATCGTGTACAACGCAGGACATGAATGGGAGAAAGCGAGGGATAGCTATGAAGTTGATGGTGCGTAATGCGGGAAAGCGCTTTGGGGACCGGACGATTTTGAAAAATGTCGATTTGACGGTGGATGCTCATGAGTTTGTATGCATACTCGGACATAGCGGCTGCGGCAAATCTACGCTGCTTAACATGATCGCTGGCTATTTGCTGCCTGATGAAGGGGAGCTGCTTGTAGATGGCGAGCTCATTCGTGGACCTTCCAAAGCCCGCGGGATGGTGTTTC
This sequence comes from Paenibacillus sp. R-74696, assembly GCF_055814915.1. Lineage (NCBI taxonomy): Bacteria > Bacillati > Bacillota > Bacilli > Caryophanales > Paenibacillaceae > Paenibacillus > Paenibacillus sp. R-74696. The sequence continues at coordinate 20,300 of NZ_JBPULM010000042.1, forward strand.
AAGATCATGCCCTGTTCCCTTGGTATACGGTACTTGAAAATATCAGCTTCGGACCAGAGGTCCAAGGAGCAGGAAAAACAGAAGCGAAGGAAATCGGCAGACAGTTTTTAAGCCTAGTAGGCTTGGAAAAATATGCAGACCAATACCCTGCCGAATTGTCAGGCGGCATGAAGCAGCGGGTGGGCATTGCCCGGGCGCTCGCAAGCTCACCGGATATTTTGCTAATGGATGAGCCTTTCGGCGCTTTGGATATTTTAACCCGCGATATGATGCGCAGAGAGCTTCGCCGCATATGTGAGAAGCTAAAGCCGACGACTTTGTTCGTGACTCATAGCATAAGCGAAGCGATCTATCTAGCTGACCGTGTCGTAGTCATGAAGAACGGTGTCATTGCTGATGAATTCAAGGTCGATATTCCGCATCCCCGCACCTTCGATATGCCCGGCTTCGGCGAGGCTATGCAGCGAATCGAGCACGTATTGATGGAGAATGAATTGGAGGAGGCCATACAATGAGCGAAACATCGGGTTCTTTCACAGCCGAGGGGGCGCAAGTGGGCAAGCTTGGAGCGCATAAAATCGCACGCAAGGCGAAGTCCAAAGCAGGCTCCAGCTTTATGAAAACATCGAATTTCATTCCATACCTGACCTTTTTCATCCTATGGGAAGTTTTTTCTCAAATGAATATGAAGCTGGCCTTGTTCAATCCGCTTTTTCTTCCACCTCCTTCACTCGTTATTGTTGATGCTTGGGCACTTGCGCAAACCGGGCTTCTCTTTGACAGCTTGCTATCCAGCACCTTGCGTATTGCAGCCGGTTTTGTAATCGGATGTGTGCTGGCGGTTTTCATGGGTGTATTAATGAGTAAATTTCGCCAGGTGGAGCGCTGGATGTCTCCCCTACTTAATCTAGTAGGCCCAATCCCAGCGCTCGCCCTGCTCCCTCTTATTATTATCTGGTTCGGCATCGGTGAATTTCCGAAGGTACTGCTCATTGCTTGGACAACATTCCTTCCAGTATTGGTGTATACGGTAGACGGATTCAAGACCGTTCCTTCTACCCTTATTCGCTCGGCAATGAGCCTCGGCGCTTCGGAGCGGCAAATTTTCAGAAGAGTACTGCTTCCCTCTGCCATTCCGAGTTTCATTGTGGGAGCCAGAGTCAGCCTTGGCTTATCCTTCTCCGCGCTAATCGTCTCCGAGATGATGGGAGCCAAATCCGGACTCGGCTATATTATCGTAGACGCACGGAATTATTTTAAAATTTCCAATATGTTCGTCGCCATTATTTGTATTGGCTTGATTTATAGCATTTTCTCAGCGCTGCTTAAGCTGATGGAGAACAAAGTTCTTAGCTGGCGTAAAGGAGGGATGAACGAGGCGGTTGAGAAATAGCGTGTGCAAATAGGGGAGCTTGATCCGCTTAAGGCAGCTGGAAGCCCCGTGTATTTAGAAAGTAGAGACAAAAAACATTGGGTATAGGGAGAGATTACGATGGCTAATCAAAAAAAATGGGTTCAACAATTAATGGTCGTTTCCGCTTTGGCATTCGTTTTAACGGCATGCGGTGCGAAGGAAGAAGCTACGAGCGCAAGCAGCGGGAACGCAAGCTCTGCTCCAACTGCCGCAGCAGCAGAAACGAGCTCGCCTGAGGCTGCTGCCGATGACACTCCCGAGACGACAACCGTTACACTCGTCGGCGTGCGCGACGCCCAAATTTCCTCCCAGCAAATCATTGCCGATAAGCTTGGCTACTTCAAGGAAGCAGGCCTCGATGTAACAAGCCAGCTCATTGAAAGCGGCCCGGATATTGCTCCATTGGTTGCAGGGGGCAGCGCTCCCGTCAGCATTCAGACGAACTTTATGGATATTATTTTGAAATCCTCCAATATTCCCGTGAAAATAGTAGCCCCGCTAGCTCAAATTGCCGGAACACAGGCAGTCGTTGGCTCCAGCAAGCTCGAATTGAAAAGTGCAAAGGATCTGGAAGGTAAGACGATCGGCATTCCAAGCGGAGCAGATGTCAAGTTCGCCATTGATAATATGGGTAAGGAGCTCGGCGTCGACGTAAGCAAGATTAATTATGTTAACCTCGCGCCAAGTGACGCCGTTGTTGCGCTGCAGAACGGGTCTATCGATGCCATGGCAGCTTGGGAGCCATTCATAACGAAGGCGATTCAAGGCGGCGGCAAGTTTCTGTTCAGCGGTACGAAAAGCGAGCTCCCCGATAAAACTGGCGATGTGAACTGGATGAGTGTACACACAACGGTGCAAGTCACTGACGAGTATTTGAAGGAAAATCCAAACACGATCAAAGCGATGCTTGGCGCTCTAGAGAAAGCAACGGCTTACATTAATGATAACCGGGAAGAAGCGATTAAAATATTGGCGCCAGAGCTGCACTTAACCGAGGACGAGCTCAGAGAAATTATGAACCGCAATGTGTATGCCATGGAAGTTAATGATACTTACATTAACGGAAGCAACGGCCAGGCTGTAGGCGAATATTTGAAAAGTGTAGGAAACATTAAGAGCATACCTGAATTCGCCTCTTACCATGATCTAAGCTTGCTCAAAGCGCTTGATCCTGCGCTAGTTACAGAGTAAGAAAGTAGTAATAAAAATAAGATGCGTACAACAGGAAGGCTGAGCCCTTGTGGTTCTGCCTTCTATGTTTATATTCTCATAATAGGACAGAGGTGAGCTTATGAAGGAACCATTGGATTTAATCATCCGGGATGGCTCAGTTGTCCTGAGCAATGACGTACGCCAAATGGATATTGGGATCAGCAATGGGCAAATTGTACAGCTTGCCGAGCGACTGACGACTCCCGCTAAAAAAACGATTTCAGCAGCCGGCATGATTGTAATGCCCGGAATGATAGACGCCCATGTGCATTTGAACGAGCCGGGGCTCGGGGCTTGGGAAGGCTTCGCCAGCGGCTCCGCAGCTCTTGCGGCAGGCGGCTGCACCACTTATATAGATATGCCGCTAAATGGCATTCCTCCGACCGTTACCGCTCACGCATTGGAGCAAAAGCTGGCTGCTGCGCAGGGAAAATCTGTTGTGGATTATGCGTTATGGGGTGGGCTTGTGCCGGGGCATCTCGATGACTTGCGAGCGTTGGACGAAGCCGGAGTTATCGGCTTCAAGGCCTTTATGTCTTCTCCCGGCGATCCGTCAGAGGACGCCTTCCGCGAGGTAGATGATGCGACGCTGCTGGCAGGGATGAAGATTATCGCAGAGCTTGGACATGTACTAGCGCTTCATGCAGAGAGCGAGCCTATCGTAGCTACCTTGACGAAAGAAAAGCTGGCCAAGGGCGCCTTATCTGCGGCAGATTATACGGCTTCGCGTCCGGTGCGCGCTGAGCTTGAGGCGGTTAATCGGGCTCTGCTGTTCGCGGAGCAGACGGGATGCGCTCTGCATTTTGTCCATATAAGCAGTGCGGCTGCCGTCCAGACGATAGCTGATGCCAAGCAGCGCGGGGTCAATGTGACCTTGGAAACTTGTCCGCATTATTTGGTGCTTACGGACCGTGATTTGGAGCTAATTGGTCCGGCGGCCAAATGCGCCCCTCCACTACGGAGCCCCGCTGAGCAGGAAAAGCTATGGGCCATGCTTGCTGCTGGACACATCGATATGATCGCTTCCGACCACTCTCCCTGCCCGAGAGAATTGAAGCAATCGGACAATTATTTTACGGCATGGGGAGGCATAGCAGGAGCGCAAAATTCACTGGAGCTGATGATTGACGAAGGCTATACCAAGAGGGGTATTCCACTACCCGTGCTAAGTCGCATGCTTTCGTTCGCGCCAGCTAAGAGATTCGGTCTCAGCGACACGAAGGGAGAAATACGGCTCGGAGCGGATGCGGACCTGGTTATGGTTCAGCTTGATGCTCCGTATACCCTTGAAGAGCAGCATCTTTATCACCGTCATAAACATAGTCCTTATATCGGAAGGAAAATTGGCTGCCGTGTTTTGGCTACCTGGAGCAGAGGGAGCATGGTGTATGAGGCTAAAAGCGGCATAGCCGAGCCGGTTGCAGGGCAATGGCTCAGCAGCGCTCCTGCTCGTGCGAAGCAACAGGTGTGATTTTCAGATGTTCTTGGTCATTAAAAAATGAAACAGCCCATCAGTTATCCCGCAAAATCACTGATGGGCTATTTTCTGTTATATGCTGTAAACTTAGCAATCTGTTCGCTTACAAAAAATTAGTTTTAACAACTAATCTTGTTGTATTGCCATTTTTCACTTCTCGTCATCTTCCTCATGTCCTTTACCAGCGGCAGCCTCATTTATACTTAGTTTTATATCCTTAATAATTGCTTCAAGCCTGCTGCTGTAGCTGCTATCTAACTCTATGGCTTTTGTATAGTCCTTTAAGGCCTCTTCATGTTTTCCTAAATTATTACACACGTTCCCTCGGTTATAATAAGTAGAAGCATCTGCTGGATCTAACTCTATGACTTTCGTATAATCCCTCAAGGCCTCTTCGTGTTTTCCTAAATTATTAAACACATACCCGCGGTTAAAATAAGCCTTAACATACTTCGGGTCTATCTCTATGGCTTTTGTATAATCTCTTAAGGCCTCCTCATGCTTTCCTAAATTATCATTTACATCCCCACGGTTATAAAAAGCCTTAGCATACTCTGGGTTTATCTCTATGGCTTTTGTATAATCCCTTAAGGCCTCCTCATGCTTTCCTAAATTATTATTTACATTCCCTCGGTTATAATAAGCAGTAGCATATTCTGGGTTCAACTCTATGGCTTTCACATAATCTCTCAAGGCATCTTCATGCTTTCCTAAATTATTATATACAGTCCCACGGTTATTATAAGCAGTAGCATTTTTGGGGTTTAACTCTATGGCTTTCGTATAATCCCTCAAGGCATCTTCATGCTTTCCTAAATCACCATATACATTCCCTCGGTTATTATAAGCAGTAGCATCTTCTGAGCTCAACTCTATGGCTTTCGTATAATCCCTCAAGGACTCCTCATGCTTTCCTAAATTATCATATACATTCCCACGGTTACTATAAGCCTTAGCATGTTCTGGGTTTATCTCTATTGCTTTCGTATAATCCCTCAAGGCCTCCTCATGCTTTTCTAAATTTTCATACACAACCCCACGGTTATTATAAGCAGATGCATCTGCTGGGTCTAACTCTATTGCTTTCGTAAAATCCCTCAAGGCCTCCTCATGCTGTCCTAAATTTTCATATACATCCCCACGGTTATTATAAGCAGATGCATCTGCTGGATCTAACTCTATGGCTTTCGTATAATCCCTCAAGGACTCCTCATGCTGTCCTAAATTTTCATATATAACCCCACGGTTATAATAAGCAGAAGCATCTGCTGGGTCTAACTCTATGGCTTTCGTATAATCTCTCAGGGCCTCTTCATGCTTTCCTAAATTATTATGTACAGTCCCACGGTTATTATAAGCCATAGCATAATCTGCTTTTATCTCTATAGCCTTTGAATAATCTCTCAAGGCCTCTTCATGCTTTCCTAAATTATTATATGCAGTCCCACGGTTATTATAAGCCATAGCATAATCTGCTTTTATCTCTATAGCCTTTGAATAATCTCTCAAGGCCTCTTCATGCTTTCCTAAAATATTATATACAGTCCCACGATTATTATATGCAGAAGCATCTGCTGGGTCTAACTCTATGGCTTTCGTATAATCCCTCAAGGACTCCTCATGTTTCCCTAAATTATTATACACATACCCACGGTTATAATATGCATAAGCATCTACTGGGTCTAGTTCTATGGCTTTCGTATAATCCCTCAAGGACTCCTCATGCTTCCCTAAATTATCATATACATCCCCACGGTTATAATAAGCAGAAGCATATTCTGAGTTCAACTCTATGGCTTTCGTATAACCTCTCAAGGCCTCTTCATACATTCCTAAATTATTATATACAGTCCCACGGTGATTATAAGCCTTAGCATAATCTGGTTTTATCTCTATAGCCTTTGAATAATCTTTTAATGCTTCGTCTAATCTACCAAGTTTTCTAGATGCATTACCACGCTGAGTAAATGATCTAGATAAAACTACAGGGTCTTTTTCCACCTTAATAATAGATGAGAGTTCTTGAATTTGATCTTCTATTGAATTGAATTGACTGATTTGTTCAAACCTAATGTCCCATTCCTTCTGCTGTTCTACCTTCTTGTTAAGACTTTCATTCTCGCCTTCCATTTCTTTGATTTTCTGATTTTTCCTAGATAAACTAAATAAAACAAGTGCTAAGCTGGCGATTGTTAAAGCGTTACTTATTGATGCAGAACTTATATCAAGGATAGGAATGCGATTTAAATTGTCTAAAATATAGTTCAATACTTGCTTTACAACTTTAAACTGTAATACTTGCGGAATTGTAATTGTAAAAAGGATTCCTAGAAACAGCATGAACCCACTTTTTCCAGTCGTCATATCATATAAAGTAAAAAACAATCCAGAGAAAGCAAATGACACTAAAAACGATACATTATTGAAAGCACCAGCAAAAGCAAATGGAACCAGCACAAAAAAGGAAAGTGCTACATAATGAATGAAAGCGGTAGCGGAATTCTCATCTTTCTCTAATAATATTATTGATTTCATTAAAAATATTTTCTCCTTCATTCCAGCAAGAAAACTCATCTGCATGCTTCCTTTCAGAATATGTAAAAATATCAACAATTTCAATTTTAGCATAATTCATGCTATTTTTTTAGCCTGAAATTGAGACAACAAAAAGCGGACTCCTATCGAAGTCCGCTCTTTATGTTACTTTTATATAAAGTCATGTCTATGAACAAATTACTCACTCAGTGAATAATTTCTACTCCATTATTTCTGCCCCGTAATACTCAACGATTGTCTAATTCCTGAGGCGTCATGCCTTCATACTAACGGACAAGGCGGCTGAAATATTCAGGAACTCGTAGCTGAACAAAGAGCTGATTCCTTGTAAGGGTTGCTCGGTATCCAGCATCTTGCTGATTTTAGCAGCACTACAGCGTTTGAATCCCCTGCGTGCCATCCGTTATATTTTCAACCAGCTGCACAATTAAGTTCAGCATTTCCGCGTCGGTACGCAGCCGTTGATAGACACCGCCCTGCTCATAGGCGCGCAGCGTCCAGCCTGCACAAGCAAACAGCTCGTCTGATGCCGATTCAAGGACCGCCACATGCGGCAGCCAAATGGAATTCGGCGCTGGATGTGGTTCTTCCATCTCCGCACCGAACGCCTCGTTATTATCCGTTAAGTTTAATAGCTCCCCATGCGCCTGTGCCTGAGTCTCCCAATCGAAATGAATCGCGATATGCAGCTCATCCTCATGTTCTTTCTCCTCGTGCCCCTGCGTTAAGCTGTAGGCAACGCCCGGTGGAATCATAATGACCGAGCCTTCCTTATATGCCGCTTGCTTGCCTTCAGAAGAAACGATACCGCTCCCCTTCAGCACAAAAATAAACGCATGCTCGTAAATCGTTGTTGGCGCTGCCGCCATCGCGCTGACGCACAGGTGGGCGAAGCGGAGCAACGGTCTAGCCGTTCGGTGCTGCAGCAGCTCTATGAAAGGAAGCAACCGCCTCTCCTCCTCTTGCTTCTAAGTTTGGTCTAAGCTTGAATGTTCACGACGAAGGGGACGATAAACGTCTTCCCGCCGCGCTGAAATTGCCCCCATATTTTATATAAGCCCGGCTCTGGGAACTCGGTGGCAAAAACAGCTTCCGGACCAGCTGATGCCTCATCCAGTGGATGCACATGCAAATATTTTTCCAAATCGCTGCTAATAATGACGACATGGCCAACAGCGCCCAGATAAGGCTCTAAATCTTTAACAGGCATACCTGACGCTGCATCCTCAAAGGTGTACGTGAGCTTAGCTTCCTCGCCCGCTTTCGTCATCGACAGCGCAAGCCTCACCTTCTGGCCGTCAATCGTCTGCACAAGCTCATCGTCTGCCTTCAGCTCGACTTTAGCAGCAGCTTTTCCCGACGCTTGAACCTCTGTACTTATCGTCTGCTGCGACGCGCCTGTTGGTATGAAATCAGCAAACAGCTTGTAGGAACCTGCCGCCGGGAACGTTTCCTTTACTGTAAACTTGCCGCCGCCTTCATAACTCGGGTGTATATGCGAAAAATAGCTGAGGTCGCTGCTTACCGCAATCAAATGCATGAGCTTTTCATGATTCAGGTCAAACTTCTCGATGGGCGCATCCGCAGCATCGGTGACCTTAAGCTCAATAACGGTTTCAGATCCGGCTGCCGGCTGCCCACTTTGGAAGCTCCACTTTACCTGGGCGTTTGCCTGCTCATGCTCCATACCGTCCATGTCGCCATGCCCGCCATGACCGTTATCGCTCTCTGCCTTCTCGTCCCCTGCTGTATGCCCACTATGCGTGTCACCTGAATTCGAAGCCTCCGGCGCAGCTGCCGGGCTCGTCTGCTGATGCCCCTCATGTTCGCTTGCGCTTGCATCGCTTGTGTTAGCAGATTTTTCTACGCATCCTGCCAGCATGCCCGCAAGAGCGATCATCGTCATATAGAGCGCTGCTTTTCTTTTCGCCATCTTCCTTTTCCCAGCTCCCTGCCCCTATTTTTAAAAACACAAAAAGCCGCTCCTTCTCCAAAGCCCAAACCATCTTGCTATGTTCGCTTCGGAAAAAGAGGGCTGTGCAAGCTTAGCTTATGCCCTTGTTATACGACGTCAAATCCGGTATTTTCAATCGCTTCTTTAATGGAAGCCAGCGATACTTTCGCTGTATCAAACTCCACAGCAACTTGTCCAGCTGCTAAATCGACTTTGCCGCTTGCTCCCGCTTCATTTACAGCCTTCTCTACCGTGCTCACGCAGTGCCCGCAGGACATGCCTTCTACTTTAAGTGTTACGTTTTCCATCTTTATTGCCTCCTTGAGTGATGTTTTATTATTTCAATAATTTCTTAACGGTAATCAACAGCTCATCGATAACTTCATGCTCACCTGCCTGAATACGATCCACAATGCAGCTCTTCATATGGCCTTCCAGCAGCAGCTTGCCTACCCCGTTTAATGCCGATTGCGCAGCCGCTATCTGAGTAAGCACATCATCGCAATACGTATCCTTCTCAATCATCGCCTTCACGCCGCGGATCTGGCCTTCCACCTTGTTCAGACGCCTGATCAAATTCGCTTTCATTTCATCGGAATGATGGCTCAAGCGCTCCATGGACTGGCCATCGCCTGCACCGCCTGAGTCCATATGCTGATGCAAACAAGCCGATTTCGTTTCTTTGTCCATTCAAATACCTCCAGGGGGTATATCATAAGCTTATTTTTATATTAACATACCCCCATAGGGTATGTAAAGCCGTATATAAAGGATCAAAAAAAGCAGCAGTTCCAGACGAGAAATACGCGTCCAGAACTGCTGACTTTGGGAGAAATAAGATCATATAAGATTGTACATTTATGTGTTAGTGAGTTAGTGAATTTCTTTCTTGCTAAAGTTGCCACCGCTAACATCAGATACATGCTCAATGGCAACGAAAGCGCGGGGATCGATGTCATGGACGATCGATTTAAGCTTCGCCACTTCCAGACGGTTGACTACGCAGTAGATCATTTGTGTTTCTTCTCTAGAATAGCCGCCTCGTGCTTGAATATACGTAGTGCTTCTGCCCAAGCGGCTCATAACCGCTTCAGATATTTCCTCGTATTCGGCGGAAATAATGGTGACGGATTTGGACTCGTCGAGACCCTCTACTACAATATCCATTACTTTCGTCGCTATATAATACGTGAACATCGAATACATTGCGGAATCCCATTGGAAGACGAAGCCCGCCAAAATAAAAATGAACACGTTGACGATCATAATAAACTGTCCTACCGGCATGGAAAATTTCTTCGAGGCTAAAATCGCCAAAATTTCCGTGCCATCCAGCGATCCGCCAAAACGGATAACGAGACCGATACCGCCACCTAGAATAATACCGCCGAACAATACAGCAAGCAGCTTATCCTCTGTAAAAGCGTCCACGTGATGCAGCAGCTGCGTCGTTACGGACATGACCACGATACCGTATAAGGTAGATATTGCAAACGTCTTGCCAATTTGCTTGAAACCGATGAACAGGAACGGCAGGTTTAAGAGGAAAATAAAAATACCCAGAGGCTTATCTGTCAGGTGAGAGACCATAATCGAAATACCGGTAATTCCTCCGTCGATGACGCTATTGGGGACGAGGAACAGCTCCAGCGCGACGCCCATGAGGACGGCTCCGATTGTAATAAACATCGCTCTTTTCAAAATTTCAAGCTTCGAGAGTTTCTTGTGTGCTTTTGCCATGCTTTGCCTCCGACTATTTTCTTTTAAGACTAGCATAGAAATGGATATTTTTCAAAACAACGGCTGGAAATCTTGCAAGTAAAATTTTTATTCGCTATAATTAGACCGATCAGTCGGTCTAGCAGGAGGTAAAGCAAATGGTCAAAGGACGATCAGATGGTGAAGAAACCAAACGCCGCATCGCCCGTGCAGCCAAGCAATTGTTTCTGCATAAGGGCTATGGAGCCGTATCCATGAATGAAGTATGCGACACCGCTAAAGTCAGCAAAGGAAGTCTCTATCACCATTTTCCGAGCAAGGAGCAGCTTTTCCTTGAGGTGGTTGAGGAGGATAGTGAGCAGTGGCGTTTGGCATGGGATCGTAAACGAGAGAAGCTGGCTACTGTTGAGGAACAGCTTTATGCACTTGCAGAGCATTACGCCCATGACTTTCAAAACCCGCTCATGAAAGCCATGGAAGAATTTTCGCGCAGCCAGGTGATCACTCAGGATGTATTAGATCGTCTGCTGCTTATTATGAACAATGCTTCGCAGGCATGCCGCGACCTTATTCGTGAAGGACAGGCGAGCGGGATATTTGTCTCCGGTGATGAAGAGGAGCTTGTGCTTATCGTCAGCAGCATGATGGAAGGCCTCGGAAAAGTCTACTTTACGATAGACTCTGAGCAGCAGCCCGAACGGATATCGAAATTATTCCGTCAAGCAGCTAGTCTGCTATTAAACGGAATACGCGCTAAGTAAGGAAATACTGGCGCATTTTTTTGGATTTTAATTAGACCGGTTGGTCGGTCTGCAAAGGGAGATGAACATGTTGCTCTATCAAAACCGAACTTTTCGCATTATTCTTTTTTCGGATGTTATTCAGCAGCTCGCGATTTGGATCCGTAATATGGCCCTTCTCTTTTTTGTCATGGAAAAGACGAACGGAGATAAGGTAGCCGTATCCTTGCTGTCTATTTTGGAATATGCCCCAATTCTAATCTTCTCGATTATTGGAGGCGTGCTTGCCGATCGCTGGAATCCGAAGCGCACAATGATTGCCAGCGATCTTCTCAGTGCTGTGTCGATCGGCGTCATTTTGCTCATGCTCGCTGGTGGCTGGTGGGGCGCGCTTTATGCGTCGGTATTCGTGTCGGCCATACTCAGCCAATTTTCGCAGCCTTCGTCGGCAAAGGTGTTCAAGCGGCATATTTCGGAAGATCAGATTCCTGCGGCTATTGGTCTTTCGCAAAGCATGTCGTCACTGTTCCTCATACTCGGTCCTATTATTGGAACGGCGATTTATCAGTGGGCTGGACTCACAATGTCTCTTCTGGCACTGCCTGTCTTGTTTCTCGCTTCTGCAGCCGCGCTGGCTATGCTGCCTAAAGAAACTCGTACCGAGGAGCAGGAGAAGTCAACATTAAAAAATGATTTGTCCTCCGGCTATCGTTTTATCGTCGCAGAAAAAGGACTGCTGCGGTTATTTCTAACCTTCGCCTTCATCGGCCTGGCGGCTGGGCTCGTTCAGCCCCTTGAAATTTTCATCGTCACGGAGCGGCTTGGCCTTAATAAAGAGAATGTGCAATGGTTCGCAGCTGCTGACGGAATTGGTTTGCTGCTGGGCTCTCTAATAGCCGGTCTGTTCCCCAAGCTGCTTAAGGCCAAATACTTGCTGCCGCTTGCCCTAGCCTTCCTCGGCATTACCTTTTTAGTAGAAGGCTCCTCCATTTGGCCGCTTGTGACCGGGGCATTTCGTTTTGGCAACGGCCTATTGCTGGCAATCTTGAATACGGCAGTGGCCAGCTTCGTCATTACCCGAATTCCAGATACAATGATCGGCAAAGTGAATGGACTAATGACACCGCTATTTACAGGATCCATTTTGCTAGGAACGGCGGCCTCTGGACTGCTGGCTTCATCCCTCGGCTTGTTTGTCGTTTATGCGCTGTCTGCTGTCCTTTGCTTTATTTCAATCGCTCCGTCACTGAAGGTCGGTTTGCAGAAGGAAGCGGCCTAGCTCATTCCCCCTTACAGCGTAGGGTCGCGCTTATCTTTTTCAAAGGACGCTTAACCCGTTCATGAAACGGGCTAAGCGTGCACTTTGCGTATGATTATGCTCGTCAGCCTTCCAGCCACTCGCTCGCCTCCAGCTCCTTCATCGCCCATTCGCAAAAAGCTAAGGACGTCCGCGTATCCATCTTTCGTTTGCTAAGAAGCAAATATCGCCCAAGCAGCCGCGCGTTTTTCTTGCGCGCATTCTCTCCGCTTACCCGCTTCTCCTCCAGAGCACGCATAAGCCCGTCGTAACGTACCAGCTCGCTCCTGCAAAACGCTTCGCGCGTAACCAGGAGCGCCTTCGCCTTTTCCGGCTCTGACAACCATATGCCATACAGCTTAAAATGCAGCTCATCCCGCAGCACGGGATTTTCCGCAGGCAGCTCTACCCATCTTCCCAGCTCAACCAGCCCTTTATCGGTAATGGAATATTCCTTTTTGTCCGGCTTATCCTGCTGCTCGATTCGCTCAAAAGCGATATAACCGTTCTGCTCCAGCGCAGCCAGCAGCGGGTAAATTTGGCTGTGGCCCGCCTGCCACAGCGGCTTTATTTTTTGTGCCAAATCATAGCCTGTCAGCGGACTTGCACTTAGCAAAGCAAGCAATCCGTAGGATAAAGTATTTAATCGCATCGTATAACGGCCTCCCAATATGTCATTATTGACATATAAAATGCATAGGTGTAACATGAATAACACAGATTATTATATGTAAAAGTAGACATATAAGCAATGACAGGAGGACATTTGTTTTGGAGGAGCCGACGAGTACGATACGATTTTGGCCGATTATGATTGCGATTTTCTTCGGAACGTTCCTTTCCGTGCTAAGCACAACGACGATTAATATTGCGCTTCCGCTGCTGATGGAGCATTTTCATTCGGAGCTTTCCACCATGCAGTGGATGGTGACGGGCTTTATGCTGGCAACCGGCGTTATTTCACCACTCGTCGGGTATTTAGGAGGACGATTCAGCTATAAACGATTATATTTATACGCGCTGGTCGGCTTTACGCTGTTTTCGTTTTTGTGCGCGGCCGCATGGGATACGACGTCGCTGATCGTATTTCGAATGCTGCAAGGGGCATGCAGCGGACTGATCATGTCCTGTACGATGACGATTATTTTTCAGGTCGTGCCGAAGGAACGCCGAGCGTTTGCAGTGAGCCTATGGTCGCTGTCGGCGATGGTCGCGCCTGCGATTGGGCCGACTTTCAGCGGCTGGCTGCTGCAGCAGGCAAGCTGGCATTGGCTGTTTTTGTTCAATGTGCCGATCGGGCTGATTGCGATTATTTTGACCCAAAAGCTGATTCCTTATTATCGGATGAACATCCCGAAGTCGCTCGATATTCCAGGCGTCATGACCGTTATTCTCGGCAGTCTGGCGCTGCTCGTCGCCTTCAGTGAAGGCAACAGCTGGGGCTGGAGCTCATGGAAAACGCTGCTGCTTATGGCTGTAGGCGTCGCCTTGCTGGTGCTATTTGTTTGGCGGGAGCTGACAGCTAAGGAGCCGCTTCTGAATTTACGCGTATTTCGCATCCGCCGCTTTACGGTCATGCTGTGTATCTATGGCATGGTGACGGTCGCGCTGTATACAGGGACGTATTTGACGCCGCTGTTTTTGCAGCAGGTGCAGCTCCAAAGTCCGCTGGCAACAGGGCTGATTTTGCTGCCCTCCTCCGTCATATTGGCACTTCTAAGTCCGCTAGCCGGAAAGCTCTATCCAAAGCTTGGAGCGGTGAAAATGATCAGCATCGGCATCGTTTTTATTTTCGCAGGGCTGTTTATGCTGAGCTGGCTGCATGTGAATACGGCATACAGCTTCGTGCTATGGGGAATGATCATTCGCAATATCGGTCTTGGCTTTGCTTCCGTTCCAAGCAGCACCGCCTCCATGGAAGAAATTCCGCCCGAGTGGTCCGGTCATGCCGCTTCCATTAGCAACTGGCTTCGCAATGTGCTCAGCTCGTTCGCTATTGCTGTGTTTACAGGGCTCATCTCCAGCCGTTCCGCCGTTCACAGCAGCGAGCTTATTCAGTCTGGAGCTACCGACACAAATGCGATCCGCCTAATGTCGTTTACAATGAGCATTAATGATGTGTTTGTGGTTGGAGCTATTACGGTGCTGATTGGCTTCCCTCTTCTGCTGCTGCTTAAACAGCGGAAGGGTCGGGCAGCGGTTTTGCAGACAAGCGGATAATGAGAGTGTATTGCACCCCTACAACAAAACACCAATGAAATAGGCGATTATGCCTTCTTCATTGGTGTTTTTCGATTCAAAGCTTATTTTATGGAGTATTTCATTCCATTAAAGATGCTATTGTGCTGGATTGCTCTAAAGAAGCAGTTGCTTTACAGCTCAAGCAGCTCACGTTTTTGAGCATCAGGATCAGCAATAACCTGAGTAGCATGGTTGAAAATGAACGTCGAACGCTCCTGCTTGCTATATGCAGGCCACGCAACATTTTCAGCCTCAGGCGTGCCCTGTTTGGCAAAAGCAATCCACGCATCCTGCATGCGCCAAGCGAGCTTCCTCATGGATTCATCAGGCGTCACGCCCATGCTCTGCATATGCTCCAGCGTGTTGAATACAAAGAAAATTTCAATGCCATGAATTGATTTATGGAGCAGCGGATGCTCCGGCAGCACCCAGTCAAAGCGATACATCCATACCGGCGCATGCTCGCTTTGAGCGGTAGCGAATTGCACAGATGAACGCCAGAAGAAGGCTTCGGTCATCATTTGGGCCTGCCCGTCGGTCGTTGGCGGATAAGCTGCAGCGGCGGCGGCGACGTTTTTGATATCCGGCGCCATAAAGGTTAACGCTTCAGACATATCGATGTTATCATCAAAAGGCATATCGGGCCTGATGAACAAATGCCCTTCATCTAAATTCGTCCCGATTAGCAGAGGGATGTCTGCTGCAGCCCCTTTATGAATCGCCTCAAGCGGCGACTGCGGGAGCGTTGCCTCGTCGAGCACCGGTTGAAACAGCAGCGCCAGCCGGTTCCCCGCCTGCTCCTTCAGCTTTTCCCCCGCTGCAAAAATCTGCTCCGCTGGCACAGTTCTAAGCTTGTCCAGCTCGGACGGACTGATGCCGAGCAGCTGAAGCAGGCCCGCCCGGATACCATCTGCTTGCTGCTGAGGAATGATTTGCGAGGCTCCGCTTTGCATAATGGCACGGCTGTACAAGCCCTTTGCCTTCGTCATACCCAGCAGCGCTGCAATACTCATGCTGCCTGCCGATTCTCCAAAAATAGTGACAGCAGCGGGATCTCCGCCGAACGCCGCAATATTATTTTTCACCCATTCCAGTGCAGCTATTTGATCGAGAAGCCCTGCATTGGACACGAAGGAGCCGCCAAGCGGCGCGAGATGCAGAAACCCAAACGGCCCCAGCCGATAGTTGATCGTCACGACGATCATATTTCCCCGCTTGGCCAGCTCCGATCCATCATAGAGAGGCCAGCTTCCCGCTCCTGTCAAAAAAGAGCCGCCATGAATCCATACCATAACCGGAAGCGGCGCGTCTGCGGCGTCTCCAGCAACGACTGATTCCGGAGCCCATACATTCAAATAGAGGCAGTCTTCGGATTCGAGGCGCGTACCTGCGGCAAGCTCCGCTGCTGCCCCATTTTGCCGAGGCTGTATATTTTCAGGGCCAAAATGGAAAGCTTCTTTGACACCCTCCCACCGCTCTGGCGGAGCTGGCGCTGCAAACCGCAGCTCATCTACTGGCGGCTTGGCATAGGGAATCCCCTTCCAAACGGAAATTCCGTTAAACTGTTGACCTCTAATCGCGCCATCCTTCGTATTTACCTCGATCGTAGTCATGCTTCACTCTCCCTCATTGCCCATTATTAAACGTTAAAATAGTGAGAACTAACGAAATGACTGATTTGTTCTTTTGGTCACTTTCTTCCTATTTATGATAGCAAATGAGCGTTAGCTTATCAATTTTATCCCTCTTCTAATTCCATCCATAAACCATTTAATGAGGAACTGTTTTTGCTAAAGGAAATGTACTTGGATTGAGCATTCTTATTAACGGGAAAAACGATCCATTCCTCTGCTGATTCTCCCGCTTCCAACTTTAAATTGCTTGGAAAATATATCGGCTCCTTAAAGGTGTTTGAGTCAAAATCAAAATATTTAAAATGATCCGCCGATATTTCAACCTGATCATTTAATGCTTTTGTCGCAAGAATACTGAGCTTGATTTTCACGAAGATGTATTCGAATTTATCTGATTTCGGTAACTCCACCTTGAATTTTGTTCGCACAGATTCATCATAATTAATCTCCTTGACTACAATGGAGCCAATAAATTGATCGTTAATGGAAAAGGTACCCTCTTTCCCCATCTTCAATGGATTCTTGAGTGTAACTCCGTTATAAATGTTTAAATTACTACTCGCAATATGAATTTTATTTAGGTCAGGCATATAATTAATGGTTACGCCGAGCTTCTTCAATACGGATTTCATAGGTATATAAGTGACTCCATCTATCAACTTGGCTTCACCTTCAATTTGTTCTCCATTTACAAAGATTTTCATTTTCGTCGCAGCTACAGCCGTCAAAGATAGGCTAATCAATAATGAAATGGCAAGTCCTAGTGATGACATAAAAATAAGCTTTTTCAAAAAAATCCTCCTTAATATTGCCGATCTAGTTAATTATATTAGTTTTTACTACCCCATAAATCTTACCATATCGTTCAATTTAAAACGGAATAATTGTACAAGCGAATAATAATTTATTTGAAAAAGAAAAAAGCCGCCTCCGCCATTTCACTGACGGATGGACAGCCCTGTTATTATTGCAGATTAATTGATGGCTTCCTCTAAAATTACGCCGCTTTCTGACCTGCCTTCTGATCCTTGCGCTCGAGCGCCATGCTCCAGCCTGTCAGCAGTACCGCTCCCACCACCATCAACGCGCCAATCCAGGTCGTATGAATAAGCCCAATAGTAGCAGCGATAATGCCGCCGAGATAAGCTCCAATGGCAATGCCTGCATTAAAGGCAGCAATATTGATCGCCGATGCCACATCAACTGCACGCGGAACGAATCGTTCTGCCAGCATCACCACGTACACCTGCAGTCCCGGCACGTTCATAAAATGCAGCAGCCCCATCGCAATTATCGTTATTAAGCCGATGATTTTGAAAGGCGCTGTAAAGGTCAGGATAACGAGCACAACAGCCTGTACCATAAACATATAGAACAAAGCAACAATCGGGTTACGGTTGGCCAGCTTTCCGCCAATCATATTACCGAGCGCAATCGCAATGCCGTATACGAGCAAAATGACCGTGACCGTTCCCGATTTAAATCCGGTTATTTGTTGCAAGAGCGGGGATAAATAAGTGAATACGACAAATGTGCCACCGTAGCCCAAGGCGGTGATGGCGAATAGCAGCAGCAGCCGGCCATTTTTGACCAATTGCAATTGATCTTTAAAGGAAGAACGAGCTCCTTTGCGCAAATCGCCCGGAATGAGCAGCATGTTCGCGATAAACGCAAGAACGCCGACAATGACAATAGCGACAAAAGCCGTTCGCCAGCCCCATAGCTGCCCGATAAATGTACCGAGCGGCACCCCAGTCACCGTCGCAACGGTCAATCCGCTGAACATAATCGAAATCGCACTGGCGCGGCGGTTCGCCGAAACAAGGTCAGCCGCAATCGTCGAGCCAATCGACATAAATAGGCCATGCGAAAAAGCGGATATGACGCGCGCGATCAACAGCACCTCAATGCTAGTAGATGCGGCTGCTAAGCTATTGCCGATAATGAAAATAAGCATAATCCACATGAGCAGCGTTTTGCGCGACAAGCTGGATGTTAGGGATGTAAGAATCGGCGCACCGACCGTTACGCCTAGTGCATATAGGGAAACGGTCAGCCCCGCTGTCGGCAGCGATACATGCAAGTCCTCTGAAATCAGAGGCAGCAGCCCGACGCTTATAAATTCTGTCGTACCAATGGCAAATGCGCTAACGGCGAGAGCCAACAGTGCCAATGTGCTTCTTTTTTGATTAATAGTCATGCTGTATTGCCTCCTATCCTATCGTGTATCTAATGGGTACGGTTCACTTCGCGAGTAGCCGCAGTGGATCGATAAGTGCTATGATAGGTTATATCTATCCAAAAGAATAGTACGTACTTTTCAGTACTGTAGGTACTGAAAAGTACCTATATATACCGATCAGCAAGGAGGAATACCCATGACGAAGAAGAAATACAATATTTCCGTAGAAGCAACGCTTGAGGTCATCGGAGGGAAATGGAAATGCGTCATCCTCTGCCATCTCACCCACGGCAAGAAGCGGACTAGCGAGCTAAAACGGCTCATGCCAGGCATTACGCAAAAAATGCTCACTCAGCAGCTCCGCGAGCTGGAGGACGATGGGATCGTGAACCGGATTACGTATAATCAGGTCCCGCCTAAAGTCGAATATGAGCTGACCGATTACGGACTCAGCCTTGATAGCATTCTTAGTGCCCTCTGCAACTGGGGCGAAGAGCATATTATCCGAATTTATGGTGACAAATATTCGATGTTAGAGGAAAGTGTTTTGAATAAATAAGCATGTATTCTTGTAAAAAGCATCCGTCTACCATTGATGAGCAGCACATGGTGAAATCTCCTCTCATAAGTTTTCTTTTAGTAATGGAACAACCCCATGCCCATCAAGCTAAGAACCTTCAGTTTGGATTCAAGTGAGGCATTCTCCTATTTTTATAAGTAGGCGTATTGTTTCCTTAAAAATAAACATGCCAAATTAAGCCTAAACGTCGAGGCTGTTTTTAAAACGTTAACTATGCAACCTTCTTGGTAGACGTGGCATACTCGTAAACAACACCTAAGATATCAAAGACTGTTTTTTTCTCATTGCGGTGGGACTTTCGCCCGTTTTTTTCTAACAAAAGAAACAGACGAGACAGGATTTTCGATATGGCTTGGGCATTCTTTTGTATGGCTTGATGCAGGATGGGCATGTAATCCTTGATCATATAAAAGGCTTTGTATTCACTGAGCTCTCTTTTCTTCTGCCATAGAAGTTGCCGCATCTGAAACATCGTTGAGGAACAAAGCAAGATACCGATCAACTGACCATAAAGATGACATTGCAAGCGTTCAAGTTTGATCTCTTTACAGTGGTGGATCTGGAAGAATGATTTCCATGTTTTAAAGAGATTCTCAATTTGCCAGCGTAAGGAATACAGGTCATGCAGGTGTATCCCAGATACCCATTCCATTGGAATATTTGTTATATAAAAGTTCAACGCACTGAGTTTCTTGCTGCGTTCGGAGTACGTAATCCCTTTCTTTTTCTCCCGAATTTCCTGGTCTTTGTCTCTTTTTTGATCTGGGTTTCCGTTAAGCGATAGACGACAAGCCGCGCAGGTAATTTTTCATACATGCCGATGTAGACATCAGGAATTTCTAACGTTTCCCCTGCTTGTAGACCTTCCATGATGTCTTCCATCGACAAGGGGAGGTATTCCGATTTCTTCTTGAGCGTGCCGTCCCGAAAATACTCTGGATTCTCGTTCTTTTGATATACCCGTGTGTTGAGTTATAAGCGTGATATGTAATAGGCCTCTTTCTCATGGATGGTATGTAAATCTTCTAAGCAGAAATATCCTAAGTCCCGAATGAATACATCCTTCTGTTGAATGTCCTGTAAACATGCGGAACCGTAGGTTTTGTCATTTTCCTTTCCGTGACTCGTATGCAGATGAATGAACTGCCCACTCTGCAGATCATATTCCAGTTGGATTTTAACACCAGCGGTATGACTACATCCGCCTGTACCCTTATAAGACGCAACGAAGCTGTCCGGGAGCTGAAAGGTCGTAGAATCGAGAATTCGAATGCGGGAAAAATAGCCAGAATACTCGCTTGGTATCGTTCCGAACGTATAGCGTGTTTGCTTGAGTAAAAGCGAAACGATCCGCTGCAGTAAACGCACAGCAGCTGCGTTAAAACGCTGATTCAGTCCTTCGGGACTCATGAGAATCCCTGTTGTTGCTTCTAACGTACTGCAAAGCTGATTGAGAGAAGTCGTAGCTATTCGTTGACTTACCCATACACACAAGGCGACTAAATCTTGTGCACGATATTTACTGGTTCGTGTGACGAATCCTGCTTCTTTGGCTAGTTGGGTGAGTGCAAGAGGAGATAAATGTCGTTCCAGTTCCTGTGAAAACAAATGAAGATCATCCGAAATACCAAGATGTATCATAAAATGCTATCCTTTCATTAGTTGGTCTACTGAAAGAATAACGTTTTTTGTTTCGGGGAGGTAGTATTTTCCTCCACTTGATAGGCATGGGGCACGGCCACATGCCCATCAAGTGGAGGATTTTCATGTTGAAATCAAGTGAGGAATTCTTCTATTTTCATGGCTTTGTTAAATTCTAATATTGATATTTTACCATAAGAAAACCGCCTTAACTGAACAGGCGGTTTATTGAACTCCTGTCTTAAAACACCTTTCTATTCATCAACTTCAAATATTGAGTCAATTATGATTGGAAGATTGTCTCTAACGGAAACAGCTCCAAACACTGAACGTGCATGAATGCCCTTATCTCCGAACACGTCCAGCATAAGATCAGTACAACCATTTAACACTTTATGATGTTCTTCAAACTTAGCGTCGGCATTAACAAAACCCTGAATTTTAACCACCCTTTTCACATGCTCCAGCGAGTTTAAAGCTGATTTCAGTACAGCTAAAATTTCAATCCCAGTTTGTCGTGCAAACTGATAACCTTCTTCTGTAGTATAGTCCTGACCTAACTTACCTTTCGGGTTTCCAGTGGGCCCTTTACCTGATACGAACAATAACCCGTTTACTTTTACGAAGTTTGCATACTTAGCCGCTGGTTCGCTTGCACTTGGTAAAACGATTCCTAACACTTCTAATCTGCTTGCTATTGTTTGTTCAGTCATTCAAATACCTCCCCTCTTCGGAATGAAAAAATTATACTATAACGTGAGCGGCGGGACTAAGAATAGGCTGCATGCCGGTTTTAACCAAGATTGTCTCACTTTATATTCAATCTACAACTTAATTTTCTTCGAACAGGAGCAGCTGCCACGAAGTCTGCTCTCTGGTTATTCAACTCGCTTTATCCTTCCTATTCATGCGAATGCTTTTTGCCGAATGCAGTCCAGTTCACAAGAAATATTCCGATGCCAATGCAAAATCCCCCTAAATAAACATACGTATGTATAGTCTCGTTATGGATGATGAACCCCGAGAGTACACCAAAGAACGGGGCTAAGAACAGATAGGCGCTTGTTTTCCCAGGATCGCCATGACTTAGCAAGTAATACCATGCTGCAAATTGCACAATGGAACCCATAATGGCCAAGTACAATACAACCGACACAGAAGTTACATTGATCGTAAGCTGCGGCGTTTCCATAACGGCACTCAGCAATAACAGAAGGAGACCGCCGAATAACATTTGATAAGCCGACATCACCCATGTATTGAATTGCGTCCCCCATTTTTTCACCAAAATAGTGGCTACAGCCCACGAAAGCGCAGCTCCCAGCCCCAACCAGGTACCCGTTGTTAATTGCAAATGGGATCCTAGGGATAAGAATACCCCTGCAAATCCTATACATACCCCAAGCCACTGGGATATTCGGTATTTCAAGCCGAGGAACCATGTCCCCAAAATTACGACCAGGAGCGGATTAACAAAGGTCAGTATAGAGGTCTCCCCCGACGGAAGGGTACGCATGCTCAGGAAGATACATCCCATAACTCCCGTCGTCTGAAATAGTCCTATTACGAACAATTTAGATCCATCCTGATAGGATATAGGCAGCCGTTTCATCCTGACAAATAAGGCCATGATGAATCCCGCAAACGTAAATCGGATCCCCACAAGCAGCAAGGGCGAGATATAGGATAAACCGATCTTTCCAACCGCAAATGAAGTGCCCATGAGCGAGGTGGCAAGCACAACTAGCAGTCCAAATACATAACGGTTCATGATATTCTCCTCTTTCTACATTTTGTAAGGTTATGGTAGCATGAGAATACTTCGGTGGTCATCGAACCATACATGTAAGGAGATGACTGACATAAGTACAAAATTGAGGCCGAATATCGTACAGGCAGCTAATCTAATTGGTGATCCGTCACGTCTTGCGATGCTAATTGCTTTGTTTGGATGAAAAGCTATCCCCGCTTCTGATTTAGCGCATGCTGCCCGAATTTCTCCACAGACTGCCTCTTCACATCTATCCAAGATGGTAGAAGGAGGCCTGCTGATTCATGATTCTTACGGTCGGCATAAGTACTTTCGGCTTGTCAGCCCTGAGGTAGCACATGCCCTCGAATCCCTTCTGGCTATTTCACCACCCAAATCCGTAAGTTCACTCCGCGAATCCGATGAACTTAAAACTTTGCGTCATGCTCGGACTTGCTATGATCACTTGGCTGGTAGGATTGGTGTAGACCTAACGGATCGGTTACTTGATATGAACTATTTAGAGGAACAAGGAAAAGATTATGTGTTAAGCGTGGAAGGTAAGGCGACGCTGTAGAATTGGGGTGTGAAAGTTCATGCCGATCAACTAGGACTCCACAACTACGCTCGGATTAGCAGGGGAGTACTGTACGGTTCTCCAGCTTAGAGACATCGCATGACTCGTAATAATTCCCCGTTCCAGATGAAATCGGATGATCCGCTGGGCATCCTGGAACCAGTGGGCGAATGGAGTCACATCCCATAGAATCTCGACCGTTCCCGTCAATTGAATAAGGCTGCCCGAGTCAAAATCCATGAATAACAGCCCTGCCTGCGGGTAACAGACTGCATTCCCAAGCGTATTAAACATCGCATTGCCGCTGTAATCCGGAAACACCAACGTCCTGTCATCCTCGGCTCTTACGAATCCCGGCATACCCCCTCGGTGGGATACATCCGTACCATACTGAAGATGTTGAGTTGCAATGAAGAAGGTATCCGCTCTATTCACCAGGGTCACCACTTCTTCAGAGAGCGTCTCCAGTGCCTGAGCTACCGGTTCAACGCTCTGTCCTTCTCTTAGGGTCCATTCACGCGCTTGGATGTACTTCGGACAGTTGGAGTAGACTTGCTCTGCCCTAACTTGAAACCCGTTCGGTTGGATCTCCCCAATTCGGCCATTCAAGCGCATGCGGCGCCGGGTGGCGAAGTCGACTGCAATGGCTGCGATCGGATTGGAGGGGTACAGGCAGAGTGAGATGGGGTCCTGGGAATCAGGAAGACCGTTAATAATGGCATGCTGAGAGTCTTCTACCTTGATGAATCCGGGGGTTCCGAACCATACGGAAGCCCAAACTGCCCCATCTTCATCTGCTGCGCCAAGTATCAGAAAAGGCTGGCTTTCGAGGAACGTCTTCGCCGCTAGCGGAATCTCACTGTAAATGTTATTTTTGCGTGCTGCGATGTCCCTTACACCCGCCCGTTCCTGAACCTGAATTTCGCCCGGATGATAGTGCATCAGAAGAAACCACAAGCTTTCCCTTCCGTCGCCGTGTGCGCGTGGCAGCCCACACCCAGCAGCGCATAAATCTCCAACCGGATCCCGTCCGGATCTTCGAAGAAGATCCCGCCGGAGTCTCCGCCCTCCGTATGAGCAACCATCCCATCATAGATGAAGGGAACTCCGTTCGCTCTCAATTTTTCCTCATATCCTTTAATGGTATCAACCGAATCCACTTCAAAGGCCAGATGATGCAGACCCGGCAGCCGTGGGGAGAAGCTTCCTTCACTTTGCTGCCATAAGGTGACCAGATTCTTCTGATCATCGCCAAGCAGTGCGAATTTTCTTCCGGGTTCCTCCGATAGATTCCGCAGTGTAAAGCCCAATACCTCCGTATAGAATCGAACCGATCTTTCTATTTCCGATACATTCAAACCAATGTGTCCCAATCTCATTTTCCACATCCCCTAACCACCAAAAATATCTTACAGGCATTACAATACACAATATTATATAACTTGTAAATAGCTAATTTAGCGGTTAGAATTAAAACAGGAGCACAGAGAAGGAGTTGGATTAACCATAGATAAGCCCGCATTTGTTTTTGTAGGCAATCACTTTACAACTGATTTTGTGAACACCCGCAAGAATGTCAAAGGAATCCGGACAGAGCTCATCGAGTCTTGGGGTCATCTGATGAGCTGGCTGGAGCAGGCCGACAGACGGAAATGGGTGATAAGTGATCGAGAGGAGCTTACCCCTGACGAGCAGGACACCATCATTCAAAAGATCCTGATCATTCGCAGCCGGATTGAACAGGCATTTACCCAAATCATTCAGGAACAATCCATTCCGGCCTCGATCGTCACTTTTCTCAATCAAGAGTTGGCGCGTTACCGCAGTTATTATCAAATCGAGGCAGGCGATCAGGAACGTCCATTCACCACTGTCAGAAACTACGAGATCACGCAGTTGCCCGCCTTGTTCCTGGAAGAGGCTTGCCTCTTCTTCACGACATTCAAACTGGCTAATCTCAAGAAGTGTGAGAATCATGCCTGCATCCTGTTCTTCTACGATAGCAGCCGCAATCAGCAGCGCCGCTGGTGCAGCATGGACAAGTGCGGGAATCGCGTCAAAGTAAATCAGCACTACCACCGCAAGAAAAACCAGGAATAAAAAAAGAGGGGATGACTTAAAAGTAGAAGAACCTACTTCCAAGACATCCCCTCTTCACCGTTACAATCCGTAAATCCCCTCCGCAGCTTCTGGACCGAAGATTCGCCGTCTTTACCGGGCTTCATACAAATAGAATGGTATTCCTTTTTGCATGTCGGAGTCTAAAGGAACGTTAGCCAATCTTCTAATGTGATGGGGACTACCCCCCATCCATTCAGATAGGAGTACCGCTCATGCCCATCAAGCTAAAATCTTCGACTACCCCAAAACGAAAAAAGCTATCCTTTATTTAAGAAAAATAGCTTTTTTTCGTTTTGGGGGTGTATTAATTTCTTAGCTTGATGGCTATGTGGAACAACCCTAATTTCAATAAAAAGGAATCAAAAAACAAGCCCCCTTTATACACGAATGGTGTATAAAGGAGGCTTGTTTAGTAGGCGGAAGCGGCTTGTGCCTACACTAGCTGTTGTCCGTTTTGCCGCTATATTACCGCTATTTCCCGTTCCTATTCCTATTCCTGCTCTACAGGCGTCACTGCATAATGCAGCTCCTGCTCCAGCTCAGCAGCATAAGCTGCACTCGCCTCTTCCGTCCAGCCGAACAGCGCTGCCATCTCGGCATGCACCGCTTCCTTCCACTGCAGGACGCGAGCGCGATCAAACAGCAGGTTGCCTGTACGGCGAATCCAGAAATCCGCCGGCTTCGTCGTCAGCTCATATTCCAGAGCATACATCAGCTCGATGCGCAGACTGAGCGAAAGCTCTTGGCCGCTAGCCGTTGGCTGGTCTTTGTATTGCGGGATAAGGCCAAATACTTGATCCACATTGGTGCCAAAATGGCGGGCAAGCCGCTCAGCCTCTTCACGAGACAGCCCAGCACGAACGCCTTCCTCCGTTTTCTTTGCAACGAAGGCCGGGAAATGGGAGGAGCCGCCGAAGTCGCCGCCCGACAGGGGCAGGTTTTTCGTACCGCTTGGGCGAATGCCGCTGCGGCCTTCCGCTGTGAGCTGCGTGCTCACCGTGTTCACGACGCTTTCTGCCATTTTGCGGTAGCCCGTCAGCTTGCCGCCTGCAATCGAGATGAGCCCAGACCCAGCGACGAACACCTCATCCTTTCGGGAAATTTCCGATGGGTCTTTGCCCTCTTGGTGAATGAGCGGACGGAGGCCAGCCCAGCTTGATTCCACATCGGAGGCTTTCAGCTTGATCGAAGGGAACATGAAATTGGCCGCCTGCAAAATATAGTCCAGATCCTGCCTCGTCATGCGTGGAAGCGCCTTATCTGCCTTGTAGTTCGTATCCGTTGTGCCAATATATGTTTTGCCATCGCGCGGAATCGCGAACACCATGCGTCCGTCCTGCGTATCAAAGTAGACCGCTTGATGCAGCGGGAAACGCGATTGGTCGAATACCAAATGCACGCCTTTAGTCAAATGCACCGTTTTGCCTTGCTTCGAGCCATCCTGTTCGCGCAGCGTATCAACCCATGGGCCTGTCGCATTGACAACCTTAACGGCACGCACCTTGTTCTCGGCTCCAGACAGCAGATCGCGCACATTAGCGCCAACAACTCTGCCATCCTCATAAATGAACGATTCAACCTTTACATAAGGGATCGAAAGAGCGCCCATGTCCACAGCCTTCTTCATCACTTCAATCGTCAGACGCGCATCATCGGTACGGTATTCCACATAATAGCCGCCACCCTTCATGCCTTGGCGCTTCAGCAGCGGCTCTCTGCTCATCGTTTCGTCTACGCTGAACATTTTCCGGCGCTCGCCGCGTTTGACGCCTGCCAGAAAATCATATACGCGGAGGCCGAGTGAGGTCGAGAATTTGCCGAAAGTTCCGCCTGTATAAAAAGGCAGCAGCATCCACTCTGGCGTCGTTACATGTGGTCCGTTCTCATATACAATCGCGCGCTCTTTGCCAACTTCCGCCACGACACCGATTTCCAGCTGCTTCAAATAACGCAGACCGCCGTGAACGAGCTTCGTCGAACGGCTCGATGTGCCTGCAGCAAAGTCCTGCATATCCACAAGCGCTGTCTTGAGGCCGCGCGTCTGGGCATCCAGCGCAATGCCTGCTCCTGTAATGCCACCGCCAATAACGAGCAAATCAAAGGTTTCCTCACCTAAACTGCGGTAAAGCTGTTCCCTATTTAATGCGCTAAAAGCACCCTGTTTTGCCGTTCCTGTCTGTTTGCTCATCGTCTTCTCCACCTTTTCAGCTAGTTCTTGTCCAATATCCCAATTAAAAAAGGAAAACGAAAAAACCGCAAACACCTTAAGCTGCGCAACATCTAGCGCGATGCAAAAGGTTTCTGCGGTGTCTCCGTTTCTCCGACCGAATATTAACTTGTGCCCACATTATAGCATAACGGGGCCTGCTCGTAAACAGGCTGAAGAGGGGAAGCGCGATGGAAAGCCAAACCTTTCACGCAGCAAAGAGCCTTGTTCATCCTGTTATTATACTTCCGAGCAGCTATTCCTAATCGTCAAAGCCGTCGGAATCACGACCTTTTTCGGAATGGATCGCTTCGTGGTCAGACGTTCCGCGAGCAGCTCCACCGCCGTCTCGCCCATATATTCCATATGCACCTTGACCGTCGTCAGCGGCGGCTGGACAAATTCCGAAATCGGAATATCATTGAAACCCACGAGCGACACCGTACCTGGAACCTCAATTCCCGCCTCATGCAGCGCCCGCAATGCGCCTACGGCCATGGAATCATTTTCGATAAAAAAGGCTGACGGCAGCTCCCCGCTCTCAATTGCACGGGACATCTGAACATAGCCATCCTCCGAAAACAAATTTTCACCGGTAAATATATATTGGGGATGAAATATATTTTTACTTATCAAATAGTCACGCAGCGTCATTTCACGTTCATCCCGTACCCGCTTATTATTGACCATATTATGCCCGCCAATGTATCCGATTCGCTGATGGCCCAAATCTACAAGATAATCCAGCACTTCCGTAACTGATTTGCGCAAATCAATAATGACAGAA
The DNA here is from genome assembly GCF_055814915.1 of Paenibacillus sp. R-74696. Taxonomy (NCBI): domain Bacteria; kingdom Bacillati; phylum Bacillota; class Bacilli; order Caryophanales; family Paenibacillaceae; genus Paenibacillus; species Paenibacillus sp. R-74696. The sequence goes on from NZ_JBPULM010000042.1 coordinate 48,388, forward strand.
TCAAAACGCTGATCATCTGGCGAAGAATCGACGAATACGATTTTGTCCATAGAAGCCGGGAACATATCAAGATCTTCCTTCTCGAAACGTCCAATCGCAATCATGCCGTCCAATTCGCCGACCCATTCGCTATAATACGAGCGCTCCTGACGGAACAGCTTGACGACCTTCATTTGACGCTGAAAGCATTCCCGCTCTACTCCAAGACGTACTGCCATATAATAAGGATCAAGCATCTCTTCCTGATCGGAATACCAGTTCACAATGCCGATCCGCGTTATTTCTTTCGCTGCTGCGCCATTACGCTCGCGCAGCGTTTTATAATTCAGCTCCTGTGCAATTTCGAATACCCGCTTGCGTGTATCGTCTCCAACCGATAGCGAGGGGTCATAATTCAATACCCTTGATACCGTCGCAATGGAGACGTTCGCCAGCTGCGCAATATCTTTAATTGTAGCCACTTCATCATACCCTTTCCTGCCTCAAGATCCAGTGAATGTACATCCGCTGCATCATCAGGCTTTACCGCCACCTAACTAACAGGGATCTATTACAATACTAGCATATGGACTCAGGTCATGTCCGCGAAAATGCTTAGTCAATGTTCCCGCGAATAAACTTCCACGCCCTGTCACTTTCAATATGCCAGATATCCTGTAAAGTTACAATGTCTTTGGAAATTTGCTCTATCCTACTAACGAAAGTAAAGCTCTAGCTGTCTATTCCTTGACGGAGCTTCCGAGCATCCCTTGAATGAAGTATTTTTGCAGCATTAAGAAAAAGAGAATGATCGGGAAGGTCGCGAGCGTCACACCTGCCATAACTTGACCATAATCAATACGCGACAAGCCGAACAGGCTCGATAGCGCGACAGGCATCGTATACATATCCTCAGAAGTTGCAGAAATGAGCGGCCAGAGGAAGTTGTTCCACTGGTACATGAACAAATAAATCGCCGTTGCCGCTAGCGCAGGCTTGGAAGACGGCAAAATGATTTTAGTGAAAAGTCCCCACTCGCTCACGCCGTCAATTCGTCCTGCTTCCATCATGGCGTTAGGTACAGCCATCATGTTCTGACGCATCAGAAAAATCGCAAATGGATAAGCAATGTTCGGCAAAATCAATGCTTTGTAGGTGCCCAGCCAGCCCCAGGCCGCCATCATTTTGAACACCGGAATGACAATCGCATGGTAAGGAATCATCATTGACAGCAGAAATACGCCGAAAATAACCGCCTTGCCTTTAAAATTGAACTTTGCGAATACGTACCCCGCCATCGTTGAGACGATAAGCGCCAGCACCGTATAAATGACTGTAACAAACAAGGAGTTGAACATCACCCGGCCAATGCCGATGGATTCGTTCAAATTCCGGATATTTTCGAACAAGTGGTTTCCTGGCAGGAGAATCGGCGGTTTGGCGAAAATTTTGCCGCTCTCGTTCGTTCCTCCAATAATCGCCCAATAGAAAGGGAATAAGGAGATAAAGGAGCCAATAAGCAAAATCAGAGTTGTTATCGAGACGCGTACACGTTTGGCTACCATTTACTCATCCCCCGTTACTTTAAATTGAATGTAGCTGAGAATGCCGATCAAAATAACGATGACATAAGCAAGCGTTGAAGCATAACCGAAGTTGAAATAGCGGAAGCCCGTTTGGTACAAATACATGCCGATCGTAATCGTCGCATCACTTGGTCCGCCCTTGGTCAATGTATAAGGCTCCTCGAACAATTGCAGCGTACCAATCGTCGACAAAATCGCCGTGAACAAAATGATCGGCTTCAGCTGTGGAACCGTAATGTTGAAAAATTGGCGCACGCGGGTTGCACCGTCGATGCTTGCTGCTTCATATAGGGATTCCGATACGTTTTGCAAGCCTGCCAAATAAATGACCATATTGTAGCCCGTCCATCTCCAGGTCATGGCGATAATAAGCGATACCTTCGCCCACACTGGATGGGACAGCCATGGAATTGGATCGATGCCTACTGCTCCCAGCAGTTGATTCAAGATTCCGTCATTCATTAAAATAATCGAAAAAATAATCGATGCCGCAATGAGAGACGTTACAGCCGGCATGAAAAAGGCCACTCTGAACAGCGCCTTGAAGCGCTTAAGGGAGTTAAGCAGCGTCGCGAGCAGCAAGGACGTGAACAGCATGAGCGGCACTTGAATGATCAAAATAATAAACGTGTTTAACAACGCTTTGCCAAATATTTTATCGCTGAACAGCTTAGCGTAATTGTCGAGACCAGTAAATACGAGTTCTCCGCTTACGCTGGTCTGGAAGCTCAGCAATAGCGAATAAACAATTGGGTAACCCATAAATATCGCGAATAGCACGAGTGCTGGGGTAAGAAACAAATACGGAACAAACGCTTTTGTTCTCATACTCACCCTTCTTTCTGAGTAGTTTTTAAACCGATGGTGAAAAAGAGTCTGCGCTGCGTGAAAAGCTTGGCCTCCGATCGCCATTACCCTTGAATTTCTCCGAATTCATTTCCCCCAAGGGGAAATTCAAGGGTAAAAGCGAACGCTGCCGCTTCTCCAGCACAAGCTTTTCACTCCGCTCCGACTTTCCACCATCGTTTCGTTTTGTAAGCAGTTGAAAAACAGGGGATAACCTTCCTGCTTTTTAAATTTTCAAAATAAGGGCATAAGAGAATAAGAGATCCAGGCGTAAGCACTGAATCTCTTATCGGACTGCTATTTACTGCTTATTTAGTTCGTCATTTGCAGGCTTCGTTTAAACCAGATCATGCAGCCGGCTAAGCGCCGAGGCTGAATTAACCGCCGTTCACTTCGCGGCTTGTGCGGTCTTTCAGACGTGCCGCCGCTTCTTTCAAAGCATCAGCCGGAGCTTTGCCGTTGAATACGTCGGATTGCGCTTTTACCGATTCATCAAGGGCCACGGAATAATCTTTCGTGTAGTAAGGTGTTGGTACGGAATTCATTTCTTGCGCGAACAGCATCCAGATGTTTTGGTTGCTGAAAAACTCAACGCCCGTTGTAAAAATATCTTCGTTATATACGCTAGTCAGCGATGGGAACAAGCCGTATTTCTCCATAGCTACCTTTTGAACATCTGGTGTCAGTGAAAAATATTCCATGAAGCTGTAAGCTGCATCCACATTTTTGCTTGTGGAAGTCAGAGCCCAGCTGCTGCCGCCAAGGTTAGCTGCGCGGTTGCCGCCTTTTTCAAAGGCCGGAACTTGGAATACGCCCCATTTGCCGCTCAAATCCTTCGCTTGATCAGATATTGTACCTGTATACCATGCGCCGAAAGCAATGGAAGCGATCGAACCGTCAACCGTTGCGGAAACGGTGCCATCCCAGCCGTTAACGTCTTTGATCAGGCCAGCATCATCGAATTGCTTTAATGTTTCCAACGCTTTCACATATTTCGGGTTGTTGAAGTCAATATTGCCGTCTTTATCAAAATAGAAGGCGCCTTGCTCATTGAGCATAATACGAAGCGTTGCATCATCTTTGAATTTATCTACTGGGAACAGCTGTGCACCTGTTTTTTCTTTAATTAGCTTGCCTGCTGCGAGATAGTCATCCCAAGTTTCAATCTTGGTAGCATCCACGCCCGCTTGCTCAAACAGATCCGTACGATAGAAGACGCCCGTTGGACCCGCATCAAAAGGGAAGGCATAGCTTGCGCCGTCTTTTTTCGTCAGCTCTTGTTTAAACGTCGGAAACTCGGAAAGCTTGGCATCAAAGCCTTTTTCCGAAAGATTCACGAAGCCTTTAGGGAAAGCATCCAGATACCCTTGCAGCCTGTCGTCTTCCACGAGCACGATGTCAGGAAGGCCAGCGCCGCCTGCTGCCAGGCCCGTGGACAATTTGTCATATACATCAAGGCGGCCAATATCTTGAACCTCAAGCTCTACATTCGGGTGATCCTTCTGATAAGCTGCAACCGCTTCATTTAAAGCGCCTACATTTACGTTCCAAGCCCAAGCCGTCAATTTCACTTTCTCTCCGCTGTTAGCGCTTTCAGGGCTTGCATTTCCTGCTGTGCCTGCATTTCCTGTACCGCTGTTGTTGCCGCCGCATGCCGCAAGCACAACTGTCAACAGAAGCAAAGTGATCACTGATTTAAAAGATTTCTTCATGTGTAATTCCCCCTCATAAATAATGTGTCTGTATTTTTGTGCAAATAGATGAACGAAATGGATGCGGTTTGCACCCTTCCACTCTGAGGCAAGCTTTCTTTTTTTGAAACCGCTTGCATTGCCTGAGTAAAATATTATTACGTTTTTTACTTAAAGTCAACTTAAAATTTTACTTGTTTTTTAACTTGTTTTTATTGGTTATTTACCTCATTTTCATATTTATCGCGCCCAAAACAAACAAATATAAAGATATTTTCGAAAAATAGGCTATACTGAACAGAGTACAAGCCTATACATTTCATAAATGGGAAGGATGCTGCACAATGGCGAAGCTCACGACTTATTTTTTCTCAGAGGATGCTAAAGCACAGGCTGATTTTTATATTCAGGCGCTTGGAGGGGAAATAATCTCCATGATGAAATTCGGGGATTTACCGGATACGCAAGAGGATGTAAGGGACAGAATTCTTCATTTGGAGATGAAGGCCGCCGGTGTTAGCTTCATGCTATGCGATGCCGTGAACCAGACGCTGACCCATGGAAGTGCCATTAATTTAAGCTTGGAATTCGAAGGCGAAGCGGAAGCACATGACGCATTCAATAAGCTGTCAGAGGGCGGAACGGTGAAAAAAGAGCTGAGTCCGGAATTTTGGGGCTCGCTGTTCGGACAGCTGGAAGATAAATTCGGCATCCAGTGGATGATTACGACTGCTGCGAAGACAAGCGCGGTTTAGCTCCTTAGCTCTACTTTAAGCACAAATTTAATGATAAAAAAAGCAAGCCCCTCTCACTTAATGAGAAAGGGGCTTGCTTTAATGTTATTTTTTCGGATAAATTATTTCTTCTTATATCCTTCATCCACCAAATCAAGACGTCCTGTTTCTGGATCGATAACGAAGCCATGCACAGGAATATGGGCAGGCATCAGCGGGTGGTTGCGAATAATGCCGATGCTGTCCATAACGCCTTCCTCCACCTTGTCGAATCCCTTCAAGAAACGGTCCATCTTAATGCCAGAGCTCTCCAGCGTCTCGATAACGACTTCTGAAATGCCGTTTTCCTTGAATTTATTGACCATGCCCTGCGTATCCAAATTGTTCATGCCACAGCCGTGATGCCCGATAACGAGCACTTCCTCTACACCCAGCTCATAGACAGCGACTAGTATACTTCGCATCGCACTGCCGAACGGCTGAGTTAAAATCGCACCTGCGTTTTTAATGATTTTGGCATCGCCATTGCGCAAATTCAGCGCTTGCGGCAGCAGCTCAACAAGACGAGTATCCATACACGTCAAAATCGCTACCTTTTTCGCCGGAAACTTGTCCGTCAAAAACTGTTCATAACGCTTTTCCTCAACAAATTTTTCATTATATGACAATAAATCATTTACAATACTCATTCTTCATCTCCCTCTCTGCTATTGCCAGATATACCTCGTATATTATTTATAAGGCCTATTCATATAAAAAAGGAAGAGCCGCAGCTCTCCCTTCATTATCCTTCCTGTACAGCTCATGCCATCTACGTAAGCTTAGCTCACACAGGATCAGAAAAGCTAAACTTACTTTAGCATAAGTCGCATTGTCTGGGCAATAGCAAGAATTAGGTTACAGCTCTACTATCGCTTTAATGACTTTCGATTCCGGCTTCAGCCACTCATCAAACACGCCAATCAAACCTTCAAAGGACGAACGATGCGTAATTAACCGATCTACGTTAACACTGCCGCTGGCTACCGCTTCAATCACGATGTCAAAATCCTCACGGGTTGCATTACGGCTGCCCATCAGCGTCAGCTCACGTTTATGAAATTCTGGATCATGAAAGGCAATGTCCGCTTTCACGAGTCCAACATAGACCAGCTTGCCGCCATGCGCTGTCAAGCCGAAGGCATCCGTCATAGAGCGGGCGTTGCCCGTTGCGTCAAAAACGACGGTTGGAAAGTCTCCCTCTGTCAGCTCGGCGATCCGTTCTTTCGGCTGCTGCAAAGCATGAACCGTTTCATCAACATCAGCCCAATCCTTGCAAAAAGCAAGCCGCTCCTCATTAATATCCATCGCAATGACCCTTGCTCCCCGATGCTTGGCAAACGCCATAACGCCAAGCCCTATCGGCCCTGCTCCGATGACGAGCACGGTCTCGCCCGCTTCAAGCTCCGCACGGCGCACGGCATGGGCGCCGATGCTAAGCGGCTCCAGCATGGCCGCCATATCCAGCGTCAAGCCATCCGTCTTGATTAGATGGGTGGCAGGAACCGCAATCAACTCGCGCATGCCGCCATCCTTATGAACGCCCAGCACCTGCATGGCGGTGCAGCAATTTGTTTTGCCGCGCCTGCATGCGATGCAAGTACCACAGTGCATATAAGGAATGACACTAACTTGATCGCCTGGCTCAAGCCCAGTCACCTTTTCGCCAACTGCTTCTACAATTGCCGCCAGCTCATGGCCGAGAACGCGCGGATATTGGAAAAAAGGCTGGTTTCCTTTATACGCATGCATATCTGTCCCGCAAATGCCGATGCGGCGGATGCGAATAATGGCATCCCCTGGGCCAGCCGCTAGTGCCCCTTCACCGCCGCCGCCAAAAGCAGGCTGCTCCTGCTCCGTCAGCTTAAGACTGTCTGGCTGCTCGCACACAATGGCTTTCATCATGTCGCGCTCCTTTGCCCAGCGCCGCCGCTGATGTGCTCATTATATTCCGGCAAGCCGCTGATCCAGCTTACATCTGCAACGGGTGCCAGCAATTGAAGCACTTCCTTAAGCAGCCGCTCGTCCATAGGCTCCTCTATCCATGCCGCATTGCGGCGGATATTTTCCGGATTCGCTGTGCTAACCAGCGTCGTCGGAATTTGCTCATTCGCTACGGCAAACTGCATCGCCAGCTTCGCAATATCTGTCCCTTGCGCCGCACAATGCTCGGCAGCACGCAGACAGGCGGCCTTCAGCTCAGCGTTTGCAGGATGCCAGTCCGGCGTTCCTCTTGTGCCAAGCAGGCCCATCGACAATGGTGATGCGCTCACCAAACCGACATTGTGCTGCTCAATAAGCGGCAGCAGGCCCAGCAGCGACGTATCATTTAAGGAATAATGGCAATAGGATAAAATAACATCGACTTCCGTATGAGGCAGCCATTTTTCGAATAGCTGCAGAGGCAAGCCGGAAATGCCATAGTGACGGATTTTACCCTGCTCCTTGAGCTTTTGCAGCGCTGGAATTCCCTGTGCTGCATGCTCAGGCGAAACAAACTCAATATCGTGAAGGAACATAAAATCAACGTAATCCGTGTTAAGCCGCTGCAAGCTTTCTTCAAGGGAACTCATAATTCGGCTCTCGGAAAAATCAAAGCTGTCCACGCCATATCGGCCCGCTTTAGTAGAGAGCAGAAACTGGTCTCGCGGCAGCTCCTTAATCGCCTTGCCGAGCACCGTCTCCGCCTTCGTCATTCCGTAATAAGGCGAGACGTCGATATAGTTGATTCCTGCATCCAAGGCGCTATGAACGGTGCGAATCGCTTCTTCCTCATTCGTTTCCCTGAATACAGAACCGAGGGAAGACGCGCCGAAGCTGAGCACCGATACATCCAGTCCGGTTTTTCCTAGTTGTCGATATTTCATCCTTTTCCCTCCGATTACAAAATAACGCCGTCTTTGAAAATGGCAATTTCCTTAAAGCCATTGCGTTCATTATTCGTCTTCGCTTCGCCAGAAGCGAGCGCCAGCAATTGATCCCACAGCTCATCGGTCAGCTCGTTCATCGTCTTGCCTTCGAGCAGCTGTCCCGCGTTGAAATCGATCCAATTTTTTTTGCGACCTGCCAGCTCGCTGTTCGTCGCGATCTTCACCGTTGGCACCGGGCCGCCGAATGGCGTTCCCCGACCTGTCGTGAACAGCACGATATGTGCGCCGCCAGCGGACAATGCCGTTACCGATACGAGATCATTACCCGGCGCTTCCAGCAAGTTCAGGCCAGTATGCGTAATCCGCTCGCCATAAGGAACAACGTCCTTCACCAAAGCGTGACCGCCCTTTTGCGTGCAGCCGAGCGACTTTTCCTCCAAAGTACTGATGCCGCCAGCCTTATTGCCTGGCGAAGGATTTTCATAAATTTCCTGATCATGACGGATAAAATATTGCTTAAAATCATTAATCAAATGCACGATTTTCCCAAAAACCTGCTCATTGTCTGCGCGATTCATCAATATCGTTTCGGCGCCGAACATTTCCGGCACCTCGGTCAGAATCGCTGTGCCGCCCGCTTCAATTAGGCGATCCGAAACCGTTCCGACAAGCGGATTGGCGGTAATGCCGGACAAGCCGTCCGAGCCGCCGCATTTCAGCCCCAGCTTGAGCTTCGCAACCGGTACCGGCTCCCGCTTGAAGCGCTCTGCGAATTCGACGAGAGCGTCGATTTCCTCAAGCGCAGCCTCCAGCTCGTCTTCAACCTCCTGCGACTTAATAAACTTGACGCGCTCCGGATTGTAGTCGCCAATCGCCTGCTTAAACAGGTCGATCTGATTATTTTCACAGCCGAGACCCATTACGAGCACGCCTGCCGCATTCGGATGGTTCACAAGCGAAGCGAGCAGCTTCTGCGTGTGCTGAAGATCGTCGCCAAGCTGCGAGCAGCCAAACGGATGGGCGAAATGATAAACGCCATCGACGCGTCCCGCATACATCGCATCAGCCCGCCGCGCTACGATTTCACAGGTTTTGTTAATGCAGCCGACCGTATTAATAATCCAAATTTCATTGCGAATGCCGACCTCGCCGCCATCCCGCACATACCCTTGAAACGTCTGGTTGGCACGATTCGCCGAGCTCGCAGCTGGCGCTGCCGATTCCTTGCGGCCCTTGGCCGGATCATACGAATATTCCAGAAAGCCTTTCAGCCCGGTTCCAATATTATGCGTATGCACCCAGCTGCCTGCCGGAATATCCAACTTGGCGATGCCGATGGAATAGCCAAACTTGAGCACATGCGCGTCCTGTGGAATTGGCATCGAAGCAATTTTATGCCCTTTGGGCACATCCTCGAGCAGCTCCAGCTCCCTGCCGTTTTCAAGCGCCAGCTTATCCCCTTGGGAAAGCGGCGTAAGCGCAATAACGACCTGATCCTTCTCATTAAGCCGAACCCAGTTATTCATGCTGACCACGCTCCAGTTCCTCTAATTGCGAAGCTACCGCTTCCACCAAGCCTGGTACTGCCTGCAAGTCGCGTCCCCATAGCTCGCTTAAGGCCAGCAGCCGCTCTGCTTGCGCTTGTGCCGAGCCCGCTGCTGCTGCGCCTTGACCCGTTCCTTCCGAAGCCCACGCCGCTGCAAGCTCCGCTAATGCTACAGCATCGTCGCGTACGGTATACACATTGCCGAGCAAATCCGTACCTGTATATGCGCCTGCGCCATCACTCTCTACCTTATAGTAGCGCAGCAATCCGGCAAAAGCGCGCACCAGCCGTGCTGGCACTGGCTGGCCGCGATCCGCGTAATCCAGCAGCGATGGCAGCAGTCTAACCTTGAACTTGCTGATGCTGTTCATCGCAATATCTGCAAGCCGGTGGCGAATGAACGGATTGAGAAAGCGCTCATAGACCGCAGCGGCATAATCTTTCAGCTCGCCCTCGGGCAGTGGCAGTGCCGGAATAATCTCCTTCTCTACGGCTTCACGAACGTAGGGGCCAAACTCCGCATGCTCCATTACCTCGCGTACCTGCTCCAGCCCATGGACGAGCGCAAGCGGCGTCATCAGCGTATGGGCGCCATTCAGTATCCGCACCTTCCGCAGCTGAAATGGCTTCAAATCCTCCACAAAATGCACATTCAGCCCTGCGCTGCGCAGTGGCAGCTGCTTATCCAGCTCCGGCTCCGCCTCAATCGCCCAAAAATGGTACGGCTCCGCTGTCGTCAGCATCGGGTCCTCATAGCCCCACTCCGCAAACCATTGCTGCGCCTGCTGCTCATCAGGGTAGCCCGTCACGATTCGGTCTACAAGCGAGTTCAGGAAGCGGTTATCCTGCTTTACCCATTCATTGAACGCCTGCGGGAAGCCCCAATCCTCGCTATAGCGCAGCACACAAGCTTTCAGCTCGTCGCCATTGCGTTCCAGCAGCTCGCAAGGCAGGCAGATCAACCCGCTGTCCGCAGCGCCTTCGAAAGCGAGAAAACGGCGATACAGCAAATAAGCAAGCTTGCCCGGGTAAGACTGAATCGGCTGGCCTTCCAGCAGCGGCTCCGGCCTGTAGGCAAGTCCCGCCTCTGTCGTGTTGGAGACGACGAAACGCAAATCCTTGCTTTCCGCAAGCTTCACTAGCGACTCCCATTCCGAATAGGGATCAAATGCCTTTGCAAAAACGGTGACAACTTCCTTGCGCTCAACAGCCTCACCATTTTCCAATCCGCGAATGACCAGCGTATAAAGGCCGTCCTGCTTGGCCAAAGCGTCAATTTTCGGCTTGCCGCCTGGACGCGGCTGCGTCACCGCGACTCCGCCGCCGAACAGCCCCTGCTTATGGCATTCCTGAAGCATCCAATCCGCAAAGCCGCGCAAAAAGTTGCCTTCGCCGATTTGCAGCACCGTTATTTTGCCTGCTTGAACCGCCTCATAGCGTTCATGGTCTTCCTGTCCCAAAAGCGTCTTATTTAACTGGCTCATAGTTTATAAAACTCCTTTGCATTTAGTCCGAACAGCTTGCTTCGCTCCGCATCTCCCCATGAGGCTGGCAGCGCCTGCTCCAGCACATCCACAACCTCATCATAGCCCGCCGCCAGCAGACACACCGGCCAATCACTGCCAAACATGACTCGGTCCGGTCCGAAAGCCTCCAGCACATGGCGAATATACGCGATAAAATGCTCTGGCCGCCAGCTGTCGTGGCTCGCCTCTGTAACCATTCCTGACAGCTTGCAATACAGCTTCGGATAACGCGCCAGCTCCGTCAGCTGGCTGCGCCAAGGGTCAAGCTCGCCCGCAGCGATCCGCGGCTTCGCCAAATGATCAATAACACCGCGCAAATTCGGCACCTGCTTCATAACCTGAACGAGCGAATCAAGCTGATGCGAGGTGAGGAGCAGGTCAATAGGCGTATCCCGCTGCTCATACTCCTTCAGCGCCTCAACGAACGTCTGCTGTAAAATCACACCCGCATCCTGCAGCTCTTGAATCATCACGCGGAACCCCACGAACCGCTGATGACGTTCAAATCGTGCAAAGTGGCTTAAATGCTCGGGATCGAACAAATCGAGAAAGCCGACAACCCCAGCAATCGACTCCGTGCGGTCGCTTAAGGCGAGTAAATAATCGGTCTCTGCCAGCGTTGGAGCGGCTTGGACCGCAATTGTATGGCTAATGCCATGCCGATTCAGGCTCGGCTGCAAGTGCTCCGGCCCATAATCGCGGTAAAGCACGGGAACCTCTGCTGTAATCCAGCCGTAATCGCCCCGCTCAATTGCCCAATAATGCTGATGCGCATCAATCCTCATCGTTGCTGCCCCCTATAAAACGATATTTTCACACAAGGTGAAACGGCTTTCGCCGTCCTTTGGCGGCGCAGCGCGTTTCAGTCCAAGAAATATAGAGAAAGGATGGCGAAATCATATCCTTTCCTATATTTTAAAATGAACGTGTAATTGTTAACGTTTTCAAAGCAGCAGCCGCTCTAATGCCGAAACCTGCGCCCACTGCTGTTTATCCCTTTGCTCTTATTATAAATGCCAATAATGATATTAAAAATAACGTATTCCTGCATATTTGTACTGTATTTTGATTTTTGCTATGCTGGACTATAGAAACATAACGCGCTTGGCCTAGACTGGCGCAAGGAGGAGTCGTTTCGCTTATGAAGCCGTTTCGCAAGCCGTTCGAGGTTGGCAGCTCATTCCCTTTCGATTTCGTCTACCGTGACCGCAAGCATTGGCAGACGGAGCTGCCTGATCATCTGCATGACTGGTATGAGCTCGTCTACATTTATGAGGGCAAGGGCACTTTTTTTATCGACCAAACCTTTTACGATATGAAGCCTGGCGATTTATTCATTATCCCGGGCAATACGATACATCGCTCGTTTCCCGACAAGGAGGAGCCGGTGACGTCGACGGCGATTTTCTTCAGCACCTTATTCGTCCAAACCGCGTCGTTCGGGGACAGCTTCTCTTATTTGCGCTGCTTCGACCATGCCAAAAAGCATAAACGCTACAAATTTGAGCCGACTATGCAGGAGCAGCTTAAGCTGGAGCGGCTCATTGATGAGCTAGAGCTTGAGCTCCGTGATCAGCAGCCCGGCTATCGGCAGGCGATATTGCTGCAGCTGGAGCATATATTGCTGCTGATGAACCGCCGGATTATTGCGAGCAGCCGCGAATATGCCAAGGCGGATAGCCCGTTGATCGGCCCGCTATGGATGCGGAACATCCTTCACTATATCGATGAGCATCCCGAGAGCCCGCTCGGCTTGTCCGTATTGGCGCAAATGGCGGCGGTCACGCCGGCCCATTTCTCCCGCGTGTTTAAGCAGCTCACCGGCATGAATGTCACCGACTATGTGACGGCAAAGCGCATTATTCGCGCCAAGGAGCTGCTGCTGGCAAGCGACGAGAACGTTCGTCTCATTGCCGAAGCCTGCGGCTTTGAGAGCCTGCCCCATTTTCACCGCATGTTTAAAAAAGTCACCGGACAAACGCCGGCCGCTTATAAAAAAGCGACGCCAGCCGATCAAGCGTAAACCCCATTATAAGAGGGAAGCCGCAAGTAAGCGGTTTCCCTCTTTTTTTACCAAATTTATAATTGACAGGGGTGAAAGGTGAATGCTATATTACATTTCGTACTCTAATACTTAGTAAACAGGTAGGAATTATATATTATTCTTACTCGTCATAGCAGAAGGGATGTTGGCAATGGAGAACAATTTAGTATCCGCTTTTCAGAACAACTGGCTTACGCTGCTCATATCGGCAGTCATTCTCGCCGTGCTTTATTATTTGGCGAAGAAACGCGTAGGCTTCGGCACGAGGGTGCTGCTGGCGCTTGGCCTTGGACTTGTCGCCGGCATTATTTTCAATAAATTCGAGCTGCAATTTGAAGGGGTTGGCACCATCGGCTCCATCTATATTAGCTTGATTCGCATGATCGTTATTCCGCTCGTCTTTGTGCTCGTCGTGAACAGTATTATTTCCATCACCAATATCGCTTTCCTGAAAAAAATCGGCATCAAGACCGTGTCGTGGTTTCTCGCTACTACGGGTGTCGCCGCTATTATCGGCCTGCTCGTCGCTGTAGCCCTGAATCCGGCCGGTACTTTTGAAGCCACTTCGCCTGAAGGCTTTGAGGCTAGAGAGGTGCCGAGCTTCTTCCAGGTTATTTTGGACCAGGTGCCTTCCAATCCGATTAATGAAGCCGCAACCGGCAAGGTGCTTCCGGTGCTAATCTTCGCCATCTTCATCGCTATTGCGATCGTCAAGGTTGGCGCGAAGAAGCCCGATGCCGTTCAGCCCGTTAAAGCGCTGTTCGCCTCGCTCACCGAGGTGCTGCATCAGGTCGTCAAATTCGTGCTTCGCTTCACGCCATACGGTGTTTATGCGCTAATAGCTGTGATGGCTGCCAGATATGGCCTTGAAACGCTGAAGCCGCTCGGCATGCTCATTATCGTCACCTACATTGCGTTGATTTTGCATTTCGTGCTCGTATTTGGCGGACTGATTTCCTTCGTCGCCAAGCTGAATCCGCTGCGTTTTTTCAAAAAGGCTTATCCGACGATTGCAGTTGCCTTCACGACGCGCAGCAGCTATGCGACCTTGCCAATCAATCTGGAGGTCATTACGAAGCGCCTCGGCGTATCGCCTAAAGTTGCCAGCTTCGTCGCTCCGCTCGGAGCCACGATGAATTTTAACGGCTGTGGCGGCGTATGGCCGGCAGTGGTCGCCGTATTCGTTTCGCATATTTATAGCATTCCGCTCGGCGTTACCGAATACATCCTGATCGTGCTCGTCAGCGTCATTTCGTCGATCGGCGTTGCTGGCGTGCCAGGCCCTGCTTCCATCTCGACAACGGTCGTGCTCACTGCCGTTGGCCTGCCGCTGGAAGGACTTGCGCTTGTTGTCGCTGTCGAATCGCTTATTGATATGGGCCGCACAGCCGTCAATGCAACGGGAACGACGGTCACTTCCGTGCTCGTCGCCCAAGCCGAAGGCGAGCTGGATCGCGATGTGTTTAACAGCAACGATAATGATGAGCTTGAACTAAGCCCCGCTTAATGCGCCTATGAAAAATAGCCCCGCATGATCATGAAGCTTGCCTTCATAATCATGCGGGGCTATTGGCATTTACTCCAGCGATCGAAACTATCCGTTCAATGGTTTAAGCTATAAAATAACGGCAGAGGCATTCCCGATATTAGACGGAAACAGCTCTGCCGTTATTCAAGCATCAGCTTAGCTGTTCTGCGCCAAGCCCGATTTTTTTGAGCAGCTGGATCAGCAGCTCTTTCTCCGAATCATCAATGAAGGACATGCTGCGTGAAATCATCTCCGCATGCTTGGGAAAAATTTCATTAAACAGCTGTGTGCCCGATTCGGTAAGCGCGGCATTGGAAGCCCTTCGATCGGTCGGGCTGGGATGCCGCTTGACGTACCCTTTTTTCTCCAGCTTGTCTACGACATAAGTGATGCTTCCGGTTGGAATGGAGAAGGTTTCGCTGATTTTCGTAATCGGCTGTGGCCCCTTGCTGTATAATAGCTCAAGAATAATGAATTGCTCCGGCTCAACGCCGTGGCTTGCGATGTCTTTTTTGACATTTCCAAATACAGCCATAGTAGCTTTGCTCCAAACTCGGAACAGCCGCAAGTCCAGCTCGGTGCGCTCATCGGCTTGATACATATATACCCAACCTCCTTTCCCGTCTAAAATAAACCCGTTATCGCGGTTTGTTGTACAGCGGATAATCTACCTCGGCCGGAACATCAATAATGCTGAAACGCAGCAACGCCTGACCTTGATTACTGATACGAATTTCTCCGCCATCCTCTGACTGTACCACTATAAAATCTTTATTTGCAAATGAAATCTCCTGCTCGCCTGCAAGCATGCCGTCCCCTCTGATCGCCAAAATGCCCGCAATGCGGCTTCGTCCCAGCGAATAGCTGTACGTATGCGATGCTCCAGCTTCCAGTTCCACCTCGACCATTGCAGCATCGGCTACGAGCTCAATTGGCGATTGCCCGCCCAAAATCGTTTTAACCGATACCCCGTTCTCGGATGTACGAGGAAATTGCTCATGCGTATATTTCGCATATATCGGCTCTCGTTTCACCGCCTTGCTTAGATGCGGCTCCAGCCAAATTTGGAACAGCTCTGCCGGGCCGTCCGAGCCTTCTGCATGCCACATCCCGGAGCCGGTCTGCATCACCTGAACGCCGCCTTCACTCACCACGCTTTGTGTGCCAAGCGAGTCCCGATGGGAGCTCTTGCCTTCCAGCACATACGTTAAAATTTCAAAGCCCTTATGAGGATGCTCGCCAATTTCGCCCGCTTCCTCAATATGGGCCCATGCCCAATAAAACAAAGGGCCAAGCCGGTTAAAAATAGAGCCCTCGCCAGAAAAGCCGATTGGCTTCTGCTCTTTTATTTTGCCACCGTCAAATTCGCCTTTGCCCTGCTCGTCTGGACTTACAACCCGAATTTTCATTTGAATGCATCTCCTTTATAAGAATGAAAATGTAATAGCGTTAACGAATCAGTTACGCCCATTACATTATTAGCCCGCCAATGCGCTCCAGTTGAGCAGCAATACGACCAAACCAAGCACTAGCAATACGAGCGGCATGCCGATTTTCGAGCCCGGGTCTTTGACCTTAAGGTGTGTCGCGACAGCCCCTGCCATAATAACCACGATGATCAGGCCACCCCAAGCAGCCAGACTGCTGTACCAAATACCCGCCACAACAAGAGCCGCCGCTGCAATTTCAGCCAAGCCTGTGAACAGTCGAACACCCGAAGGCAAGCCGTAACGCTTAAACTCATCGACCATTTGCTTCGAGCCCAGCTTCATAAAACCAAACATTAGAAAACCCATTCCCAACAACACTTGAATGACAATAGATACGATACTCATTTTAATTCCCCCACTAGTCGTTTTTTATTCTTAAATTATTTAATCTAATATTAGAATATAATTACTCTAACATTAGAGTAATCGACTGTCAAGGGGCTTTGAAAAAGAAAGTGGCTGGCGCATATTAGGCTGTTTAAGCAAAGATAAGCCAGCCAGATTAGATGCAGATTAGATGCAGATCAGATCCTGAGCAGGTCCAAATCAGGTCTTGAGCAGGTCTTGAGCAGATTTGGATCAGATTTAGATTTGATCTGAATAAAAGGCAGCGTCAAATATACCCCCTCTTCTATCGGCAATGATCCCCCTCATGAATGTGAACCAACGTACCGAAGTATAGCTTCATCCTTTCCGTTTCAGGGATTTGCTTACCGTACAAAAATAGATTTACTGGACACAGCAGCCGCTATTTCATCAGAATCTGGGATTATGGCACTGGCTGCGGACTCAGGAGACGCTATTTCCATAGAATCATAGATTTTGACATAGGCCGCGGACTCAGGAGACGCTAATGCGCTGAAAATGGCCTCTTTGACTGGAGAATGAGGGCAATAACGGATCTCCTGTCCGCTTACGGCCTGAAATCAGATCAAAAGCCAAAATAACGGAACCTCAGTCCTCCAAAAAAGGAGGGACGTTCCGAACTTCGAGGTCTCGGCAACAATCCCATGCTGCGGTTCCTTAAGCCTTGAATTGTCAGAGGTGATTGGCCTCAAATATGCGTTAAGCAAGTTACAGCAGGCGAGTCCTTTTTTTTGCATACTCTAGAACGATTTCCTTCCATAAATTTGATATATTAATGCTTAATCCAGCTATTTAAATGAGGAATAGGCGAGGTGAACCAAGATGAAAATGAAAATGAAGCTGTATCATTATTACGATGAATCTACTGGCCCATTTCGCAATCTATCCGCTCTAGAACCTCAGGAGGCTGAAAAGGTTCTTCAACAAATTCGATCTCAGCAAAGGGGATTTGCAAGTAAACGTTCCAAGGATTACATGGATATTAGGCGTCAACTTGAATGGAGGGCAAGAGAATTATTCGTAGTTAAGGGAGGCAGGCCTTTGCAAAATTTTCCTCACTACATGACTCTTGGAGAGTGCCCCTGGCTTCTGGATTGGTATCCACAAGGCAAAGTGATTCTCTTTTCCATGTCTGACTTTGAACCTGATATCCTTAGCTTTACATATGGCGATTTATTTCCTGCAATGAGATACAATGACGGAAAGCCCTATCGTGGTCAAGTCTATACGCTCAGTGAGATTGCCGATATCCTAACCAAATACGATCTGCCCCAAGCATGGAATGCCCAAGGAGACAAAGGTCCGGAAAGATATATAGAAGTGCAATTATGGGATGATTCCCTGATAAAACAGTTATATTCTTAAAATGAAACAGCGGCTGCCGCCAAAAAGCTCACTTGGCTGCAACCGCGCTATGTGATCACATTATGCTTAAGTTCATTCTAGCTATTACACTTGTGCCCGATATGGTGGCATTGTGTCCAGCATGGTGGCATTGCGCTCGCTGTGGAACCCTATGCCCTATTATATGCCAGCCAAATTTCCTCTTCTTCTTTCGTCATGCTGCCGATCATTTTGCTCATATCTACCTTTTGCACAAAAAGATCCTTCAGCACATTAAATTGTGCGAAGCTGCCGGCGAATTGCTGCAGCGAGGCCGATTTCGCCACCGCCTCCAACTGGCCGAGCTGCTCACAGCCATTCAGCTCGAGCTCCTTCAAACTTTTACACGCGGCTACAGCCGACACGTCCGTAACGGACGTATCCTTCAGCTTCAAGCTTTCCAGCTTGGAGAGCTGCGCTGCGAAAGTGAGATCATCCAGCTCCAGCTGCTTCAACTGGAGCGACTTCAGCTTTTTCAGCTTGCTGAGCAGACCGATATGCTGCTTGGCCATGCCATCAGCAAAGCCTTGTATCGAAAGCTCCTGCAGCTGCTCCAGTTCACAGATCGCACGGAGCTGCTCCCCATTGATGTTTGAGACGGCGAGACTGCGCAGGCTTTTGGACTGGGATAGGGGTGAAAAATCGACAATCGGCACATTTTCAGCCTCCAGCTTTTTAAGCTTTGGCAGCTTAGCCAGTGGGGAAATATCCACGACACCAGTTCCCGTCAAATACAGCTCCTGCAAATAAGCAAGCTCCGACAGCGCGCTCACATCCATAATTGGATTGCCGCCAATGTACAGCACCTTAAGCTGCGTACAGCCGCTGAGCGGCGCAGCATCGCTAATTTCATTGGCGCTTAACACCAGCTCCCTCACCTCGCCGCAATACGCGAAGGGCTCCGCATCCGTCAGCCCCTCCTTTATAAAATAAAGCTGCTTCGCCGTCAAAAAGGCAGCGACCGAGCCCGACTTTTCCCTAATACGCGCCAGCCAGCTGGCATCCAGCAAGCGCTCCAGCTGCTCTGCCAAATTGGCTCCCACTGCTCCAGCCCCTTCAGGTCCACTCAAACCAGCTTCTAGAGCTGAACGCCCCAGTGGCAGCGGCAAAGCTCGCACGGCGTCATGGAAATGTCCGCCCTCTTCCCGCCCATAGTTCCAGAATACCCACTCCTCATCCCGATTGATGTTGAACTGCCCTTCCTTGATCGTATCCCGAATAAATTTCAGCAGCTCGCCGAGCGTTAGAGCAATCACATATTTCGTCTCCTCATCCCGGCCAAAATTAATGATCTGGCCCGTCACGCCGCTCGGCGCAGGCGCCATATCTACACCGAGATGATTGCCTCCGCCATCCTCGCTGATCGGCAGCCAGCCGCGATTGATGTATCGCTCCTCTATCCAGCCAAGCGGAACGGAATAATGACCGCTTTCCTCACCAAAGTCCGCCTCCAAATCCGCCCACACCTGCCACTGCGACGCAAGCTCCTCCAAGGACAGAAACCTAAGCCCCATGAACAGGCCCGGCCCCTCACTCTCCTCGCCGTTATGCAGCAAATACAAGCTCCGCAGCTCGTCAGGGAAAGAATGGCCCAGCCGCGACTCCACTTGGGCAATTTCCGCTTCCGTTGCAGGAGCGTTCAAGGATGCCACCAGTTCCGGCAGTTCCTCCTTGAGCAGCTCCTTGATTTCCTCCATATATGTGATGACGCTCATCGCTTCTCCATCCTTCCGCTTGTCCATTTCAGCGCTCTATAGCTCTATAACTTTATAGCTCTACTATGCGCCTCTTTCCTTTTTCTCAGCTCCTACAACTCCTACAGCTCCAATTGCGCTAAAAACAGCTGCTGGGCTTTGGCCGCACCATTCATCATCGAATAAATAATGACCCGATAAGCCTGATCGCTGACGCGGCAAATATCGTTTAATACGAGCGATTGGCTGGCTGGAATAGGCAGCAGCTCGCCTGTCAGCTGATTCGTGTAGCCGCGTTCTCCGCTATGCGTAAAAATCGCGCGCAGCTCCTTATTTTGCACAATCGCCCACCCGTTGCCCTCTTCAAAAGTAAAGCGGATAATATCCGTCCCGTCTGCAAGACGAACAGGCTCCCACATGCTGTAAAACGGGCTTTGAAGTTCAAACAGCGCATGCTTCTCCCGCCGCCCATCCGGCGCAACAACACCGAGATTCAGCACATTTCCCATCGTAAAAATAACCCTCATATCCCGTTCGCTTCCCAGCTCCAGCACCTGCAGCATGTCCGCCTCGAACCCACTCAAACGGCGTTCTTCAATCACATTCCCTTGCTCATCTAGCGTACGGTGCAGCAGTTCCTCCTCTTGATGCAGGACAGCGAGCAGCCCAAGCCTGCCCTCCGAATCAAGGGAGATTTTATTGTTTTTGGGCATCGGCAGCTTAATGACCTTGCTTGACTGGATGCTGCCGTCCGCAAATTCCAGCCGCAGCAGGCGATCCGGCTTCTTATCGCTGAACCAATCCTCATCGTGAAACCAGGCCAACGTCCCGGCCGCAGCGGCATATTTCCCCGGAAAAGGACGGCTACCCTTCGGAGCAGCATGCTCGCTCCGCCCGTATAGCGGCAGCGCTATATCAAGCTCCTTGCCATGTGTCGTTCCAAGTGAAACCCAAACCCCGCCATCCGGGCTATGGAACAGCTCAGGCAAAACGCCCTCCTGCTCATGCTGCGTATCGAGAATAGTGCCGCTTCCATCCACATGGATATAGACGACATCATAAAGTCCGTTTTGATCGTCATGATAGGCATATGCCGCAATCACCGTGCCGCCCTTTGGAGCGGCAATGGCTCCTTTTGGAGAGATGCCGCCCGGATGCTTCAATAGGGTCACTTGACCAACCGAATTGGTTAACGTTTCGACATTCCAAGCTTTACTCCAGCTTTTCAATTCTTCCATCTGACTATCAGCCCCTTATTTCTATCGTACTTTGATTCAGGTAAAACATTACATAGGGAAATATACCCTTTTATTCGCAAACTCTATCTATCGTGCCATACGATTTTGGTAAGCTTTCCTCGCAGCGGGGTAATGGTTCAATACGACATGGTTTATGACGACTAACCTAATTCCAGAATGGAGTGTTCATGCTTATGTCCAATCACCTTAACGAACAGCTGTCACACGCGCTAGAGCAGCTGCTGAACGAGCATCATCTTGCTCCCGCTGCCGAAAAATTGCTCCCGCAAGCCCGCAGCACAGTGAAGCTGTCTGCAATAGAGCCTGATTTATATGAAAAGATTGGCAACTCCCGCGTCGGCGGCTATCCGGATCTTCCGCAGGCGATGGAATGGCCAACGGATGCGTCCGGCAAGCTGATGACCCCGCTCGTCCAATTGAATTTGGCGGACATAGCGCCTGCAAGCAGGCAGGGCTGGCTGCCGGAAACCGGGATGCTGTATTTCTTTTGCGGCATGGACGAAGGTGCTGCGAACATCGAGCATCGCATTATTTTTGTTGAGTACCCTGAGCAGCTTGCTTTCCGCCATCCCGGGACAGCAACGATTCTTGAGGATATATATAAAACGTCGTTTCAACCTTACAAAGCGGCAGCTGTTTCAGCGGTTGAGCTGCCGAACATGCCTTATGTGGATTATGAGGTCATTGATTTTGAGGAAGGCTCGACAGACCGCTATTTTGAGCTTGCCGCCGAGATGCAGGGGGATCGCAAAACCAATTGGGGAACGATGTTCGGCTATCCGGCCGGGCAGCATCATGACGCCGAGTTGGAAGCGGCGCTATTCATTTTGGCGGATAAGACGGCCGAGTATGACAGCGAGAAGGCGATGAAGCATTTGGCGGACATGCTTGGCAAAAGCCGAGAGCGTGCCGAAGCGGAAATCGAGGATATGATTATGCTGCTGGAAATTGACAGCAATGAACGGGTCAGCTTTCAGTGGCAAAATGCTGGCGTCATTCATTTTTTCATTCGAAAAGAGGACTTGCTTGCTCGCAATTTCAGCCGTACCTACTGCTCGATTTACTCTAGCTAGTCCTCTCAAAGGAACAGATGGATTATATAAAAAGCGCGAAGCTTCACCCCGCAGATTTTCTGCTGACGGCGAGGCTTCGCGCTTTAGGTTGGGAATCGACAAGGTGGATCTCAAGATGCTGCGGATCGCCAGCTAGGCTCGGTTCTAGGCTTGCAGCTCAGTAACAGCTTGCTGCGCTGCTCGGCCTTGCAAAGCTTCAAAATAAGCTTCTGCCAACGCCTTAATGCCGCGCTCGATCTGCTCCGGGATGCAAAAGCTGAAGCATAGCCGCAAATGATGCGAGCCCTGCCCATCGGCGAAAAAAGCATTGCCTGCCACAAAGCTGACCCCCTTCGCCAGTGCAGCTGGCGCAAACTGCCTCACATCTACCTGCTCATCAAACGTCACCCAGACGAAAAATCCGCCAGCTGGCACCTGCACCACAACATGCTCCGCAAACTCCCTTTTGAGCGCTCGAATCATCGTATCTCGCTGCGTCCTATACCGCTCGGTCAGCTTTTCAACCTGCTCATCGAACCCATAATGCTGCAGCAATTCGCCGACTACCTCTTGGGTAAAAGGATTGAGCTGGCTTCCCAGCGACAGCGTCGCCATATGCGAAATGACCTCCGGTGCGGCAATTGCCCAGCCAAGGCGCAGCCCAGGACCCAGCGTCTTCGAGAACGTACTGACGTAGATGACCTGCTCCGGCGCAAACGAATAGATCGCAGGAAGCGTATCACCGCTAATATTCAGCTCGGCATAAGCATCATCCTCAAGGATGAGGAAATTGTAGGCCACCGCCAGCTCCGCTAGCCTTTGCCTGCGCTCAAGCGACAGGCTGACGCCCGTCGGATTATGATAGTTCGGCATGCAATACAGCAGCTTCGGTATCGGCTCATTGCGCTCAGCCGCCTGCTTCAAAGCCGCCTCCAGCAGCTCGACCTGAAGCCCCTGCTCATCAACGGGGATTGACCTGATGACGGCACCCGCTGCACGGAAAGCCTGCAGGCCATTAAAGAAGGTTGGCGCTTCTACCCAAGCCTCATCTCCCGGGTTAAGCAAAATTCGCGCAGTCAGATCAATGCCTTGAATGGCGCCAAAGGTCGGAATAAAGTTTTCCGCCCCGGCATGAATGCCGAACTTGCGGGAACGTGCCAGCACCCAATCCCTGACACGGGCTGGTCCCTTCGCTCCCGAATAATGGAGCGCATCCGCCCTGTCCCATTTCAGCGCTTTCTCCGCCGCTGCTTGCAGCTCCTCAACCGGCAGCAAATCCGTTGCTGGAAAACCATAGGACAAATGAACATGCTGCGGATCCGTCACCTTCGTTCCACCAATCGATCGTGCGGGCAAGTTGCGGGCAAAACGATACGCTGCTGCTTGATCTCCCATATGAAAAAGCCTCCTCAAATATCCGATTATTCCGATTATTTTATATGAATTTAACTTATCACTCCATATATGCAGCGGTCAACAGCACGGATAATAGAGATTTTCTATTTCATCATTGAAATTACAAGCATTCGAGAATAATTGGGTCTATCGCTGGCCAGAAAAAAAGCATTCAGGCGTGCTGCTTGCGCAGCAGTACCTGAATGCTTCTAGAAAGCTGCCTGACTTACAAGCTCGCCGTCAAGATGCTCTTGACTGCTTCCTTGTCCAGGCTCTTGAAGGAGCCGATTGGGCCGAATACGGTCGCTTCCGCCGCCATCCGGTCGATGTTCTCGCCGTTAATGCCCAGCTCGCCGAGTGTTGCAGGCGCGCCAATGCGCGTAAAGTAGGCGCGTGTCGCTTCAATACCCGCAAGCGCCACTTCCTCATCGGATTTGCCGCTCGGGTCGATGCCCCATACCCGTACTGCGTATTGCACGAAGCGGTCGATACGCTCTTGATACACATGCTTCATCCAGTTCGGGAAGATGATCGCAAGCCCTGCGCCATGGGCGATATCATAAATCGCACTTACCTCATGCTCAATGCCATGCGACGCCCAGTCCGTCACAACGCCAATCGGCAGCGTGCCGTTGAGCGCAAAGGTGCCGGCAAGCAGCAAGTTCGCTCTGGCGTCATAGTCAGAGCCATTTTCGATTGCTTTTTCACCGTTTTCAATAACGGTTTGCAAAATCGATTCAGCGAAGCGCTCCTGCAGCGGCGTATCGGTCGTCAGGGAGAAATATTGCTCGAACACATGAGACATAATGTCGACGATGCCGTTCGCTGTCTGATCCTTCGGTACGGAATACGTCAGCTTCGGATCAAGAATCGAAAACTTCGGATAGACAAGCTTGCTGCCAAGACCGCGTTTTTGCTGTGTTTCCCAGTTGGAAATAACCGCGTTGCCGTTCATTTCCGAGCCAGTAGCAGCAAGCGTCAGCACGGTGCCGATAGGCAAGGCCTCTTGGATGACCGCTTTACGGATCGTGAAATCCCATACGTCGCCTTCATAGAGCGCCCCAGCTGCAATCGCCTTGGAAGCATCCAGCACGCTGCCGCCGCCAACGGCGAGCACAAATTCGATTTTTTCACTGCGGCAAATGTCGATGCCTTTATTAATCGTCGTCAGACGTGGATTCGGCTCCACGCCAGACAGTTCATGAACGGTTGCGCCAATGCTATTTAATTGGGAAATCACTTCGTCATAAAGCCCCGAACGCTTGATGCTTCCGCCACCGTATACGAGCAGAACTTGCGTCCCGTATGGCTTGACCAGCTCTCCAAGCTGCTGTACCTTCCCTGCTCCGAATACGAGCTTGGTAGGGTTGTACAATTCAAAATCTTTCATAGTAAGTGAAACCTCCCGTTAATTAAAATAAGTGAACGGTTGTATTATAACACTTTCACTGAGTTTTCTAAAGTTATAGACGTTTCGTACTTAACTCGCCTGTATTCAGCGCGGGCTGCTCCGCTTTATGAACCATACAAACGCATAAGCAGAATGCCTGCAAAGGCAGTAGATATCCCGATCGTCTCCAATTTGGAGAAGCGCTCCTTGACGACAAAGCGTGTATACAGCAGCACAATCAGTACATTAAGCGCCGTTACCGCCGACACCAGTCCCGCCTTCCCCACATCAAAAGCCGTCACAATAAACATCATGCCAACCGCATTGGTAATGCCGACTGCCATCCCGACGGAAAACGTGCGGCGGAAGCTCCAGCTCCTTTTGATCACCAAGCCTGCTGAATTGCCTGCTTTAGCTTCAGCAGCTGCGATTGGCTTAGCGTTTTGACTCGTATTCCCGTTTCTAGCGCCACCCGTGAAACCAGCATTTGCAGGAGTAACCGCCATTGCAGCGGACCCAGCGGCTATTTCTTGCGCAGCTTGGCCTGCTGCCAGGGCAGCAAAACGCATCGAGCGCATATCGCGCAGCCACCAAAGCCCAAAGCAGATCGATCCGCTGCTGAACATGCAGACAAGCGTCGGAAACAACGGCGCATCCATCAGCGTCGACCATTTTCCCGACAGATCGTTTCCGGCAAACAGCAGCATGGCCAGCAGCCCCCATTGCGCTCCTTGCAAATTGCCACGGGTAATATCATTGGAATAACGCACCAGCAATATACCCGCGATAATGATAATAAAGGAGCTTAGCTGCGCCATATTCAGCGTCTCGCCCCATACCGCGAAGGCGACAACGACAACAATCGCCGAAGGCAGTGCGGTCAAAATCGCAACAATAGAAGCTTTGCCCACGGCAAAGCCCTTGAACATGCTCGCATTTGCCCCGAAAGAGAGCAGCCCCATCTGCACCCCAATGAGCGATGAAACGGTGAAAGCCGACCCTGTTGCCAGCGTACAAACAAGTGTAATCAGCGCTCCCGAGAAAAATACTCCACACAGCAGCGCATTGCGATTAAGCGCCTGCTGGCTCGTCCAATGATACAAAATCCCCCGCAGCCCAAAACTCGTAGCCGCCAGCAAGGATAATACAAGCCACATGAATGCCATTCCTCCATCTCTGTCTGCCCACACATACTTTCCCTATCATGACAGCTGAAGGTTAGATTGTAAATGCACGAAAATAAGCGGTTTATCTCTATTCAACCTTAGGTCTTCCGACCTGCACATTGTGGACAATCCTCCCTGTTTACATGTGGATAAGTATTGGAGGCAGCGGAAAATACTTAACTTGAACACTGTTGATAATGTGTATAACTCTGTGGATATGTTGAAAAACAGAGCCTGCACCTCCACTAGCTGGCAGATAAAAATGTGCATATTTTCACGCTTTTTCATCCATGTGACATAGACAAACATGGAATGAACATGGCCGTCACATGATGGGCTGGCTGCCGCATATAATAGCGTAAAGAGGTTAACGGCAGAGGAGATGCAAAAGGATGGCAAACAAAGGGCGCAAGGTCGCCATTGTAGGTGTCGGTCAGGTCGGTTCTAGCTGCGCGTATGCCTTAATTAACCAGTCGATTTGCGATGAGCTGCTGCTCATTGACCGCACGTTCGACCGGGCCTACGCACAGGCGCTCGATTTATCGCACAGCATGGATTTTGTCCATGGTCGGACGAAGGTCGCTGCTGGAACGCTGGAGCAGTGCGGAGATGTGGATGTGATTCTTTTATGTGCAGGGGCATATCCAGTGGGCAGCGATGATCGGCTGGATGTGCTGCATACGGTGCGCGAGATTTATGAAACGATGATTCCGCGCATTATGAACAGCGGGTTCTGCGGAATTTTTGTAGCGGCCGCCAATCCTGTGGATATTGTGACGTATGTCGTGTGGGAGCTGTCCGGCATGCCGCGCTGCCAAGTGATTGGCACCGGAACGTCCATCGATTCCTCGCGGCTCAAGACGCTGCTCTGCGAGCATTTCCCCGTTGATGCCCGCAGCGTGCAGGGCTATGTGCTTGGGGAGCATGGCGAGTCACAGTTTCCCGCTTGGTCGCATGTGACGGTTGGCGGCAAGCCGCTGCTGCATATTTTGGCTCAGCATCCCGAGCGCTTTGGACATGTGAAGCTCGGAGCGCTCGCTGAGCAGACCCGCAATGCCGGCTGGGAAATCTATACGCGCAAAGGCTCGACCAGCTTTGGCATTGGCAATGCACTGGCGCATATTACCCGCTCCATTCTAAACGACGAGCATCGCATTATTGCCGTATCGGCGATATTAAACGGCGAATATGGCCAGCGGCAAGTATGCGCCGGCGTACCCGCCATTATCGCCCGCAGCGGGGTTAAGGAAATCGTCGAGCTCAAGCTGACGACGCGGGAGCAGCGGCTGATGGAGCGCTCATGCTCGATTATACGCCAGGCGATTGAGAGCCTGTCTCTCGTAACCGAGAAAGAATAGCCGACTAAAAACGGATTGATTTTTCTGAAAGGATTCGATATGATAGCTGTTAATTAACATCAAGGAACGGGAGAGTAACCTAAATAGGCGCCATTTCAAGCGAGCCGGAACAGTGAAAGCCGGCAATGGACGGTTAGGTGAAGCGCACCCGGGAGATGGCGGCCTGAAACGAGTAATCGCGCTAGGGACGTCCGGTTCAGCACCGTTACAACGGCGAGATGCCCTTCCTTTATTTTGTGCGGAGGCGGCAACAAGAGTGGTACCGCGGGGATAACAGGCCTCGTCTCTTATTTTTAGAGACGGGGTCTTTTTTGCGTGCTGCTCTGCTCTTGCCTGAACATTTATTTTGGAGAGGAAGATGATGATGCTGTTAATGGACAAAATTGCGCTGGCTCTGGCTAATGCACTCGCTCTGCCCGAAGCAGAAATTCGGCCCTTGCTGGAATATCCGCCCGATGAGGAGCTTGGCGATGCTGCTTTCCCCTGCTTTACTTTGGCCCGTACGATGAAACAAAGCCCTGCTAACATCGCTGCTTTGCTTGAGCCCCTGCTGATAGACGCGAGCTGGAGCGTTCAGGCTTCCGGCCCCTATTTGAATTTCAAATGGAATCGGGAGCTGACCGCAGTGCAGCTTATCGCAGATTGGCAAAGTGGAAGCCTTATGCAGGCAGCCATTGGGAATGGAGCGCGCGTCATTATCGACATGTCTTCGCCCAATATTGCGAAGCCGTTCGGCATCGGGCATTTGCGCTCGACGATGATCGGCAATGCGCTCTATCATATTTTACACAAGGTTGGCTATGAGACGGTCAGCGTCAATCATCTGGGCGATTGGGGCACGCAGTTCGGCAAGATGATTACCGCCTATCTCAAATGGGGCGACGAGCAGCAGCTTGCAGCCGATCCCATTAAAGGGTATTTGGAGCTGTATGTGCGTTTCCATGAGGAAGCTGAGCAGCACCCCGAGCTGGAGGATGAGGCGCGCGGCTGGTTCGCCAAGCTGGAAGCTGGCGATGCTGAAGCCATTCGCTGCTGGAGCCAGTTTATTGCTGACAGCCTGAAGGAGTTCAACAAGCTGTATGACCGACTCGGCGTGAGCTTTGACCATTTTCTCGGCGAAAGCTTCTATAACGATAAAATGGATGCCGTCGTGCAGCAGCTTCAGGAGCAACAGCTGCTGGAGGAAAGTGAAGGCGCACAGGTCGTCCGTCTGGATGAGCATGAGCTGCCGCCTTGCCTCATTCGCAAATCCGACGGCACCTCCATCTATGCGACACGTGACCTAGCGACCGCGATATATCGCCATGAAGAGATGAGGGGCAGCGAGCTGCTGTACGTCGTCGGCTCGGAGCAATCGCTGCATTTTCGCCAGCTGTTTCTCGTGCTTGAAAAAATGGGCTTTGCGTGGGCAGCAGCCTGCAAGCATATTCCCTTCGGACTCATGAAGCTGGACGGGCAAAAAATGTCCACTCGCCGCGGCAAGGTCGTGTTTCTAGAAGAAGTGCTGGATGAAGCGGTGCAGCGGGCTTTGCAGAAAATAGAGGAAAAGAACCCTGCACTTGCAGGAAAGTTTGAGGTGGCCGAGGCGGTTGGCATTGGCGCCGTCGTATTCGGGGATCTCAAAAACACGAGAATGCTTGCGGTCGATTTAGTTCTGGAGGATGTACTGAATTTTGAAGGGGAGACGGGCCCATACGTGCAATATGCTTACGCCAGAACGCAGCGGATATTGGCAAAAGCAGCCGGCAGCGACGTGGCTGCTGCCCCTCAGCCTGCCGATTATGAGCATGTTACAGGCGATTATGCCTGGCTGCTGATGAAGATGCTTTTGCGCTACACAGCCGCCCTGGGTGACGCTGCCAAGCGGCATGAGCCGTCCATTCTCGCCAGATATTTGATCCAGCTCGCGCAGGCGTTCAATCGTTTTTACCATCATGACAAGGTACTTGCCGGGGACGCTGGCGAGCGGATCGTTAAGCTTAAGCTGGTGCAGGTTGCTGCCGCTGTGCTTAAGGAAGGCTTAGAGCTGCTCGGCTTGAAAACGCCGAAGGAAATTTAGACGTAAAGCACAAAAAACAGGCATCCACCAGCCAGAAGCGGGGGTGCCTGTTTTTTAAATCTTTTTCAAACAAGTATTAGCTATTCGTCGGTTCCGGAATAAGATCCTTCTCGATGATCTGCTGATTGAAATGAGCGATGTTCTTCTCAAAGCAATTGCAGTAGTAGTCTTTCCGGCACAATGGACAAGGTACGTTCAGCATCCGCGTAACGCCTGTTAATCTCCATACTGGCTTCTGGCTGTAGAACAAACGCGCCTTGGAACCTTCACTAAGTGTCATGATGAACTGATATAACCCTGAGGCAAGATCTTTGTCGGCTAAAATAACGTTCTTAATCTGCAGTTTCGAATTCAAGATTTTCACCCTTACTGTTCGTATTCAAGATTGTGTAATAATACCCTTTATAGCGCCTTAAGTCAATATTTCTGCGGCCAGGACCATCGTTTGGGTATAAAAATCTTCATGCGAAAGTAAGGAAATCCCGCTTCGGCGTATCCATTTTAAAAACGAGACATGCATGGTTTATGCTCTTACACTTTTTTTCTCAAAACAAAGATAAATATCAGATAGGCTATGATTAGAGCAAGATTGAATAGGGGGAGGATCATTTTCCAAAGCTCATTCGGAGCCGTTACAAACATAAGGAGTCCCCCTGAAAACAGAAAGAAGATATTTTCTACTCTTCTTCGAGGCTCCCATCCTGCTTTTACGATACTGACAATAACCCATAATGTAATAAGCACATAAAAGATTAACGCAATTAAATTAAGCAAAAATTCACCGCCTATATTCAAGACGAATAATACGTCTCTATTTCTAATAATTCCGTTTGGCGTAAATGTTTATTAAAGTTTTTCAATATAACTATAAGCTTTACCTAAGTAACTCTTTGCACTACTCCATTGGTTTGCAGCTACCCCTGCTAGTATCGCAGCTGTTCCTCCACCAACAATAATAGCTCCTATCACGCTCCAAGATAATGCTGCTACCGTTCCACCCACTTCTATCCATAAACTCATTAAAGCAACATCAAACGTGCTGAATTGCATAGCGAACAAATCAACCCCATTTTTCGCGGTAGCAAACCATTGATTAGAAGCTGTAGCTTGCTTCTGAGTATTGCTTCCTTCAGGATCAGGTTTTGCATGATCACCCACCCAATTATAATTCATACTTTCATAGCAGGCAAAAGTATAGCTAGTCATTGAATTATTACTGTAATAATGGCAAACGGATGGTATACCAGCTTTATCAATGGCCCTCAGTCCCATGCTAGGCTCTTTATCATCCATTAGCTCCCCGTTTATATAAACCTTGTAGTCATAAGTAGCAAATATCGTATTTACCGTTAGAGTGTCCGAAAATATCTCCGTATAATTTTTGTTGTTCTCATATTCAGGGAAAAGACTAAATTTTTTAGACTCTGTGATAACGTTCTTAACACCCTGCGTGCCTTCACTTCTTTCTATTGTGGTAACGGTAGTGACATTTCCTAATACTACTCCTTCTACTGTCTTAAATTCTGTTGTATCCGATATCACATGTATATTTGCATTCTCTGCAAATACTACTGAAACAGCATTTGAAAAAACCAACGTCATAATCAACAAAAAACTTATAAACTTTTTACTCAAAATCCAATCACTCCCTTTTTTTCCAATCATACTTCACTCCGAATTTTAATCCAATAAGACAAAAGAACTATATTGATTTCATTGAATTTCTATTTCAACGTAATCACAAACGTAATAAAATCGTTCTGCTCCTGTGAATAAGTCGCGGCGACGATTTTTTTGCCTGAAGGGCTCCAGCCGAGATCGTCGGATAAATATTGGACATCGAGCTTAATCGGCACCGTATCGCCGCTAATGGCATCCGCCACAAACACGCCGTTGTCGCCGCCAGTACCTTCCGATGTCAGGCTGTAGGCCAGCTTCTTGCCATCTGGCGACCAGCTTGTGCCAAATACCTGTGTCGCGCTGCCCAGCTCAATCGGTTCATTGCCCTTTGCATCGGTAATCATCAGCGTCCGCGTCGTGTTCGTGGTGCGCTTCACCAAAGCGAGCTGCTTGCGCTCTGGCGATGGAATGACCCAGACGACGTCCGTCGCCAGCTTCTCCCCCTGCTTGCTGCCATCAGGAAGAAAATACAGCACTTCATTCACGACATAATAAATGCCGCCTTCGCCTGGCATCGCCGTAAAAATCCTCTGCTCGCTATCGTATATCGTCTCCAATGTGCCATCGACGCCCGCCTTGATCACTTTGCCCTCTATCGTCATGAACAGCACATGCGTATCATCCATCCACATGCCTGTTGTCGTATCGATCACATCTTTGCCCAGCTCCACTGACTTTCTCGTCTCCAAATTCATAATATAGCCGTGGGCACTTTCTTCGTTATTCAGCTTATAAAATAAATATTTCCCATCCGGTGACGGCTTCGCAAATCCCTGATGGGCAGGCTGTTCGTACAAGGCTTCCTCCTGCTTTGTCACCAGATTATGCACATACAAGTTGTTGGGAAACATCATCTCCCCTTCCACCGCTATTTTCTGCTCATTCTCATTGCGCTTGACGGTGACAAGCTGATCCTCGGTAATAAAGCTAATCCCCCGCGTTCTATCCATTTGGGCAATTTGACTGACAGCTACCTTCGTATCGGTCGATTGATCCGGCTCGACGACAGTAATCGTTTTATCCGGCTTTTGTATCGTTTCGCGTGCTGGCGCATTACCGTCCCCACAGCCCGCGAGCAGCAGTGCAACAGAGCAAGCAGCCACACCTGTATTTATCCATTTAAAATAGGTTTGTTTCATCTCGTATTGCCCCTCTCCCTTATTGCTATGCGCTAATTGTAATCAGCGAATGTTTCCGCCTCGTCTCCAGCTTGTTTCGGGCCTGTAAACCTTTAACCATTATTAAACGTTATATAGCGGAAAATAGACCTTGAACGTCGTTCCATCCTCGCTCGACCTGACCAGCACAAGCTCACCCTGCTGCGCCTCAGCAAGCTGCTTAACGAGCGACAGGCCGAGCCCCGTTCCTCCAGAAATACGGGAACGATCACGGTTAACCGTATAGAAGGGCTCAAAAATTTTGTCATGCGCTTCCGCCGGAATGCCGATGCCCGTATCCCGCACTACCACATTGACCCGATTTCCGTCCACATGCAGCGCAACCTCAATCTGTCCGCCAGGACGATTATATTTAATGGCATTATCAATTAAGTTGATGAATATTTGCATCAGGCTCTCCCGATCCGCCCAGATAACAGCAGGCTCCAGCTGCGTATGCAGCATCAAATCAAATTTTGCCGCCTTGCCCTGCATGCGCGTGCACAAATCCAGCAGCAGCTCATCGAGCTTCAGCACCTCTGCCTGCTGCTCAAATTCATACTTTTCCAGCGCCGCCAAATGCAGCACCTTCTCAACCATATCGTACAGCCGCCCGGATTCCTTTCCCATGCTTTGAATGGCCTCATCAATGAGCTTCGGATCATCGCGGTACATATCCAGCAAATCCACATACGCTCGAATCGACGTAAGCGGCGTCTTGAACTCGTGGCTGATATTGCCGATGAATTGCTTCTGCTGCTGCTCCAATTGCTGCAGCTTAAGGATGGCGAGCGTAAGCTTGCGCTGCTCCTCCTTCATTTCCTCAATATGCCGTTCAATGGCGCTGCTCATGAAAAAAATATCCTGGCTTAAGTCGCCCAGCTCATCGCGCCTGCGTACGGGATTTTGCCGCAAATACCGCCCTTCGCGAATGCTGCCTGCTGCACTTCTCAGCCGGGAAATGACAGCCGCAAGCCTATAGAAATACCCATAGCCCATGGCCGCCCCTGCCACCACGGCAATAATGCCCGCGGTTTGAAACAGCTCGCGGATTGTCTGGGCGAACTGATGGTCATTTTTCAACGAGTAATGGAAGCTGACCACGCCAAGCAATCCGTCCTCGCCCTGCAAAGGTGCAAAATAAATCAAGGAATCTCCCGCCGTTTGATAGGCGATTTTGCCGTTAAGGGCGTATTGCAGCGTATCGGACAAATTTGCTCCTTTTTCTCCGCCAACGGGAATGGAGCTGCCGGCTTCTTTGCCCTGCGCGTCATAAAGCGTCGTCTGCATGCCGCTGATCATAGAGATATAGAGAGCGAGCCGCTGCCCTCTTAAGGGCATGAAGGATTCGCGCGCAAGCTGCGGTTCGCTAGTAGCGAAGCTTTGGCGAACGTATTGTGCCGCTACCTCGCTCTGCTTGGCCAGCAGCTTCTCGGTTCGCTCCTGCTGATCGCGCTCGATTCCGCTTTGCACCATCATGCTCAGTACGCTCACGGTGAGCGCCAGCAGCACGACCAGCACAATGCTCATCCGCAGCTTCAAGCTAATTTTCATGACGGCTCACCGGATTGCCCCGGCTCACTCGTTTTTATCGACGCTCCTGCTTTTGAAGCTTTGTAGCCGATGCCATAGACGGTCTGAAGCAGCGTCTGGCTCGAATCGCCGAGCTTTTTGCGCAGCCGCTGGATATGAATGTCTACCGTGCGCGTCCCGCCCGCGTATTCCATATCCCAAACCAGATCAAGCAGCTCCTCACGGGTATACACCCGTTCGGGATGCGACAGCAGCAGCGCTGCGAGATCGAATTCCTTCGGCGTCAGCTCAAGCGGAGCACCGCCAGCCGTAATGAGCCGCTGCTGCATATGCAAGCGAATGCTGCCCAGCTCATACACATCTGACTCCTCCTCGCGTCCAGCCAGCTTCTCGACGCGCCGCATCAGCGCCTTCGCTCTGGCGACAAGCTCGCGCAAATCAAACGGCTTCGTCATATAATCGTCGGCTCCCAGCTCAAGACCCAGCACCTTGTCGACGATGTCATTTTTGACTGTGAGTAAAATAATGCCGACGCCATGACGATTTTCCAGCTTACGGCATACTTCATAGCCGTTCATGCGCGGCATCATTACGTCCAAAATAATGACATGCGGCTGGAAAACAGCGACTTTCTCCAGCGCCTCTTCCCCATCGCCAGCCGTCTCGACCAAATAGCCCTCGCGTCTGAACGCGTATGCAACGGCGCTGACGATACTCGCTTCATCGTCCACGACCAATATTTTTTTATCTATCATTTGACCTGTCATGCGTCACCGCTCCCCCCCGCGTCTGTCTAACCCATATTACCCTTTAACACCTAGCATAATGCAGCTATACATCGCCAATATATCGAACTTGTTTCCAACTTGTAAACAACGGTGCAGCACGCACTTAAAAAAATGAAATAGTTGGGTTTACCCAATGGGTTTAGGGTAAGAGAAATTAGATCATCTTAACAGAATACGAATTTGCAGGGTTTGTTCCCTGAACATAATTATACATTGCGGGAGGGTTTCGATAATGGCGAATGAACAAACGAAGACTGGCAGCGGCAGACTCGCGGGCAAAGCTGCCCTAATCACCGGAGCCGGCTCCGGTATCGGCCGTGCGGCGGCACTGCTGTTCGCCAAGGAAGGCGCCAATCTGGCACTGCTTGATGTGAATGAGGATGGGCTCGCCACAGTCAAGCAGGAGGCAGAAGCTTTCGGCGTCACCTGCGCAACAGCCGTGACCGATATTTCAAGCGAGGAAGCAATCGAAGCGGCATATAAAGTCGCGCTAGACAAGCTGGGCCAGCTCGACATCGTTTATGCCAATGCTGGCATTAACGGCTCCATGGCTCCCATTGAGCTAATGAAGCTGGAGGATTGGAGCAAGACGATTAACATTAACTTGAACGGCACGTTTCTAACTGTGAAGCATGCTATTCCCGCGCTTAAGGAAAAGGGCGGCAGCATTTTGATTACGAGCTCCATTAATGGCAACCGCGTCTTCTCGAATATCGGATTCAGCGCATACAGCAGCACGAAGGCGGCCCAGGTCGCATTCACACAGATGGCGGCGCTGGAGCTGGCCAATTACCGCATTCGCGTTAATGCCATTTGCCCCGGCTCGATTAAGACGAATATTGATAAAAGCACGAAACGCTCGCCCTATTTGGAGGAGGTGCAAATTCCGGTCAACTTCCCTGAAGGCGATCAGCCGCTGGAAAAAGGCCCTGGCTCGCCCGAGCAGGTCGCCCAGCTTGCCCTGTTCCTCGGATCGGATGATTCGCATCATATTACGGGCACAACGGTTTACATTGACGGAGCGGAATCCTTGCTCCACGGCTAGTTAGGCCAACCGCTTGACAGGAGAGGAGAAACGACTATTTATGCTAAGAGAAGCCATTCACCACACCCCAAGCCACAAGTGGGCCTACGCCTATGATCTAAGCACCTATCACATTCGGCTGCGCACGCGAAAAAATGATGTGGAGGACGTCGTCATGGTCGCCGGAGACAAATACGACTGGAACGGCAACCTCCAAGAAATTGTTATGGAAAAAATCGCCTCCGATCAGCTGTTTGATTATTGGGAAGGTGTTATTATTCCGAAATATAAACGCTTCTCCTACGGATTTCGCCTGCATGCCGGCACAGAGACGATGTGGAAGATCGAGACCGGCTTTTATGCGCAGCAGCCGACGCCTCCGGGCGGTTATTTTGAGGTGCCCTACATTCATGAGGTTGACTTATTCGATGCGCCAGACTGGGCGAAAAACGCGGTCTTTTATCAAATCATGGTGGACCGCTTCAATAACGGAAACAAGGAAAACGACCATGATTATGTCAGGCCATGGGGAGAAACGCCAGATATTCATTCGCATTTCGGCGGCGACATGCAGGGGATATTAGATAAGCTGGATTACATTAGCGACCTGGGCGTAAATTCCATTTATTTGACCCCCTTATTCACTTCGCCTTCCAACCATAAATACGATACGGTTGATTATCACATGATTGATCCACAGTTCGGCGATTTAGAGCTGCTTAAGAAGCTGGTTGACGCGTGTCATAAGCGCAGCATTCGTGTCGTGCTGGATGCAGTGTTCAACCATGTGAGCGAGCAGTTCCCCCATTTTCAGGATGTGCTGAAACACGGAGAAAAGTCCAAATACAAGGACTGGTTCCATCTGAATCACTTTCCGGTAGCTGTTCAGGATGGCAAGGCGAACTATGATACGTTCGGCTTTTATGGCAACATGCCCAAGCTTAATACCGCCAATCCTGAAGTAAAAAAATATTTGCTCGACGTTGCCGTCCATTGGATTCGCGAAGCGGACATTGACGGCTGGCGGCTCGATGTCGCCGACGAAATCGACCATCATTTCTGGCGGGAGTTTCGCGGCGCAGTCAAGGCCGTGAAGCATGACACCTACATTATCGGCGAGGTGTGGGGAGATGCGCTGCGCTGGCTGCAAGGCGACCAATTCGATTCGTCGATGAACTATCCCTTTACGAACAGCGTGCTCGATTTTTTCTCCAGCAACGACAGACACGCTTCGGATTTTGCCGAGGAGGTAAACCGCCTGCTCATGCGTTATCCGCAGCAGACGAACGAAGCGCTGTTGAATCTGCTGTCGAGCCATGACATTCCGCGCTCCTTGACCAGAATGGGCGGCGATAAACGGCGGGCGAAGCTGGCGGCCGTGTTTATGATGACGTCGATGGGCGTACCTTGCGTCTTCTACGGCGACGAGGTTGGCATTCAAGGCGGCGGCGACCCGGATTGCCGCAAATGCATGGAATGGGATGAGGCCAAGCAGGATCGGGATTTGCACGATTTTTATCGAATCATCATTTCGCTCCGCAAAAAGCATGAGGCGCTGCGCTGCGGACGCTTCCGTTTCCTCCAGGCGAGCAGCGAGAAAGGCACCTTCGTCTATGAGCGGATGAATAATAAGCAGCACTTCACCATTTGGATGAACAATACAGAGGAGGATGTATTTCTCGCCCACCCCATGCTGGCTGGCGGTTGGCGTGATGCGCTCACCGAGGAAGAAGTAGCGACATTCGAGAACCAGCTCCGCATTGAGCTTGAACCGATGGGCTACCGGATTTTGTACCGGAACATTTGAAGCAGCTTGCATAGGACTTGAGCAGGGCTTACAAAGGCAGCAAAAAAAAGGACAGGCGTCGGATTTTCCGGCCTGTCCTTTCTTTATAGCTTAATCGCACAGATGCGAAGCATATCGTCCGCCACGTCCCTGAATAAACAGAAATTGCACATGGGGCTGAAGCTTGCCGAGTGCGATTACCTCATCCAAGGTCAGCGTAGAATGGCGCAGCTTGAAATGAAAATGCGGCTGGCGGATAAAACGGTCAGACGCGAACAATGCTTCATAGCTTGCATAAGGAATCGCATCCTCCGGCACCTCATCGATCGTTTCAATCCGCTCAGAAAAGTCCAGCTGCCGCAATTCAGAATAATAGGGGCACTCGGCGAGACGGGTAATAAAGGATTCCTCTGAGAACCCTACCTGCAGCCTCAATTCGCGGAGCGGATGGCCTTCAATCGCGAAAAAAGCTTCATCCGGCACAGTCGGCGTCTGGAAGGTGAGAACAGCTGGCATTTTAGCAAGCAGCTTCGTCACCATGCCATGCTCCTCATCATAGTCGCACCCGATAAAGCGGACGTTATGATCGCCTGAATCTGTGAGCTGCACGAGGAAGGAACGCAGAGCCGAAAACTCCGCCTCGGAATGAACCATACGCGAGAAATTCCATTCATTCATGCCGTTCGCCCCTTCATCAGGCCCCGTGAAGGTGAGCGAAGCAAGATAAGGAGCAACGTCAGGCAAACAAATAAACTCCAGAAACTTTACAAAAGGATAGTTCGTCTCGTAGTCGAAATCATCTGCCGCAATCGTCGGATTTTCATCATAGCCTACGCCATAAAACAGGAGCTCGTACTGGTCGCCTACCTGGGCAAAGCTCACTTTAGCATCACGATAGGGAGACCAGACCGCATGATCCGGATCATAGCTTTGCTTAATGTCCATTTGATAATGGTAAATGCGCCTCTGCAGCTCCAATAAGCGCTCTATCATCGGCGGTCACACTCCTTTTGTCCCGAAACTTTATTGACTCAGCTCTTTATACAGGGCTATGTATTGCTCGGCCGACGCTCCCCAGCTGTAATCGCCGGCAAAGGCGGCTGCAGTCAGCTTGCTTCGATGGGACTCATTCCACCAAATATGAATAGCATAACGAATCGTATTCAGCATATCACGGCTATTGTATTTGGCGAAGGAGAAGCCGTTGCCCTCTCCCGTCCACTCATTGTAGCTTTGAACGGTATCCTTGAGCCCGCCAACCTCGCGTACGATAGGCAAGCTGCCGTAACGCAGCGCCAGAAGCTGACTAATTCCGCATGGCTCGAATAAGGACGGCATGAGGAACATATCGGATGCCGCATAAATACGGCGGGCTACGCCATCATCAAAGCCGATCCATGAAACCATTTTGCCTGGATAACGATACTGAGCGGCGCGGAACGCGTGCTCCATCTCGGGTTCACCGGTGCCAAGCAGCACAAGCTGAATATCCTCTGTTTGCAGCAGCTCGTCCAGCACTTCCAGCACGAGCGGCAGCCCTTTTTGATCCACAAGCCTGCCGACCATGCCGATGAGGGGAATCGCATCGTTGACCGGCAGTCCGAGCTCCTGCTGGAGTGCCGTTTTGTTTTGCTTTTTCAGCTTAAGGCTGTCCTTGTATGGGAATGGAATGAACGGATCGGTCTCCGGGTTGTAGCTGCGCGCATCGATGCCGTTAACAATACCGAGGAGCCGCTCGCCTTTCGCCCGCAGCGTGCCATCCATGCCATAACCGTATTCAGCTGTGCGGATTTCATTGGCATAGGTCGGGCTGACTGTTGTCACCCGGTCAGCAAGCTGAATGCCCGCCTTCATAAAGCTCACCGAACCATGATATTCGACTCCGTCCGGAGTGAACATCTCATTTTGCAGCCCCAGCCAGTCGCCCAACGCTTGATGAGGGTAGTTGCCCTGATATTGCAAATTATGAATGGTGAACACCGTCTTCACGTGGGAATATTCCGGCCGATGCCAATAATGATGCTTGAGCAAAGCAGGAATCATGCCCGTATGCCAATCATGGCAATGCAGCACATCCGGGATGAAGCCCATCACCGGCAGCGCATCAAGCACCGCCCGGCAGAAAAAAGCGTAACGCTCGCCGTCATCCCCATAGCCATAAGCCGAGCCGCGACGGAAATAATGCTCATTGTCGATAAAATAATAAACGACGCCTTCATGGACAAGCTCCTTGATGCCGCAGTAAACATGGCGCCAGCCTACCGATACATAGATGAATCCAAGCTCCTTCATCTGCGCCCGATATACGTCCTTCACCGAAGCGTAAAGCGGCATAATGACGCGGACATCCGCTCCCTTCTCATTCAATGCTTCCGGCAGAGAGCCTGCTACATCAGCAAGGCCACCCGTCTTCATAAATGGCACGCATTCCGCAGCCGCAAACAATACGTTCATGCTTTTCATCCCCTGCTCTTTGGTTTCATAATGCTGCAATGCCGATCTATCAGGAACGCTTCACCTTTACCCGCCGCAAAATAAGGACAGATAACGGCGGCAGCGGCAGCTCTACGCTGTTTTTCTTATCATGCCAGTTGATGCGCTGGGATGCAATAGCTCCACCTTCCCGCAGCAGCTCCGCTTGAAAACCCGACCCGCCATAAGCAGGCTCATCACTATTCAGCACGATCTCATAATCCCCTGCGCTCGGCACGCCAATACGATAAACCGGATGTGCGTAATCGGTAAAATTGCACAGCATGATAAGCGCTTCACCCTTCGGGCTGGCTAATCTGCGATAAGAAAGGACACTTTGCAAATGATCCTCGTGCTCAATCCATTCGAAGCCCTTGTAATCATGATCCAGCTTCCACAGCGCTTTCTCCTGGGCATACAGCTGATTCAGCCTGCGCGTATAAGCCTGCATCCGCCAATGGGGCTCATAATCCAGCAGCAGCCAGTCAAGCTCCGCGTCGTCCTTCCACTCGATGAACTGGGCAAATTCGCCGCCCATAAACAGCAGCTTTTTGCCAGGATGGGTCATCATATAGCCGTAGAACAGCCGCAAACCGGCAAATTTTTGCTCATAGCTGCCGGGCATTTTGTTCAGCAGCGATTTTTTCCCATGCACGACCTCATCATGAGACAGCGGCAGCGCATGATTGTCCTGCCAAGCATACCAAATCGGAAAGGTCAGCAAATTATGATGATTTTTCCGCTCGAAAAAAGACTGCTTCGCATAGCTTAGCGTGTCATTCATCCAGCCCATATTCCACTTGTAGTTAAATCCAAGCCCGCCTTCATCAACTGCCTTCGTAACGCCGGGATAAGCATGCGACTCCTCGGCCATCATAAGGGCATGCGGGTAATATTGAAAAACGGTCTTATTGAGCTGCCGCAAAAAAGCGATGCCTTCGAGATGCTCCTTGCCGCCGAATTCATTCGGACGCCACTGGCCTGGTTTTTTATCAAAATCATGATACAAAATGCTGGTGACCGCATCAACGCGCAAGCCATCAATATGAAACAGGTCAAACCAAAACAATGCATTCGAAATTAAAAAATTGCAAACCTCCGGCTTTCCGTAATCGAAGGCGAGCGTTCCCCAGCCGGGCTTCTCGGCAATGAGCGGGTCTTCATTTTCAAACAAAGCCGAGCCGTCAAAACGACGCAAGCCATGCGCATCCTTGGCAAAATGCCCCGGCACCCAGTCGAGAATGACACCAATCCCGTTTTGATGGCACCGATCTATCAGCTCCATTAATTGCTGCGGTTCACCGTAGCGGCTAGTCGCGGCATAATAGCCAGTTGGCTGGTAGCCCCATGATTTATCGTATGGATGCTCGGTTAGCGGCAGCAGCTCCAGATGGGTATAGCCCATGTCCGCTACATAAGCGACCAATTGATCAGCCAGCTCGCTGTAGGAAAGCAGCGTATCATCCTTATGCCTGCGCCAGCTGCCAAGATGCACCTCGTAAATGTTCATTGGACGGGCATACGGCGTTTTTTTTCCGCGCATCCACGCCTCATCCTGCCATGAATAACCGTCCAGCGACCATACGCGGGATGCCGTTTGCGGCCTTACCTCGGCATATACGGCATAAGGATCGGCTTTGAGCAGCCTCTCCCCATTTTGGGTTACAATTTCATATTTATACAAAGCGCCCTTCGGCATATTCGGGAAGAAGCCTGTCCAGATGCCGGACTTGTTAAGCCGGTTTAGCGGCTCATTGCCGCCATGCCACCCGTTAAAATCCGTCGCCAGACGAACCTCCCGCGCCTCCGGCGCCCAAACGTTAAAGCGAGTGCCTTCGATTCCATGCTCGATTGCTTGGTGAGCGCCCATTTTTCGATAGCTATGCGCCCATGTTCCTTCATGAAACAGAAAAATTTCTTCTTCGGACAATGTGGAGATTTCCATCCATTTCACCCGCTTTATGTTCGCAATGAACGTATAGTAAAGCACACGAAAGCTAATATTAACCTTAAAAATTGGTTTTGACTCAATCGTTTCAAGCGCCCTTCAGTCGTTTAAAAATACCTTACAACAACCCGTCACGGACGGCCTGGAGGGAAAAAGCCTAATGCATAATACCGATTGCATCGCTATGCTGCTAGCTGGAGGACAAGGAAGTCGTTTAGCACCGTTTACAGGCCAAATGGCCAAGCCCGTCGTATCTTTTGGCGATCGCTTCCGCATGATTGATTTTCCATTAAGCAATTGCATTAACTCAGGCATTCGCACCATTGGCGTGCTCACTCAATATTGCTCCGATTCGGTTCGTGACCACATTACGGATGGAGAAGCTTGGCTGCGCTCAACAACGACGAAGCATTCTGGCGAAATTACGATGCTGCCAGCTTCTCGGGTATCAAGCTCAGGCTGCTATACGGGCACGGCCGATGCGATTGTTCGCAACGTTGCTTATGTGGACGAGCATCATCCGGAGCATGTGCTTGTTTTATCAGGCGATCACATTTACCAAATGGATTATCGCCCAATGCTGGAATTTCACAAGGCAAGCAAGGCAATGGCCACCATTGCCGTCAAGCAGGTCCCATGGCGTGAAGCCCATCGCTTCGGCATTATGCATACGGACGAGCAGTCCCGCATTGTGAAGTTTGAAGAGAAGCCAGCAACCCCGGAAAGCAACTTGGCTTCTATGGGCATTTATTTATTCCGCTGGCAAGATTTGAGAAGCATCCTGCTGGAGGACGCCGCAAACCCTCATTCAAGCCATGACTTTGGCAAAGATATTATTCCCGCCATTTTGGCTGCAGAGGAAAACTTGAACGCTTATCCATATGAGGGCTACTGGCGTGATGTCGGCACCGTAGAAAGCCTGTGGGAAGCGCATATGGAGCTGCTTGACGGCGAGATGAGCTTGACTACAGAAACGTGGCCTCTGCGATCCAAAGAGGTTCAGCCGGTACGAAAACCCTATGTCAGCCCGCAAGCTGTGCTGAGCAATAGCATTGCCCACCCTGGCTGCACAATCGAAGGCCGGATTTCACGCTCAGTGCTGGGCGCAGGAGTCAGCATTGGAAAAGGCAGCGGCATCGCCGAAAGCATCATCATGCCCGGTGCAAAAATTGGGCGCAATGTTATTATTCATAGAGCCATTATTGGCGAAAACGCCGTTATTCATGACGGCGCAATCATCGGGGAGAGAACTCACGGAGACATAACCGTCGTCGCCCCCGGCGAAGCAATTGTGGCTCAGCTTAT
Source organism: Paenibacillus sp. R-74696 (assembly GCF_055814915.1). NCBI lineage: Bacteria > Bacillati > Bacillota > Bacilli > Caryophanales > Paenibacillaceae > Paenibacillus > Paenibacillus sp. R-74696. The sequence goes on from NZ_JBPULM010000042.1 coordinate 91,082, forward strand.
AACTAGCAGCGGCAGCAAATTGAAGGCGCTTGAACAATTAGAACAGTATGAGAATTCTGCGACAGAGCTTGTTGGTACAGGAGAAGAACGATTCAGCAATAGCGTCTTGCACTATTAATGTGTTGTGTCGTGAGTGGATGTCTTGCAGCATGAACGCTGCTGTATCCCATTACTTTCGACAAGACGCACGCTTTACCCTGCTTGCCGAAGCAGCAAATTATATAGCGGCTTAGGCCAGGTGAAACGGCCGAAAGCCGTCCTCTGGCGGTGCAGCGCGTTTCATTCTGAGAACTATAGAGAAAGGATGGGAAAATCATATCCTTTCCTATATTTCAAAAAATACCCCTCGGTCCACGAAGCAAGGCGGGCCGAGGGGTATTTGAGGTTGTTAAAGGGTTTTTCCTTTTGGTTAGATTAATGTTCTCTAATGTGAATAAATACAAATTTCACTTCAGTTAATCCATTTTCTATACATATTTTTAATAGTATAATGAGATAAATAAAGTGATTATTCACTTTGAGAAATCCGAAATTGCTTTGACGGTATTATTTTATGGTTTCGTAAGGATTTCAAAAACATCTAAATATGGGATTTTAAAACAGATGTTGTGCCATAGTTAGTTTAATGAAAGGAAGGTATAGGAGTGAGTATTTATTACGCTTCAAGCAAAGAGGATATCACTAAGGATGCACTCCAAGAGTTATTTCTTTCGGTAGAATGGGAGTCTGGCAAGTATCCAAACGAGCTTTTACAAGCAATCGGAGGGTCTCATTCCATTGTTACCGCTTGGGAAGGAGGAAAGCTTGTCGGTTTAATAAATGCTTTGTCAGATGGTGTTTTAACGGTATATTTTCATTATATGCTTATTAATCCGAGTTATCAGAGTAGAGGTATAGGTAAGGAAATGATGAATATAATGCTTGATAGATATAAAGGGTGTAAAACAAAAGTATTAATTTCTTATCCTCATGCAGTGGATTTCTATAATAAATTTGGCTTTAATATAGAGGATGGAGCTACACCAATGTTTATCTCAGAGTTGATATGATTGAGCTAACTGGAGACGTTAGTTGAATGACAACAGCGGCAGTCTAAGACTTTATTTTTCAAGTCTTGGTCCGCCGCTGCTTCTTTTAATGGATCAGTCTAAAATTTATTTTTCAAAAGCTGAAGATTCTTAATTATAAAAAAAACATTAAATTAACGATTTCAGTCTAACTCTTTATTTTCTTTCGACAACTAATTCGAAATTGTCAGCTGACTGAGCTGCTCGTTCCATTGAACCGTGAGCCCCAAGCCTTGCTCCAGCAACTGGTACGGAACGGCCGTTGCACCGGAATAAACAATCGGAGCCTCTGGCAGCTCAAACGTTACATTGCCTGCTTTCGCCTGGGTATCGCCTATACGGAAGGTTGCTGAGCGTTCCTTATATTTAAGCGTATAAATTCTAAAGCCTTCTTTATTAAGAACGGAGCTCAACGTCATGCCTAATTTTTTGGCTACGTCTTTTATCGGCACATATACCGTCTCTCCTTGCGGAAGTGTAGGGTAAATGCTGCTTAGCCATTGCCCATTTATGATGGTATCAACAGCCGGCCTTGCCAGCATAGGCGTATAAACCATGCCATCACTGCGCACGGATGGTCCGCCTGTTTCATAGAACTTGTTGTGGCCCCAGCCCCATGCCTTGCCATCCTCATCAATGGCAACGCCGTGGTCTTCCCCGGCTGCGATATGCTTGATCCGGGTGAGCCCTCGCACTTTGCCCTGCTTGCCAGTAGCGGTCTGTCCATAAGCAAAAACCTCGCCACCTGTCGTCAGCAAAAGCTGGCTGTCCTCATTCCCGCTTATTTCCTTCAGCGTAAGTATCGGATACAGAGCTTGTTTTTTGCCATTTTCAGCAATACTCCACGCTTTTCCTTTCGTATCTAATGCCATCACACCGCTGTTATACGCAACGATGGAGGTTATGCCAGACAAGCCGGATAGTTTAGCAGGAGCTGTAGGCTTAATCGTCTCCGTACCCTCTCGGGGCGCCGCCACAGGCTGCCAGCTCCATACCGTTCCATCCTTCTTCACGGCGTAAGCCTTAGGATAACCGTATGCAACCTGCACGACTTGATTTAAGCCCTTCACGGCAGCTGGTTTACCAAAGCTGAGCTTTCCGGTGTCGTCTTGCTGCTTCGTCCATGTTGAGACCGTACCATTGTTCAATAAAGCTATATCATAGCCATATCCGCCTGCCACCTTCGCTACGCCAGCAGCGCCCGCTACCTGCCGAAGCCCATTTGCATCTTTTCCGCTGCTGTCATTGTGGCCCCAGGTCCAGACCGTTCCGTCTGCCTTTACCGCCATATAGTTTTGATCACTCTTATTGATATGAATATAGACAGTATCGGAAAGTCCGGCATAACGTACGGGCGCTACTGTATTGCGAAAACCTGGATTTCCCTCCAGCCCAAGCTCTCCCCACAAATTGCGTCCCCAGGCCCAAACCGTGCCGTCACTGCGCAGCGCAATCGTATAGTTATGGGCGGCTTCTATTTGCGTAAAGCTTTTGGGGACGGCCTCAGCAGCTTCGACAGCTTGCTCCTGCCCTTGCTTTTGCAATTGGCTTGCTGCTTGCTCCCCGCTGGCAATCGCTGCACTGTGCGGGCCCCCCGTCCATACAATCGCTGCTAGAAGAGTAAGCGCCAGCAAGCCGCGCCAAGCTTTCCCGCTCTTGTTAGACTGCCTTGTCGTCGTTGTGTTGAACATCTTCATCCCTACCCCCAATGACCATTTACAAGCTGTCTATATGGACGGTGTTCCCAATTGGAAGGTTGCAGCTTGATGGCTGCATGGCTATTTGTTCATTCAGTCATTAGGTTGATAGAAGAGGGGGTTTTAAAAAAATCAGGCATCCATTTCCAGCACAGAGCTGTTGCTGATCAGCGTGCCGACATGGCTGCCATGGCAAATCGCCTTCATCGAGCCCGGCTTGTCGAAATTAAACACATGAATCGGCAGATTATAGTCCCGCGCCAAAATAAAGGCCGACTGGTCCATCACCTTAAGCTGCTGATCCAGTACATCGTTGTAGTGCAGCGATTTGAATTTTCGCGCTCCCTTATGCAGCTTGGGATCGGCGTCAAGCACGCCATCTACGCCCTGCTTGGCGACCAGCAGCGCATCGCACCCTACCTCAATCGCCCGCTGCACGGATGGATAATCCGTCGTCACATACGGCTGGCCGTTACCGCCAGCAAAAATGACGATATACCCCTTCTCCAAATGATGCACCGCGCGCAAACGGATGTAAGGCTCGGCAACGCTGCTGACCGGCAGTGCCGTCATGACGCGCACTTCCTTCTTCGTTCTGGCTTTCAGCACGCCTCTGAGCATCAGACTGTTAATAACCGTCGCCAGCGTACCGATATTATCCGCCTCCGCACGCTCAATGCCCCAGCTCTCGCCCATATTGCCGCGAAAAATATTGCCACCCCCAATAACGAGCGATACCTCTACGCCCATCTTCACGACGGACAGCACCTCGCTCGCGATATGCTCCAGCTTTTCAGGCTCAAAGCCGAACTCGCTTCCACCTGCAACCGCTCCTCCGCTCAGCTTAATCAGCACTCTCTTATACCTGTTGTTCGTCATTGATCATGCACCTCCAGTTAGATTAACGTTCGCAAGAAGCAGAACATGGGGGACTGAGCCATTTAACGAGTGACTCAAGCGTAAACGGCTTTGCTGTCCTCTGGCGGCAAAGCTTTCGTTTCGCGATGAAATATAGAGAAAGTATGACGAAATCATATACTTTCCTATATTTCAAGCGTAAACGGCTTTGCTGTCCTCTGGCGGCAAAGCTTTCGTTTCGCGATGAAATATAGAGAAAGTATGACGAAATCATATACTTTCCTATATTTCAAGCGTAAACGGCTTTGCCGTCCTTTGGCGGCAAAGCTTTCGTTTCGCGATGAAATATAGAGAAAGTATGACGAAATCATATACTTTCCTATATTTCAAGCGTAAACGGCTTTGCTGTCCTCTGGCGGCGCGGCTCGTTTCAGTCCGAGAAATATAAGCAGACTATAAGGGGGAAAACTTATAAAGTCTTATATTTTGAAAAAAGACATAAAAAAACACCAAAGCATCAAATGCCTTGGTGTTTCAAAGGAATGGAAATAGAAACGCGCTTCGGGCTGGACGGGCAAAACCGGCTGCGCCATTGCCTTGGCTTTCGCTCCATACTCCCATCTCCTTCCCTTATTCCTGCTTTATTTTGTCTTATTCTACGCCAGCGCTATGCAAGTTGCAATAGTAGCTTAGGCTTAGGGCTTGCGATACTGATACGAAATGACGCTATTCCTCGTAAATCATTTTGCGCGTCATGCCGCCATCAACGACGAGATTAATGCCATTAACGAAATCATTGCCCGGATCGGTCAAATAAAAGCACGCTTTGGCGATATCCTCCGGCTTGCCGACCCGCATGGACGGATGCTGGCTGTGATCCTCCGGCCGTAGTGCTTCATAATCGCCGGTTTCGATCCAGCCGGGGCTGATGGCATTCACGCGAATGCGATCCGGGCCAAAAGAAAGGGCCAGTGCATGCGTCAGCGCAACAATGCCGCCCTTGGAGGCCGCATACGCCTCCGTATTGGGCTCAGACATTAGGGCACGCGTCGAGGCCATATTGACGATGGCTCCTCCTCCGTTGCCGCGCATCAGCTTAGCGGCTTCCCTTGCGCACAAAAAAGTGCCGCGCAAATTCGTATGGAGCAGCGCATCCCATTCTTCAACCTCCAGATCGTATGGCGACTTCCACACCGCATAACCCGCATTGTTAATCAGCACATCCAGGCCGCCGTAGGTCTCGCTTATAAAAGCGAACATCGCTTCAATTTCCGCTGGCTGAGCCAAATCAATGGTATAGGCGGCAGCTTTGCCACCCTGCTCTTGTATACGAAGCGCCGCCTTCTTGGCGCCTTCGCTGTCGCGGTCTGCCGCAATAACGAAGGCGCCCTGCCTCGTATAGGCTTCGGCAACAGCAAAGCCGATGCCACGCGCGGCGCCGGTTACCAGCACTATTTTTCCACTATAGTCCATAAACAAGCTGCCTCCTCTCTACGTCCTTTACCTCATTGTGCACAAACAGCCGATCAGATAGGCTCTGACCGGCTGCTCCCGCTGTTTAAGCGCGATTATGCGTTATAAAATTTCAACAGCTCGCTGACAATCGCTTCCTGCGTGCCTTCTACGCGAGTCTGGCGCTGCGTTTTCTCGAACAAGGACGAAATTTGCTCAGGGAAGGTCTGCTCAATGCTGCAAAGACGTATCGCCTCATCAAACTTGGCTGGATGCGCCGTAGCCAGCGAAATCGTTACATCGCCGCTTTGTGCACATTGATCAGCTGCCGCCACGCCGCAAGCGGAGTGAGGGTCAAGCAAATAATCGCTTTCGGCATTGTATTTGCTGATCGTATCGAGACATTCCTGCCCGCCAACGCCATGAGCGCCGAATTCGGCTTGAACCCGCTGCAGATCATCCCCAGAAATAACGAGCTTGCCTTCCTTGCGGAACTGGTTCATTAGCTCTGTAATCAGCTGCGGGTTTTCACCCAGCACATAATACAAATAACGCTCGAAGTTGCTTGCCACTTGAATGTCCATCGAAGGGCTGTACGTGCTGCGGAAATCTCCCGGCATGTACACGCCTTCCTTGATGAAACGCTCCAAAATGTTGTTTTCGTTCGTTGCCAAAATCAGCTTGTTCACCGGAAGACCCATGCGCTTCGCAAGGTAGCCCGCGAAAATATCGCCAAAGTTGCCAGTCGGCACGCTGAAATTGACTTCCTGCACATCCTGCTGCTTCGCAACCTGGAAGTAAGCATAGAAATAATAAACCGTCTGCGCCAAAATGCGCACAAAGTTAATGGAGTTAATTGCACAAAGATGGTTCGCGGACTTAAACTCCAAATCCGCAAACAAATCTTTAATGATGCGCTGGCAGTCGTCAAAATTGCCGTCGACCGACAGGTTCAAGACGTTGTCGTCCGGAACTGTCGTCATTTGCAGCTCCTGCACCTTGCTGACTTTGCCATGCGGATGCAAAATGCAAATTTTGATGCCGTCTTTTCCACGTACGCCTTGAATCGCCGATGCGCCCGTATCGCCGGATGTCGCGCCAAGAATATGAATCGTCTTGCTTTGCTTGCGGGATACATACGTATATAATTCGCCCATAAATTGCAGCGCAATGTCTTTAAATGCAAAGGTTGGGCCGTGGAACAGCTCCAGCAAATACAGGTTGTCCTTCAAGCGGCGAACAGGCGTAACGCCTGGATCGCGGAATGTTCCGTAGCTGGCATTCACCATCGCCCGCAAGTCTTCCGCCGGAATTTCATCATTCGTGAAATAACCGAAAATCTCCAGCACCAGCTCCTGATAAGACAGGTGCTGCCACGCCTTCAGCTTTTCAGCCGAAAAAACAGGAATTTCACTCGGAACGAGCAAACCTCCGTCATCTGCAAGACCCATTAGAAAAGCGTCGATAAATCCGATTTTGCCTACATTTCCTCTTGTACTAATATACTCCACCGGGTAATCCCTCCGACATTCTTTTGTAACATCATATCATCGTTTCCAGTTAAAATCGAATGGATTATTGAAATCTCGCCTGTATTTCATCGCCTAAACGCCTTTGCTGCGCTATACGGAATTGCCTGTTATTTCCGCGCGGACGATACAATCAGCTCATACAGCTGCGACAAGGTGTCGCGGCGCTCCTCCTGCTCCATCCGCTTAATGTATGCGGCGCGATTCCGGTAGACGTCTTCAATCGCCGACAGCAGCGTATCAGGCGTCACCTGCTCCTCATGCAGCACCTCGCAAAAGCCAGAAGACTTAAACGAATCTGCGTTAAGCAGTTGGTCGCCCCGGCTCTGTGCTTTCGTAAGCGGAATAAGCAGCATCGGCTTGCGCAAATGCAGAAACTCAAAAATCGCGTTCGAGCCGGCGCGGGAAAGGACGATATCGCTCATCGCCAGCACATCGGGAAGCTGCTCATTGATGTATTCGAACTGCTTGTAATCCGCCGTTTCTAGGGCTGGCTCCACCTGTCCCTTGCCGCATAAATGTACGATGCTGAATTGGCGGGTCAGCTCGCTAAGCGCACTGCGCACCGCCTTATTAATCGCCCGCGATCCGAGGCTGCCGCCCATAATGAGCAGAACAGGCTTCGCTCCGCCCGTCTCTACGCGCGCCGCACCCTTTACCTCTACTGCTGCTTTTACTTTTGCTGTTTCTACCGCAGGCTCTTCTGCTCTCACGCTTTTTCCCGAAATGTTCACGACCAGCTTGGCAGGATTAGTCGCATAGTCGGCGCTTTCCTTTGACGCCTGCACTTGCGGCGCCTGGCTTAGCGTCTGTAAGCTGCCTGCTGCACCTGAGGCTGTTGAGGCTTCTGCATCAGCTGCTCCGGATGCGGGCAGCAGACCGCAATAGGCTCTACCTCGCGAGGCTACGCCCTGCCTCAGCTCATCACGGATGACTGCGCCGACATAATGCGCCTTGCCTGAAGGCAAGTGCTGCGCTGTCTCGGGAAAAGTCGTACACACGCCCGTTGCAAAAGGGATCGCAATTCGGTTTGCCAGTCCCGGCGTCAGATCCGATTCATGAATAAGCACCGGCACCCGATTAAGCCAAGCGCCCAGCACAACCGGGACGGAAACAAATCCGCCCTTGGAAAAAATAACGTTCGGCTTCTCCCGCTGAATGAGCCGATAAGCTTGAAAAACCCCTTTGATGACCTTGAAAGGGTCCTTCACATTTTGCCAGTCCAAATAGCGGCGAAGCTTGCCTGTTGCAATACCATGATATGTAAGCTGCTCTAGTGGAGCAGTAAGTTGCTTTTCTATGCCGTTTTCCGATCCAATATAATGGATCTTCCAGCCAGCCTCCGCGAAACGGGGAATCAGCGCCAAGTTTACAGTCACATGGCCTGCCGTCCCTCCGCCTGTAAACATAATTTTCCTGCCCATTGTCCATAACCTCCGGTTCCTTGCTGACCATTCTCTTCCTTGCTCTATATATGTATGACGAAAAATCAGGAAATTGTCAACTCATCTGTCGTATACACCTATGCTCAGAGATCATATGGACGGAAGCATCGGACAAACGGAGCAGCCAGATGAGTGGAGCTCATGCTTCAATCCCGCTTCGCAGCTGGCTCATTCACAACTGCTGGAGCCGAAAAAGCATCCGCTCCCTCCCCCTGACCATCTTCCTCTACGTAACGCTTAAGCGCACCGAGCTTATTTTCCCAATAACGCTCGTAGAAAGCGAGCCATCGCTTTAGCTGCTGCAAAGGCTCCGCATCGAGCCGGTAACGGGTTTCCCGGCCAACCTTGCGCTCCTTGACCAGTCCCGCCTCTGCCAAAATTCGCAAATGCTTCGATACCGCCGTCCGGCTCATCTCATAATGGCTGCTGATGACAGTGACGGGCATCTCCTCATCTACAAGCAGCCGAAGCAGGCTGCGGCGGGTCGGATCGGCAATCGCTTGGAACACCTCTGCCTTCGGCTCCGCCGCCGCGTCGCTACTGCGCTTCGACATACGATGCCAGCCTTTGCTGAATGCCCGTCCAGCCCTTGTCCATATGGCCGCGCACAATTTCATGAGGCTGTCCAAACTCCGTCACTGTATCCGCATTCCAGCCGCTGTGAACGAGCGTAAACTCCGTGTCTTCTCCTACAGCCTTTAATTCGAAGGAAAGCGTCCAATCCTTGCCCCATTTGAAGGAGAGGCGGTTAGGCGAATCAATGACCGTTACCTTGCAGGAAGACTTTCCGAACGCGCCAGCTTCCAACTGAAACTCATAACCTTCCTCCGGCTGAAAATCATTGGGCATAAACCATGCGGCGATGCCCTCAGACGTCGCTACTGCCTTCCACACTTTGTCTATAGGCGCTTTAAGCACCAGCGTCTGCCGGATATCCGGCAGCGTATTTGCCGCTTCGCTGCTCATTGCTGATCGTCTCCTCTTATAATCGCTTTATCATCTAAGTATCATCTAAAGTTCTTGCGGACACCAAAGCCGTTATATACGCAAAATCATTGCAATTCCTATTCTCTCGGGCACCAGCGCTCTTATTTGTGCTTTTAAACGTCATTTTACGGCTCTATCGGGCAAATAACGCCTCTCCTGTCCGCTGCCTTAGGGTAAGTTCACTTTCTATAACAAATAACGGATTCTGTGTCCGTGAGGACGGGCAGACATTTGACTGCCTGTTGTCCTTTCATTCACTGCCTCATCTACGCCATCAGTTATGCAGCTAGTCATGCGTATACATACGAAACCATTAGGTTTCCCTTCGGATTTTACGAAACCTTTTGGTTTCATGTCAATAAGTACGGCTCCACATAGCTTAACCAAAATCTCCCTGTATGATTTTGATTAGTGGCGCGTAAATATGGTTACATAGATAACATGAGACACTACAACAGCTGACACAAGCCACACATTGGTGAACAGCACAAACACAAAGAGAAAGGCAGTGATCAATATGGGTTTTTTATGGACATTAATTATAGGAGGCATTATCGGTTGGCTCGCAGGAATGATCGTTGGACGTGACGTTCCCGGAGGCATCATTGGAAATATTATTGCAGGTTTTATCGGCGCATGGCTCGGAGGCTTGATCTTCGGCGAGCTTGGTCCGGTCATCGGCGGCTTCTATTTCATTCCAGCGTTAATTGGCGCAGTTGTACTGGTGTTCATTCTCAGCCTGATCTTGGCTGGACGAAGAAGACGATCATAATCGTTTAAGACCAATATTTTTTGAACAAATAAATGTAGAATAACTAAACAACCTGACGCCAGAAGGCATAATGTCAGGTTGTTTGGTTTTTCAGGGTATTTTTTTCGCAAGCATTTAACGACCATTAGCGACAAAACGCCATGTCGAAAAACGAATATCGTGTCATAATTTGTAATAATATATACTTTATTTTTCACTATGCTCAAAAAATATATTTATTCAAGAAATTGTTCAAATTACAAGACTTGTGTTGCTGCTCCGAGGTTGTTAATCTAGACATAGGCCTAAATGATCAGCCGTTGAAAAATCTAGCCTTTTACGCCATTCGGCGGGGGCTGGAATCGGTTGTAATTGGTTTTTAATATCTGTAAAATGTTTGTAGTTACCGAAGGTTAATAGGAGGTCCTCATGTTTGCTAAACGCCTTAAACAACTCAGAAAAAAAAGAAAATACTCCATGCAGCAACTAGCGGATACCGTAGGCGTGGCTAAAAGTACCTATGCAGGCTATGAATCCGGCTATCGGCAGCCTACTTTGGAGACCATTCAAAGCATTGCGAAGAAATTAATTACGACATCCGATTATTTGCTAGGATTAACGGACTATCCTGACCAACAGGAGCCGAGCAACAATGCCAAGGAGTTTTTCAACCATGAGCAGCTTCATTGGGACGGCGTTCCGCTGGAGCAGGAGGATTTAGAGCTTGTCCGGATGCTGCTTGAACGCGTTGTGCGCGACCGCACTTCATCCGGCGACCCTTCGCAAAATCCATCCTAGTCGGTGCCCCTTATCCGCTTGCTTGAACAGCGTTCAGTTTGTTGATGGCGCTGCTGCGAATTTCCGCTTTAATGGATTGATATTCCTGCGTCCACGTTGATTTTTTAGCAAAGGCTATACCAGCTTCCTTATATTCTGTTTCAGCCTTGTTAATTAATGCTTGGTATTGTTTATCGCAAGAAGCCTCTGCAGCAGCAATTTTCCCCAGCAGCTCCCCTTGCAACGCCTTTTCATCCAGTTCCGTGCTTTTGTTTATTGCCGCAACGACCTGTGTCATTAATTGATTGGCATTGCTGACGCATTTTCCTTTTAATGCGGATAGCTGTGACTCGTATTTGCTGCCCAGTGCTTTAGTCTTGCTTTGATCATCCTTCGCCGTGCTGGCAGTCTTGTCGCCTGTACCTGTACCCGTATTCGCTTTCTCGCCTGACTGCTTGTCTGACTCATCCGTTTCAGCTGCAACGTCCGTCTTGCCTGCCGAGCCTGCCTGAGAGGAAGCCGTCTCTTGAGCATTCGCCTCCGCAGCTTGCTTGCCCTCCTCGTCTTTCTTGGCCTGCTTTGCTTTTTCCAAAATCGCCTTGCGCTTCGCATCGTCCTTCTCGCCAACCGCTTCAATCGGATAGTTCACATCCACAATCGCCAAATACTTTCCATATTGCTTCGTAATGGAGCGCAGGGCGTCGATTTCCTCCGTCGTCAGCTTTGCCAGCAGCAAATCGCGTATCGCCTGCTTTTCCTCCGTCGTCAGCTCCTCGTCCGATTGCCCCAGCAAAATATACATTTCGCGGAATGACAACCCGGAGTTTAGCAAAATAGCGGCTACGTCCAGCGCGTCATCGCTTTTGATTGTTTTGCCTGCAATTTGCTCCGCTTTGCCCACCGCATTATCCAGTGAGGACGGCAGCTCCACCTGATTGCCCGCCCCTCCAGAGGCTGGCGCCGCTCCATCCTGCTCAGCTACTAAAGCGGCACGCCGCTGCTGGATATCCTCCAAGCTGATTGAGCTGATTTTCCAATAGAAAAAACCAACGGTGCCGATAAGCAAAATGGCGATCGTTGCTGTGGTTATTAAAATCGTTTTCCAAATGCGCTTTTTCATCCTGTATCCATCCTTTCTTACGCGAAAAGAGCCGGACAAAGGTGTTGTCACCTTTATCCGGCATTTGGGCCATCCTGCAGCAGGTTAAAACTTGAACAATAGCTTGCGCTATAGATTGATCAAACGATACAGCATGACCGCTGCTTCGGCGCGAGTCGTATTAGCATTGACCGGAAAGCTGCCCTGCTCCAGTGGCAGCAGGCTGTTTGCTGCCGCGAAAGCAACGCCCGCCTTCAACGATGGATGCAGGTTATCCGCATCTTTCAAATCGGCAAGTGCTGATTTTACATCGGCTGGTTCTTCCAGCCCCTTCGACAGCTTCGCTGCCCTTGCAATCATCGTCGCCATTTCAGCATGCGTAATGGTCGCCTCCGGCTCGAAGCGATTGCCGCTTCGGCCTTGGACAAGACCTTTCTCCACGGCTGTACCCACATACGGGGCATACCACTGGGTTAAAGGCACGTCTTTAAATGTGCTGGCTGATGAATCATTTTTAAAATCGAGCGAACGAATGAGCATTTTGGCAAACTCCGCCCGTGTCACCATTTTGCCCGGATCAAAACGCGAATCCTCCACACCGTCAATAATGCCTTTGGCTGCTATCGCTTCAATCTCCTTGCCTGCCCATTCATATACGCCGTCTAGATCTTGGAAGGATGGGGCCGATTGATCTTCAATCACCGCTGCTTGCTGCGTCGGGATAACAATCGACAGCTCCGTCTCAAGCGTATCCTCCAGCACGGCTTCTGTTACGGCTTCGGCTACAACTTCTGCGGCTGCTTCAGCAACGGCCTCTGTTACGGTCTCCGTCGCAGCTTCGGCAACAGCCTCGCCAGCATCTGAAGGAGCAAGTGCCGCTGTTTCATCGCTCTCGCTTCCCTCTTGCGCTCCCGCTGACGCTGACGCTGTCGAGCCGCTCAAATATTCGCTAAAATTGAAATAAGGCGTATTCACAATGTATCGGTCAATGCCGCTGCCCGTTTCCAGCTTGGAGAAGCTTTCGCCGAGCACCTTCCATACCGCTTCGCGGCGAGTCAAATAGTTTTGCATCACCTCAACCGGCGGCTTGAAAATGATATAGCCCTTGTCCACCGTAATAAATGGTGTAACATCGAATGTGTTTTCCTGCTTCCAGGTCGTCTGCAGCAGTTCTACCGCCTGGCCTAGCAGCACTTGCTGCTGCTCAGACGTCGACTGCGACCACTGCGCAATGATCGTATTCATTTCCTTGTGGTAATCGGCTAGAAGATCGTCCACTGGCACTTCGGGCTCTTCCTTGCCAAGCGTCACTTCCTTCTCGAAAAGCACTTTGCCGAGCAGGCTTGCCCGCAGCGTCGCTTTCGCAGAAACGACCGAGCCTGGTATCGTCACCACGCCCGACTGCGCAACTTTTACATCTTTGCTGCCTGCCGTTTTGGACCAGACCAGCAGTTCCTTTGGAACCTCACGACCAAAAATCGAGAGCTTGTACGTATGCTTTCGGCCCTCATGGTCGATTTCCACCGTCTCCTTCGCACCTGAACGCATATAAGCAATCATCATGGAGCGGATAGCCGGAACTTCCTTCTTAAGCTGCTTGCGGAAGTTAGTGACCGTATCTACCATGTCTTTTTTCGTAATGTCCAGCTTGGCCAATACAGCACTCACTTTGTAGGTCGAGGTATCGGATAGAACCGTTTCCAGAGCATCGCCCAGCAGCTTCGTCTGCTCGCTCTCGCTCGCCATTAGCATCAGCAGCTCGGTATTGCTTTTCTCCGAAACGAGCGAAGTCGTTTTTTGCTCCAGCGCATTCATAAACTGCATGGCGTCATCGACTGTTAGATGATTTTGCCTCGCGAGTGCTGCTACTACCTGCAAAGCGCCGCTATAGGCGGGATTTTTGCGAATCGCCTCCAAATTATCAAAAGAAGGATCATATTGCAGGCTTCCCGCCGCCACCATAAAGTCGAAAAGCGGCTGCTGAACGGAGGGATCTATTTTGCCGGATAGCTTATTCCATATCGGTGCAATCAAATCGCCATTGGCTTCAAAGCTGAGCGTTGCAATTTCGTCACGCAGGTCTCTGACCTCCTGTACGTCAGCCGGATCGCCCATTTGCAAATACTGATGCAGCTCCAGCAGGCGCTTGACAAAATCACTGCTGTAAAAGGAATCAGCGGCACCCGCATGCGCCGTCTGGACAAAGCCGAGCTTCTCCAGCACGCCCCGCTCGCTGAGCGGCAATCCGGACAGCGCCGTACCCGCAACAGCTGCCGCCAGGGCAGCGGATACGATTTTTTTCGTAAACCTCATTACGTCCTCACCTCTTCTTTCGATGATTAAAAGCCTGTTGAAAAGGAACTGCACTGCGTGGAAGGTTTGGTTTCCGATCGTTATTGCCCCCTGATTTCCTTGAATCAATCCGCTTAAGCGGTCGAAATCAAGGGGCAAATACGAACGCTCCCGCTTCTCCAACTCAAACCTCCCACTCCGCTTGCCTTTTCAAAAATCCTTCTAGCATTTCTTTTTTAACAGTAGGAAAAGCAGCGGTGAACACTATGTATCACCTATTTGAAACCGTTCAAAACCGTTTAAATCTATTGAATTCGCTGGTTTTTCATCAAGCTAATCCAACTAATCGACTTAAATCAATTCATGTATCGCAATGTCTTCGATGTTCATCATAGGTCTGCCCACCGGATAGTAGGCAAACAGCGTGCCTTCCAGCTGCTCTTTGCTGATCGCATTGCGGCCGTCAATGAGAATGGGGCTCGCCATGACGCGTTCTACTTCCTTGAGATCGAGCTTCGTATAGTCCTCCCACTCCGTGAGCAGGCAGACAGCGTCGCATTGCTTCGCTGCATCAAGCGCGGAATCGCACCATTCAATAGATGGGTGATTCAGCAGGGAACGGAAATTTTCGACCGCAATGGGGTCAGTTACACGTGGAATCGCTCCAAGCGCAAGCAGCGATTCAATAATTTCAATCGCGGGCGCTTCCCTTACATCATCGGTTTCCGGCTTAAATGCAAGGCCCCAAATGGCAATGCGTCTGCCATGCATGCTGCCTAGCGCCCGTTTGAGCTTGTCGATGACGCCGTAGCGCTGATGCTGATTGACCTCTACGACCGACTTGAGCAGCTTGAAGTCATATTCGACGTTGCCCGCTATTTGAATGAGAGCCTTTGTATCCTTCGGGAAGCAGGACCCGCCATAGCCGATGCCGGCACGCAGGAAGGAGGAGCCAATCCGGCGGTCCAGCCCCATGCCGTGGGCAACCTCCGTCACGTCCGCGCCTACCTTTTCACAAATGTTGGCAATTTCATTGATAAACGATATTTTCGTAGCTAGAAACGCATTGGAGGCGTATTTGATCATCTCGGCGCTGCGAATATCCGTCATAATCAGCTGGTCGGTAAACGGCTTGTGCAGGCTTGTCAGTACCTCTGCTGCACGCGTGCTCTCCGAGCCGATAACGATGCGGTCTGGATTCAAAGTATCCTTGACGGCTGAGCCCTCGCGCAGAAACTCAGGAACGGAGGCAATATCGAACGGGTAATCGCTGATCGCTGCCACAATGCCGCGAACGCGTTCGTTCGTGCCGACCGGCACTGTGCTTTTCACAACAACAACCTTATAGCCGTTGAGCGCATAGCCGATTTCACGCGCTACCAGCTCGACGAACCGCATATCTGCCTCGCCATTAGGCAGTGGCGGCGTGCCTACCGCAATAATGACAACATCCGCCAGAGCCATCGCTTCTGTCAGATCATCGGTGAAGGAGAGGCGACCGGCCGCCGTATTGCTATCGGCCAGCTCTTTGAGCCCCGGCTCATAAATGGGAATTTCACCGCTGCGAAGGCGCTCGATTTTGCTTACATCCTTATCGACACAGATGACATGATTGCCTTTCTCCGCATAACATACGCCCGATACCAACCCTACATATCCCGTTCCTATCACTGTTACGTTCATCAAGCTCCAGCTCCTATCATTTATTTTAAAATATTCTATTATAAAATCGTCTCCATATCGTAGAGCAGCGCCGTACGAATGGCTGCCAGCCTGCGCCTGCAGCGCACCTCGCTCCATTCCTTCGCTCCGTAATAAAGCCGCAGCGACGTTCCTGCTCCGGTAGGCTGCAATGCGCACCAAGCTCCATCCTCGAAAACATATTTGATCACATTTGCTCCCAGCTCCTGATTCGCGGCTTCCTTGCTGAAGCCCAGCGCTTTCACGCCGTGCTCCTCGGAATCATAAATACTGAGAATCCGCAGCGAGGAAAGCTTCTCCGGCACTTCGCCCCGCAGCTTGCGCATCACATTGCGCAGCCGCTGCGAGCCTTCAAGGCCGGGAAAGGACAGGCTGACCTGATCCTCCAAATAAAAGCCATATGCCTCATAAAGCTTGTACAGCTGATCCCATAATGTCAGGCCGCGGCTTTTATAAAAAGCCGCCATCTCTGTTGTGAGCAGCAGCGTCTGCATCGCATCCTTATCTCTGACGAACGCCTGCGGCAGGCAGCCGCCCGTCTCATCAAAGGCGAAAAAAAACTTTCTCGCCCCGAGCTGCTCTTCTTCCGCTATACGAGCGGCAATATGGCGGAAGCCCGGCGGCGTCTCTACGATATGAAGACCGTAGCGCCTTGCTATCGCTGTGCTAAGCTCCGTCGTTAGCAGCGACTTGTAAAACGTTGCTGGGTAAACCGGCTCATTCGCCCGCTTCTGCGTACAAAGATATTCAAGCAGCAGACTACCCAGTTGGTTCGCAGACAGCAGGCGGCACTTGCCGCTTTTGTCCCTTGCCATTGCACCAAGCTGCTGCGATTCGGGATCGGTCGCCATAATCAGATCCGTCTGCTTCCGCTCGGCCAGCAGCAGCGCCTGCCTGTAAGAATCGGGATTGTTAGGGTCCGGCTCATCGATGGTCGGGAAAAGCGGGTCTGGCTGAAACTGCTCTGGCACGCTCTCCACATCGCGATAGCCCATTTGCTTCAGCAGCGCAAGCGGCGTCTGCCCTCCGCTGCCATGCAGCGGCGTATAAATGACGCGCAGACGCGTGCGCCCCGCTCGAAAGGCAGTTGGGCGAACGATGATGCCCGCAAGCTTGTGGTGGTAAGCTTTGTCCACCTCCGTACCGACGAGTACAAGAAGCCCCTGTCGCACCGCTTCCTCCGCATCCATCAGCTTGATCGCAACCTCCTCCTCGATGCCCTCCATGCGCCTTGCTACGAGCTGGTTGTATTCCGGCGCCATAACAGCGCCATCTGAGCTGAACAGCTTGACGCCATTGTAATCATAAGGATAATGGCCGGCTGTAATCATCAGCCCGGCTGCCGCATGCAGAAAACGGACAGCGAAGGAGAGCTCTGGCGTAGGACGGGCCTGCTCGAAAAGATAAACCTTCACTCTGTTTTTGGCCAGCACGAGCGCTGCCTGTTCCGCGAACACCCGCGATAAAATTCGGCTGTCAAAAGCAATCGCAACACCGCGCTGCTTCGCCTCCTCGCCGCCGCTGCGAATTTCCCCAGCAAGCGCCAGCGCGATGCGGCGCACCGTGTAGATATTCATCCGGTTCGTTCCTGCGCCCACCTTCTCCCGCACGCCTTCCGGCCCAAGGTGAAGATGCTTGTAGAAGCGGTCGGTCAAATCGCCAGCTCCAAGCTCTCCGAGCTCTTTTCGAAGGTAAAAGGGCAGTTCTGCTTCCCTCCAGCGCTCGTATCTCCGATCAATCGCATAATCCAGCTGCTCTGCAATAGCATTCATCATCCTGTTAGCTCCTTCAAATCATGCAATATTGCATAATGTCATTCCAATCCGCTTCCAGCCTGACGCTCTCCTCTTCTACAAGCTGCGTTCCTCTCATCACCTCGATCATTTCCATCGGTGTCCGGGCAAGCAGGCAGTGTCTGCTGCCCAGAGGGATGTTAATAATGTCGCCAGCCTTTAAAGTCCGCAGTTGATCATCGAGCATCATTTCGCCTTCGCCGGACAAAATCGTCCACACCTCGCAGCGATTGTTATGATAGTGATAGCTGAAGTTTTTCCCTCTATCGAGGCAGACGCGCTTCGTCATGACCTCGCTGCCGTCCGGATATTTCAAATAATCAAGCACGATATAGTAGCCCCATCTGCGTTCTTCGTACATCGGGCGCTTGTCGCGATTTTTCAGCACTTCTTTAATACGCGGACTGGACGCCTTGTCGGACACCAGAATGCCGTCAGGACTCGCAGCGACGATGGCATTTTTGATGCCAAGAATCGTAATCGGAATTCCAAGCTCGTTAATGACATGCGTATCCGTTGCAAGCTCTGTTGTAATATGCTCGCCAAGCTCCGACGTTCCCATCTCTTCCGTCAGTGTGTTCCAGGTGCCAAGGTCTTTCCAGCAGCCGTCAAAAGGAAGCACGGCGACCTGCTTCGCCCGCTCCACGACCTCGTAATCGAAGCTTGTCTTCACCAGCGTGCTGTATTGATTGACGAGCTCATCGTATTGAATTGGAATCCGCTTCTCGATCAGCAGATTAATCAAATAGCCCAGCTTGAAGGCGAACACGCCACAGTTCCAAAGCGCTCCGCGCTGCATCAGCTCGGATGCCGCGTCCTCGCGCGGCTTTTCAGTGAAGTGCCGGACAAGC
Source organism: Paenibacillus sp. R-74696 (assembly GCF_055814915.1). Taxonomy (NCBI): domain Bacteria; kingdom Bacillati; phylum Bacillota; class Bacilli; order Caryophanales; family Paenibacillaceae; genus Paenibacillus; species Paenibacillus sp. R-74696. Next base: position 109,381 of record NZ_JBPULM010000042.1, read on the forward strand.
CGGTACGAGCGGGCATTGCCTGTTTCTGCGTCAATCACTTCCGCTTCCATGACGTCGCCTGCCGCATTAATAATCAGCTTAGGCTCGTCAGTCTCCGGCACGATGTAGCCGTATTTTTCCGATGGGAAGGTCGGTTTGACGCCCATCAGCGCCATATCGCAGCCAGAATCGTGAATGACCTGCGCAAGCTCGCTTATTTTATGGAAGAAGGCATCCTCCACATAGGGGTCAACCGGGAGAATCGTCACGACTTCATCCAGGCTGACTCCAGCAACGGAGTACAAATAAACCGCCGATAATGCGATAGCCGGGAATGTGTCACGACGCTCCGGCTCAATAATGAGCGGCACCGACAAGCCCGCATGCACGCGAATCATTTCCTCCTGCGCCTTGCCGGCGGCGATATAGGATGAGCGTTGCAGGCCCGTCTCGCCAAGCTGGCGCCATACCCGCTCGACCATCGATTCCTTTAGCCCGCCGGGCCCATCCAAAATTCGCAAAAATTGTTTCGACCTTGCATCATTAGACAGCGGCCACAGCCGTTTGCCTGAACCGCCGGATAAAAGAATCAGCTTCATTGGTTTTGCTCCTCCTTTTGCAATTGAAACTGTGGTGAAGTAAAGCTGCGCTGCACAAGCGTAAACGGCTTTGCCGTCCTCTGGCAGTAATGCTAACGTTTCGCGGTGAAATATAAGCCAAGTATAAAGAGAATACTTATACTTTCTTATATTTTGAAAAGCTCCGCTTTTTCACCACGCTTCAAAATGCTTCAATATAGCGGCACTAGCTTTACGCCGCTTTCTCTACCTTTTTCTTCACCTGCCGCAGCAAGAGCAGCATCGACAGCATCGCTTTTTTGCCGCCCTCGAAACGGGTCAGCACAGCCAGCAGCCCCGATAGTACGCTGCCTCTTGCCGTCCAATTTTGCTCCAGACTGAGCTTGACGAGCCGCTTCGCCTTATCCATGTCCCGTTCATTTACAATGGCGGAAACACCGAGATTAAACAGCTTGAGCGCGAGGCGCTTCGATCTTTTCAGGAAAAATAGGGCATGCACGCCGTAGCGGTCAATCAGATCGCGCCCTTCGCGAATACGAAGCTCAGCGCACTGTCTGCCCAGCTCAGCAAGATATTGCTGCACCATCATTTTTTCAACGGAGCCGCTTACGCCGTCAGGCAATGTGTATCTGCGATACAGCAGCTTCTCGACGAGCGCAAACTCCGTGACGAGCCCCATCCGCAGCCATAAATCGTAATCCTGCGTGAACTTGAACAGCTCGCGGTAGCCGCCCGCCTGCTCGTAAGCATCGCGGCGGAACATAACCTCGCCGTGGGTGTAGAAGTTATTTTGCAGCAGCTGATCGATGCCCTTAATGCCCTGCTTGTACTTGTTATAAATCGTCGTTGTGTTCGTCACCTTGTTGACGTTCTCGACGATACAGCCAACGACACCAACATCCGGCCTGCTTTGCAGCACCTTTACCTGCTCCTCAATACGCTCTGGGAACGAAATATCGCCAGAGCCATGAATGGCTACGACTTCGCCCTTGCTCTGCTTCACCGCTTCAATGACCGAACGGGTGAAGCCGCGATTGCTGTGGCTGATCAGCCGAATGCGCGGATCTTCAAAAGCTTCCAGCGCCTGCAGCGTGCCGTCCGTCGAGCCGTCATCAACCAAAATAATTTCCGTATTCGCATACGTCTGGTCAAGCAGGCTTTGAATCGACTCCTTCACTTGATTGACCCGGTTGTAATACACCGTGATGATCGATACCAGCATGTCCTCATCTCCGTTATCCTTGGCCCTTTAGCGGCTTCGCAGCTTCATGAAACGAACGCCGATTGAGCCGATTTTACTTTTGATTTGCGTCCAGTCCTCTTTGTTTAAAATTAAAAGCCTGCTCAAGCTGATTGATTCACGCCTTGCGTAAAAAATAATAAAAGCGACGCCCGCATACATGTAGCTGATGCTGGAGGAAATCGACGCCCCAACCGCCCCGTATTTGGGAACGAGAATGAAATTAAGCACGACGTTCATAATGAGTGCAATAATCGATACCCGCAGCGAGAACAGCGGCGCGCCTCTGCCCGACAGGTCCGAATGAATCAGCTTGAACAGCACCATGGCGATGATGCCCGGCAGCAAGTAGCGAATAACCTGTCCCGATTCGGCAAAATCAGCGCCATACAGCAGGCGGATAAACAGCGGCGACATGAACCAGAAGAAGACGCCGAACACGATAAGTACAGGCATAATGACGCGTATCAGCTTTGCCGTCCGTTCTACTGCCGCCTGACTGCTGCTTGAGCTTGCGCTGCGTGAAAATAAAATGAGCCCAATAGCAGCCGGCAGCTGCCAGATCAGCTCTGCTAGATTCGTGCCAACCGAATAAATGCCGACCTCGATGACATTCGTGAACCGCTCCAAAATAATGACGTCCACCCGGTAATTAAGCTGAATAATGAACAGCGCAAGCGCAAAAGAGAAGCCCTGCCGCATCATCTGCTGCGGAATGGGGTGAATGTATTTGAACTTGAATTTCACTTCGCCCAGCAGCAGCTTCATGGAGTAGCCTAACGTGAACGCCGCCATCAGCAGCTGCGTCAGAGCCGCTCCGAGAACTCCCATGCCAAGCGCCCAGACAAAAATAAGCAAAATGATGAAATTAAGTGCCGTCTTAATAATTTCCACCTTATTAATGCTGCCAATATTGCCTTTGCCCTGCATAATGCCGCGTAAATATTGAATCGCTAGATTGACGGGCACCGTCAGCGTACAAATGACGAGCAGCTCCCAGCTGTACTCTCCTCCATACTGGAGCAGCAATATACCCATAACGACAGCCACACTGAGGGAGGAGGAAATTAACCACATAAATAATAAGGTCGATACAATATCGTTATAGTTAAATAATTTTTTACCGATGAGATAAGCAGCCGCCTGCCGGATGCCAAGATCGGCGATTGTCACAACGAGCGTAGGGATGACGAGTATGGCCGTTATCATCCCTTTGCCTTCGGGACCCAGCAGCCTGGCTGTCAGTACCGAAACGATAAAAGCTCCGAATAATACAAGCAGCCGGGTGCCGATCGTCGTTAAAATCTGGAACAGCATGCTAGTGGTTCACCTTCATAATCTGCGCGCCCAGCGCTGTGAAAATTTCAGTGAAGTTGCCGTAGCCCCGCTCCAGCTGATACAAATTCGTAATCCGGCTTGTCCCAACAGCAGCCAGCGCAGCAACCGCGACCGCCGCTCCGCCGCGAATATCGGTTGCAACAAGATCGGTGCCATACAGCTCATCTACGCCGTGAATGACAGCTGTCTGTCCCGCTGCCCCATTGACGCAAAGGAAGCCGCCATCCTTCACCTCGATGTTCGCGCCAAGCTTATTCAGCTCGTAGCAGTAGGAGAAACGTCCATCGAGAATCGTCTCCTTGAGCTCGCTCGTGCCGCTTGCATTCATCATCAATACGGTATGCAGCGGTTGAATATCGGTATGGAAGCCCGGATAAGCAGCCGTCGTGACGTTCACTGCTTCCAGCGGCCGATTCCATTCCACATAAATGCCGTTGTCGATCTCTTCTATTTTCAGGCCCGCCTGCCGCCATACGGCTACTTCAGACTCCAGGATGCGGGTCGTTGCATTGCGAATCGTTGCCGAGCCTTTCGTTGCACCAACTGCCGAAATAATCGTTGAAGCGATAATACGGTCGCTCATCACTGTAAAGTCTGCGCGGTGCAGACGATCTACGCCCGTAATTTGCAGGCTGTTCGATGACAGCCATTCAATATTTGCCCCCATATCGTTCAGCAGCTTGATGACATCCAGCACCTCGGGATTGCGGGCGGCGTTATGCAGTTCAACAACCGCATTCGAACGAACGGATGCGAATAAAACGTTCAGCGTCCCGCCAAAGGTTGGATACGGGAACGTAATAACCGTCCGTTCCTTCGGCTGGCTCTCGCGCAAGTGAAGCCCCAGCTCGCTCTCCTCCATCGCGAAGCCAAGCTCCTGCAGCGCGCTGACGTGCATGTCATGCTTGCGGCTGCCAATGTTGCAGCCGCCCGGCAGTGGCAGGAACAGCGAGCTGCGCCAGTGCGCCGCCGCTCCGAGCAGCAGCAAGGAGTGGCGGATTTTGCCCGCCAGCTCGGCATTCAGCGTACCGCCCATCCACGCGCTGCCCTTGCAGTGAAGCTCGTCGCCTTTGATTTCGACGTTTGCGCCGGAATCGTTCAGCAGCTTGATCAGCTTGGCTACATCATTTAGCTCAAGCGGCACATTATGCAGCACGACCTCCTCATCGGAGAGGCAGGCGGCCACAATAGCGGGCAGCGCCGAGTTTTTGGCACCGGGAAGCGACACTTCACCTGAAAGGGGATAACCTCCCTCAATTAATAAATAAGGCTCCGAAATCCTTTTTGTGCCGAGCGCTCTTGAATGAGCTTGTACCATATGCTTTCTCTCCCTTTTTAAAGGGGGCAGAAAAAGGAACATCGCTGCGCGAAAAGGCTGGTTTCCGACCGCTGTTGCAACTTCATTTATTGAATCAACCGCTCTAGCGGTATAAATCAAGCTGCAAAAATCGGACGTTCCACTTCTCCAACCAGCCTTTTCACTCCGCTCGCCTTTTCCCTCACCCTTTTGTTTTATTTATACGAACAACACTTCTGGCTCCATTTGGATGCCGAGCTGCTTGGCTACTGTCGTCTGCATCAGCTCAATGAGCCGCTTTACGTCGCTGGCTGTTGCACTGCCTTGATTAATGATCCAGTTCGCGTGCACCGTACTAATCTGTGCGCCGCCAATAACAAATCCTTTCAACCCGACCTCTTCGATCAGTCTGCCGGGATGCGGGCCTTCGGGCGGGCTTTTGAAGGTGCTGCCCACCGTTTTGACATTGATAGGGAACTTGCCCTTGCGGATATCCGCCGCCCGCTTCGTTGCTTCCATCACCTGCGCTGAATCCGTTGCGGGTTCAGCCCGGAAGCGCGCGCTCACAATAATGTGCCGCCGATCCAGAAACCAGCTCCGGCGGAAGGAAAACTGCAGCTCCTCGGCGCTGCTCGTAATCACCTCGCCCGTGTCGCTGACATGCGTGACGCTGCTGACGACATCGCCGATTTCCTTGCCAATGCAGCCAGCATTCATGACGAGTCCGCCGCCTACACTGCCGGGGATGCCAGCCATAAAATCAAATCCGGCGATGCCTTCGTTCGCCATGGAATACGCCAGCCTTGGCAGCGCTACTCCAGCTTCGGCGTACAGCTCGCCATCCTTAAGACCGTATTCCTTCAAGCCTTTGCCGACATGCATGACGACGCCATCAAAGCCCTCGTCGCCTGCAAGCACATTCGAGCCATTGCCGATAATGAGCAGCTTCCAGCCAAAACGCTCGCAGATCGCCGTTACAAAACGAATGTCCTCCACGCTTTTCGGAACGACGTAATAACGGCAAGGGCCGCCAACGCTCATCGTCGTAATGCGGCTCAGCGGAACATTCGCTTCGTGCACAATATGTTCGAACAAGCTCTCCACTCCTCTGTCCTCGTCTTTTTCGATTAATATCGCTGCATGATAGAGCACAGCTAGCACAAATACAGCAGCTGGCCGCTGATGCTAGGCTGCAAGACTACGCTTTGCTGCCCACGCTGCGAGCGGCTTTGCTAGTTTTGCTGCTTCTTGGTGAAGCAGGTGCGCCCAGCGCCGCTGCTCCTGGCAAGTTCGCTGCCCGCAGCGCCTCAGGTGCGCCTGCACCTTTGATATGCGCCTCCACTACGGCAAGCATCGTATCAATGCGCGATTCCCAGTCATGCTTTTTCGCTTCGGCGACGCGATCCATGATCAACTGCTCGTAATTGCCAAGCAGTCCCTCATTCAGCGCCAGCCCCAGCTGCTTGTCGAAGGCATCAGCATCTGCCGCAACATAGCAGTAGGAGTAATAATCCCGAACCGCTGGCAGCGGCGTCATGACAACCGGCTTGCCTGCTGATAAATATTCAAAAAATTTCATCGGAAACATATTCGTCGTGTATTCGTTGATGACGTTTGGCAGCAGGCAGGCATCGAAGCCTTTCAAATAACCCGGCAGCTCGTTGTACGGCTTCGGCCCGATCAAATGAATGTTCGGCGTCTGGCCAAGCCGATCTGCATCGGTCCAAGGATCGCCCTCTCCCACCTGTCCAATGAACACAAAATGCACATGAGGGTTGCGGGACGCGACCTTTTCGATCAATGCCAAATCCAGCTTATAGCCGCTAATGGCTCCAATGAAGCCGACCTTGGGGCCCTTCATCTGCAAAAGCTCCGCGGGAATGTCCGTATCCGGTGACAACGCCTTGTTAAAATGATTGAATTCCGCTACATTCGGGCTGTAATAGGTGCTTTCGTTAATCGCCTTGCGCGTCTCATACAGATTGGGAGCCGTAGCAAACACGACATCAACATCCTCCACCAGCCGCGCTTCCTGCTCCTTAATAATTTGCTCGGGCATGCCGGGCTGCGCGGAAATTTCATCTACACAGTGGTAAACCGACAGCTGCTCGCGCATATTCAACAGCGGCTGCGTCAGCGGATTGTATGTCCACAGCACGTAATCCTCCATCCCAAGCTTCCGGGCGAAATGCTTCACATACTGCCGGACAATAAAAAAGTTCAGCTTCCGAACGAAGCTGAACCGCTGATAAGGGATGACGACTGGCGACCATACCCATAGATTTGTTTTTTTCTGCTGCAGCCCGCTAAAAAATTGACTGAGCCGCTTTATAATGCGCTTAATATCCTTGCCATTGCTTGAAGGCTTGCGGAGGCCGAGCGAATTCAGATACAGCACCTGATGTCCGCGGCCCGCAAGCCTGTCGGCAATATGCTGCTTATTCGTCCAGAAGGGGTTATCCCAATCGGCGGTTGACACAATAATAAATGGCTTAGACATGCTGCTTCTCTCCAATATATTGTTTATAGAGCTGCTCCAGCTTCTCCGTCTGCAAGCGCAGATCGAACTGCTGCTCAACAAAGGCGCGGCCATTTTGTCCAATGGCTGCGCGCAGCGGCTGGCTGGTTACGAGCATATCGAGCTTTTCTTCCAGCTGGGCGGCGCTGCGCTCCTCTACCAAATAGCCGGTTTTGCCATTTTGCACCGCATCCTTAATACCTCCGCTGCTGGTGGCAACAACAGGTAGACCCGTTCCGGAAGCTTCCAAAATGACCATGCCAAGCCCTTCCTGATCGCCATCCTTCGCCGTTACGCTCGGCAAGCAGAAAATATCCGAATCGCTGAGCCGCTGCAGCACCTCATGGTGAGGTATGCTGCCAAGGAACGTTATTCGCCCGCTCCCGGCTCCCGATGCAGCAAGCTCAGTCAGCTCCTGCCTCAGCGGTCCGTCTCCGGCAATGACGAGGCGCACATGCTTGCGCCGGGCTGCCAATCGGTGGAACGCTTCAATTAAATAAGCGATGCCCTTCTTCTCGGTCAGCCGGCCAACGGTCATAATCGTAATCGTGTCACGGTCCGGTGCTTCCCGATAAAAAACCTTATTCAAATCGATGCCGATGTAATGGATTTTGATCTTTTGCTCGGGCACGCCATGCGCCATCAGCTTCTGCTTAATATGGTTCGATACGGCAAGGAACAACGTCGTGTCCCGCACAAGCCGCTTAAACTTCACATAATAGACGAGCCAGGAAAGCGGCCCAGGCATCAGCTTCGGGAGTCGTGTAATATCGTACCCGTGAAACGTAGCGAACAGCGGAATGCCGCGCTCCTTGCAGACGGGAACCGCATATACCGCATCTACCCCGAAGTGGGCATGCACAAGCTCAATCTCGCGCTGCTCAACGATCCGGTTAATATGACGAGTCGAGGTCAGTGTCAGCGTGTAAAGCAGCTTCGTCAGCTTCTTCTGGAGCGACGACCCTGCTGCGCCCACAATTGTGTTAATGCTCCATTGATTAGGGAATTTATCGCGATTCGCGACCTCCCGGGTAATGACCTCCACCTGCACATTCCGATATTGATTCAGCTGCTCATAAATAAACGTTTCCGATGCAGGCAAAAAGGTATTTCTCAGTACGCCAATCCTCATCATTTCCCTCCAACTTCTGCCGTCTGCGGCATCAAAGCCCGCTCCTGAACCGCTTGGCCATTGCCGCTCCCCGCCTGATTTCCGCTCTGGCTTCTGATATCGTTGCTGCTTCGCGCTTCATCGCTATCCTCCCGCTGCTCGTACAAAATAAGCCCCGCAAGAAAGAAAAACACGGATGCGACCCGCAGATCATGCAGGAAAAAATTATCAAACATTCCTTGCACGATAACGAACAGTGCTGCTCCTACTACACAGCTGTCAAGAGCCGAGCCCGTGCGATAATAACGGCGAATGCCGCGCCACAAAATGCCGAAAAGCAGCAAAATGAGGGCAATCAGTCCGAACAAGCCGCTCCAAGTCCACATAATGACAAACAAATTATGCGGTGGATATTTGCTGCTGAAGCCGACTGTCGCTGCGTAGAAAGGAAAAATCCGCTCCCAGCCGCCATAGCCAAGGCCCAGCAGCGGATGCTCGGCAAAGTTTTGGAAGGTGAATTTCCAAATGTAGGTCCGGGGATCGCCTTCGATCGCATCGGCATTCAGCCTGCTCGTCAAGTTCGTAATAATGTCGCCTGTAACGATAAAAGGTATGATCGCTGCGGGTATGACAAGCAGCAGCGACAGCTTGAACAGCTTTTGCACGCGGAACCGGATGCACACATAAGCCAGCACCACAATGCCTAGCGCGAGCACGCCAGCTCGTGATTGCGTCGCCAGCATAGCTCCTAAATAAATGAAGCAGATGCCGAGCTGCAGCAGGCCGCCCTTGCGAAGCAGCAGCGACAGCGCAATACAAAGCATCATGCCGAAAAAAACCGAAGCCACATTCGTATTAACGAACAAGGTTCCCGCTTTAAAGGGGTCCAATATATTAGCTTTAATATCTACATTAATCAACGCCGCCAGCGTATTCGGCTCGATCAGGAAGCTCGCGATCTTCGACCTTAAAAATTGCAGCTCCTGGTCAGGCGCAATAATAAAATAAATGTTCAGCAAGCCAATCGGCAAATACACATGCTGAATACCGCGCAGCGTCTGCTCAACGGAGAGCCCGCGAGCTCGGTAATAGTAGCCCGCCAGCAAAGCGAGCAGACCTATGATGGAATAGGCAATCAGCTTAAAGCCGAGTACCCGGTCCGGGGCATAAATAATGCCCACCGCCATCGCGATAAGCAGGGCGACATAATATTTAACAAGCCGCTGTGTGCGAAAATAATGCATCAGCTTTCCTTGCGACGCCGAGCGCAGCAGAAGCATAACCAGCACGAGACTCGACAGCGTTACCGAAACCGCAAGCGGCAAATACAACTGGTAGGCCAGCAGCGCCGGGATGACGACATAATAAACGGCGTCTTTCCTAATCGCGACATAAGCGAGCGCTCCAGCAGCAACGAACAGCAGCACGTAAATATGCTGCACGGAAGCGAGGCATATAACGCCCAGTGACAGCAGCATTGCGGCATAAAGCGCCAGCTTGTTCGGCAAACGGGCAAGCATCGAGCTAGGCCTGCACTTTCATCGGTTTAAACCGTTCATTAAAGCTGCCGCTGACAATGCTGGAAATGTGGTACAAAAACGCCTCCACCGAAAACTGCTGGGCGTTCTGGCGGCAGTTCGCATCCGTAATCATCCAGGACAGCAGCTCAAACTGCCGTACCGCGTCAATAACCGAATCCGCATCCTGCTTCTCAAAAAACAAGCCGGTAGGATTGTTTTCGCCCAGTCCTTTGACGATATCCTGAGCACCGCCCTTGCCATAGGCAATAACTGGCGTTCCCGCTGCCTGAGCCTCGACCATGCTAATGCCGAAGTCCTCTTCGCCTGCGAAAATAAAAGCTTTGGCCTGCTGCATATGCTTAAGCAGCACAGCATTCGGCTGGTAGCCAAGCAGCTTGACGTTCGGCGTTGCCAGCTGCTTCAGCGTCTTCATCTCCGGGCCGTCGCCAATGACGATCAGCTCCTTATCCGGCATTTTGGCGAAGGCCTCGACGACCAGATCAATCCGCTTATACGGCACAAGCCGCGAGGCGGTAAAATAATATTCCTTCCGATCCTGATTGGAATGATTGCCGAACGCCTTCACTTCAACTGGCGGATAGACAACCTGTGCCTGGCGGCGATAAATTTTGTGAATGCGCCGGGCGATATAAGACGAGTTCGCGAGAAACACGTCTACTCCGTTCGCTGTCCGCACATCCCACATGCGAATTTGGTGCAGCAGCAGCTTGGATACGAGCTGCTTCAGCTTGCCCAGCTCGCTTAAATATTGATGCTGCAAATCCCAGGCATAACGGATCGGCGTATGCACATAGGAAATATGAATTTGATCAGGCCCCGTAATAATGCCTTTCGCGACCGCATGCGAGCTGGAAATGATGACATCATAGCCGGATAAGTCAAACTGCTCGACCGCTAGCGGCATAAAAGGAAGATAGGTTTTGTACATTTTTTTCGCAAAAGGCAGCTGCTGAATAAAAGTTGTAATTGGCTTTTTTCCCTTCAGCATATGGCGGTCCTTCTCTTCCAGAAAATCAATTACACAGAACAGGTCCGCATCAGGGTAAATATTCAGCAGTTGTTCCACTACCTTCTCTGAACCTGCATAGGTTACCAGCCATTCATGAACGATAGCCACTCTCATAGGGCAACTCCTTTGTCTTATGGCATATAGGGGAAAGCTGCGTGAAAAGGTTGGTCTCCGGCCGCTGTTGCAGCTTCATTTTCTGAATAAACCGTCTTTGCGGTAAAAATGAAGCTGCAAAAATCGGACGCTAACGCTCCTCCGACCAACCTTTTCACTCCGCTAATCCTTTTTGCCATTTTTTAATTTCAATAAGCGCCTTTACGCAGCAGCACGATAATGACTGTGCGATATAATATTTTCAGATCCAGCCATACGGACTGGTTGTAGACGTAAAAAAGCTCCAGATCGACGCGCTCAGGATACCCAACGTCGCTGCGTCCGCTTACTTGCCAATAGCCGGTTACTCCCGGCTTGACCGATAGGAAGGGGACCGCCTTCTCTCCGTATTCCTTCAGCTCGTCACGCACGATCGGGCGCGGTCCTACCAGGCTCATCTCGCCCTTCAGCACATTGATGAGCTGGGGAAGCTCGTCCAGGCTCGTTTTGCGAAGGAAGCTGCCGATTTTGGTTACGCGTGGATCTTCGGATGGATCAAGCTTGTAGCTGTTGTCGATGTATTTTTTGTACAATACCGGGTCAGCGCGCAGCCGCTGCTCGGCATCATGCAGCATGGAACGAAACTTGATGATGCTGAACGTATTGCCCTTATGTCCAATCCGCTTCTGCTTGAAAAATACCGTGCCCTTCGGATCGCTGATCTTAATGAGCAACGCGACGAGCATGAACACCGGAAGCAGAAAGACAATTCCCGCAAACGAGCAAACGACATCAATAATCCGCTTCGCTGCGGCTTGCAGCGAGAGAGTCAGCGTGCGGGTTTCCGACTTGTATTGTGGCCGATTTACACTCATACGCTATCCCTCCTCAGTGCTTGGAGCTGGCTGGCCTGCTGCTGCTCGACAATTTCCTCAAGCGCCGTCATCAGCGGAAGCTTAAGCTCCTTATTGCGCAGAGCGAAGTCGATCGTCGTTAAAATAAAGCCCAGCTTTTCTCCGACATCATAACGTTTGCCTTCAAAATCATAAGCAAAAACGCCTTCGCTTTCATTCAGCTTTTGAATCGCATCTGTTAACTGAATTTCATCGCCGGCGCCCTTCTCCTGAAGCTCCAGAAAATCAAAAATTTCCGGCGTCAGCACGTACCGGCCCATAATCGCCAAATTGGACGGAGCATGTCCCGGCTTCGGCTTCTCGACGAAACGGTTAACCTGCACGAGCCGGCTGCCCTCTACTTCCATGCCTACCGGATCGACAATTCCATATCGCTGCGTCTGATCGACAGCTACGGTCTGAACGCCGATGACCGATTTGCCCGTCGCATCATATTGTTCAATGAGCTGCCTTGTGCAAGGCACCTCGGATTCGACAATGTCATCGCCAAGCAGAACGGCGAATGGTTCATTGCCAATGAATTTGCGGGCGCACCATACAGCATGTCCCAGCCCCTTTGCTTCTTTTTGACGAATATAATGGATCGTTACATTGGAGGAACGCTGTACCGCTTGCAGCAGCTCCAGCTTTCCTTTCTCAATCAACGTATGCTCGAGCTCAAATGCGATATCAAAATGGTCCTCAATGGCCCGCTTCCCTTTGCCTGTTACGATAATAATGTCTTCGATACCGGATGCGATGGCTTCTTCGACGATGTATTGAATCGTCGGCTTGTCGACAATCGGCAGCATCTCCTTCGGCATTGCTTTCGTTGCAGGCAAGAAGCGCGTTCCAAGTCCAGCTGCAGGAATAATTGCTTTTGTCACTTTTTTCATCATCCATCACCCTATCCTTCTTCGATTTTTTTATTTAATTTGGAAGCAGTTCATGGGAGTTAAAAGTTCCAGCTATACTCTCGTGTGTCTGGCTCCTCTCCTATACATGATCGTATAGCTCGAACTTCTAAATGCTTTCACTCCTTTTCGCCCGTTTTTCTGCACGTAATAGTTGGGAGGAGTTCGGGTGAAAGGGAATCGGCGCTGCGTGAAAGGTTCGGATTACGATCGCCATTGCCCCTGAATTTTTTGAATTATCCGCATCAACGGTAAAAATTCAGTGACAAAAGCGAGCGCTACGCTTCTCCATTCCAAACCTTTCACTCCGCTTGCCCCTTTCACCTAAACTCCTCACAAATAAATTAAAGGGCATCTAACCCCTCCTCACCCCACACCACCGACGCTCTACGTCTAAGGCCGTTCGCGGCCCACAGCATGATCGAGTGCCTCCAGTGATATAGGTGCAGGAGACATTACCTTAAAAAATAAATCATTTGAAAACGTTAATTCTCTTTACTGGTGGTTTTAAAAAATAGTGATGAAAATGGCGGAGCGGAATGAAAGGCTTGAGCTGGAGAAGCGTGAGCGTTCGCTTTTACCCTTGCATTCCCCCCTATTAGGGGGCTCATTCGAGGAATGCAAGGGTAATGGCGATCGGAAGCCAAGCCTTTCATGCAGTGAAGCCTTTTTCATTCACGCTTTTAAACTCCCGATTAAGAGATTAAAAATACTTAAAACGAAGCCTCAAACTCACTGATAGTAATATAAATACCCTTCCGAGCTGCTCCGCTTGATTTTATTGAGCACTACCCCTAAAATCCTCGCTTTCACATGCTCCAGGCTCGCCTTCGCTTTAATCGCGGCTTCCTTCTTCACTGTGCCGGAATCGATGACGAGGACGACGCCGTCGGACTTGGATGCTACGATTTGCGCATCCGTCACGACCATGATTGGCGGGGTGTCGACAATGATAATGTCGTAATGCTCCTTCATTTTTTCCAGCAGCTGGTCCATCCGCTTGGATGCCAGCATCTCCGAAGGATTCGGCGGAACCGGACCTGCTGGTAAAATGCTGAGCCCGCTCACCGAGGTGGTCTGAATCGCGGCCTCCCATTCCTTCTGATTGCTCAGCACCGAGGTTAATCCAATCTGATTGGATACCCGGAACAGCTGATGCTGCGTCGGCTTGCGCATATCGGCATCAATTAGCAGCACCTTCTTGTTCGACTGGGCATAGGTGACGGCAATGTTCGCAGAGGTAGTGCTTTTTCCTTCATTCATCTTCGTGGAGGTCACCATTAGGGTGCGAATTTCTTCCTCCAAATTGGAGAAATCAATATTCGTTCTAAGGATGCGGTAAGCCTCCGATATCGGCGACTTGGGGTTCGTTTCCGTAATGAGCGGCCAATTAGGCTTCGAACGTGACATTATTTTTCCCCCTCATCGGTTGGTCTATCGAATTGTCCTTGTGCTTGCCTAGATCAACCTCGCGGATTTTCGGGATGAGCGACAGCGTCGGCAAGCCAAGCACCGCCTGAATGTCTTCCTCCGTCTTAATCGTATCGTCGAGATAATCGAGCAGCAGTGCGAATCCAATGCCTACCAGCATAGAAAGTGCAATCGCAATCGCAATATTCATCGTCGGCTTGGGCGACACAGGAGGCGGAGTGAGCGTATGATCGGCTTCGTATAAAATCGATACATTATCAACCTGCATCAAGCTCGGCAGCTCCTGCATGAACACCTCCGATACCGCATTCGCAATGTTTGCCGCCCGGCTGTAAGAGGAATCCTTTGCAGTGACCGACATCACCTGCGTGTCGTTCACCGAGGTTACGCTAATCCTCTCAATCAACTCGCCTGCCGTAAGGCCAAGCTCAGGATGCTTCTGGGCAACCTTACCCATCACCCTTGGCGTCCTTATAATTTCCTTGTACGTCTTCACCAGTTGAATGTTGGAGTTGATCGTGCTTAAATCCAGCTTGGCGATAATATCGTTTTGACTGCCTGTCTGATTAACGATCAGCTTGGTCGACGCCTCGTATTCCGGCTGTTGAAAATAATAAGAGTAGATGCCTGTGGCTGCCCCTGCCATGCAGACGAGCGCTGTTATCAACCAGATTCTTTTTTTCACAACATGCCAATATTGTTTTAATTCCAATGCATATACCTCCATAAAAGATTATTCAAAACGCGACCTATTGGGTAAAAAAAAGAGGTACCTACCATTTTCGCCGCCCAGCTGCCCGGCCCTTATAAGCAACTTTCAGCATCGGGCGAGCAGCCATTTTGCACCTTTCTCTATCATTCGACAGTTTTATCCTTTTGCGAAAAAACTCGATATGAGCTTTTTCGACTTGATTATATTCATAAAGAATAACTTTTTCAAGGTGTTTTGAAAATTAGTTTTCTGAATTTTCAAAACATTTATTTAAAATATTAGGAAAGGATATGATTTTCCCCATCCTTTCTCTATATTTCTACGCGAAACGGTAGCTTTGCCGCCAGAGGACGACTTTCGGCTGTTTAAGCTTGCATAGAGGCCCTTTTCACCAGCCGGCGCTCCGACAAAAACTGTTGGAACGAGCCGCCTTCAAGGACGTAATCCATCATATCTTCAAACGTGCCATTTATTCCTTTTTTACGCAGCAGCAGCGTCAGCAATTCGGCTAAATCAATACGAGGCCTCGCCTCAGAAGGCACATAATGCCTTTCTTCATAATCGAATACCAGCTCCTGCTTAATCGGATATTGCGCCATAAGCAGCCATTCCGTCAGGCTTTTCCCTGCGGTTCTCCCTGGTTCGGGTGCAAACATGGGGTCGTCAGCAAGCTTTTTGAAAAAGGCCCTCGCCTTTAGGGCCCGCTGCTTTCGCTGCACAAGCTCGTGAAGATCATCAGTGATTTGTTCGGGCTGCTTGCCCATAACGCCGTAATCATCCACCCGTCTGAGTGATTGTTGATTCGTTACCATCCTAATTCCTCCACCTCTTTTTTGAAAATATAAGCGGGCAACCTATCCAATGCGCTCTTTTTAGTGTGTCGTATATTACGCGTATTGAATAAGTATAAAAGAAGAAAAGCGAAAAGAGTGTCAGTTTGTGTCGAATTAAATAAATTGATCATTTAGCCCATTAACTGCCCCACGCGTCCTATATCCAATTTCAGTAAATTGTTGAGGTATTGTATAACCGTGCTTTATTGTCTACAAAAGGGCATTTTCAACATAGGTACAGCGGTTAAGCTGCATGACGCAAAATGAGAACTTTATTGCGTCTTATTGACGCAATAAACAGCTATTGCTTTTCTGCCTTTTGCCAGCGAAGCATGTCAGTTTATTTTATAGGCGCCGTGCGGCATGACGGCGTTTTTGACCTTTGCTTTATTTTCAGAAAAAATGAACAAAAAAACGCTTGCGCTCTGAACCAATGTTCTGAGCTTTGCAAGCGTTCTAATGTTTCAATACTCTATCCCGAATTGCCTGATTCAATAGCCACATAAGGCTAGTTAATTAGTTTGAATAATAACCAAATGAAGAGGATCCAGAAGGGCAGCGCGAGAAGAATACCGTTTAATATGCCGACTTTTAGGCTCCCTTTGCGAAAGATCATTGTATGCCGCCTCCTTCTATTATACTGTATAGTTTTATTATACCCCATCCCTTTCCTCCTATACCGATCCAATAAGCATGCGTGACTATTTGGAAACTTTAGGTAGTCGCGAAGGGTATAGGCGTATGGGCCGCATGACTCATTATTTTAAAATGGCTCTTTCGTGTAACCAAATTAGTGAGAAACCGCACCGAAAAGTTTGACCTCTATGCTGTAAACTATCTATTATAAATGTCTACTTGCTATGCATATATATATTAGTCTGTCTGCGCCCCACTTTGCCAGTGAAATTCTACTGGGGGTAAATCGGCGCTTCTCTACGACTATAGTTGTTTGAAAGATAGAGAATTAGGGTATAAGCTTATGGGTCATATGGCTCATTATGCTATAAATATTGGAATTGCATGTATGGAAAATAGTAGAATAGTTAGGACGATGTAAACTAAAACCCTTCTATATTAAAGGAGAATCCGATGAGCAACGAGCAAGAGTATCGCTTTCAGGTTAATTTAAGCGGAATGATCAATATACTTTCCAACCATTTATATAGTAGTCCTAATGTTTATTTGCGTGAGCTTCTGCAAAACGCGACGGACGCTATTACAGCACGCGGACAGCTTGAGCCTGGTTTCACCGGAAATGTGACGGTAGAAATTTCAGGCAGCGGCAGTGGGGCGACAATGACGGTTGAAGACAACGGCGTAGGGCTGACCGAGGAAGACATTCATCAGTTTCTAGCAATGATTGGACACTCCTCCAAGGTCGGTCAGGATTTTATCGCAAAAGAAACCTCATTCATCGGCCGCTTCGGCATCGGTCTGCTGTCCTGCTTTATGGTCAGCGACGAAATCGTCGTTCTGACCCAATCGGTGAAGGGCGGACCTTCTATGGAATGGCGCGGCAAACCGGACGGAACGTATACGATCCGCCAACTGAGCACCAAGCTATCGCCGGGAACGAAAATTTATTTGCGCTGCAAGCCAGATAGCGAGCCTTATTACGAGCCGCAAATGGTTGAAGATTTACTCTTCTATTATGGCGCCTTGCTGCCCTATCCGGTTAAGCTGCATGCAAATGGGGTCGCGAAGACGATTAATGAATCGCGGCCAGACTGGATTATGCAGCCGGAGCTTGCGCGCGGTCGTCGCCGTGAAGTGCTTGCCTTCGGTGAAAAGCTGCTAGGCGAGCCGATGCAGGATTTCATTCCGCTCCAAACAGCGAATGGCCGAACGGGCGGAATCGCCTTTATTTTGCCGCATAGTGTGAACCTGAATACCCGCCGTTCCCATAAAGTATATTTGAAGCAAATGCTTGTCTCGGACAAAGCGGAAAATATTCTACCGGAATGGGCATTTTTCGTCAAATGCCTTATTTGGACGGATGAGCTGCAGCCGACGGCCTCCCGCGAGCATTTTTATGAGGATGAACGGCTGGAAACGGTGCGCGAGGAGCTTGGACAATCGATTCGCAATGAGCTTATGCGCATAGGCGACTATGAGCCAGACCGATTGAAACGCATCATTGAGCTGCATGCTTTGTCGATGAAGGCACTCGCTGCGCAGGATGAGGATTTCCTGCAAACGATTTACCGCTGGCTTACTTTCGAAAGCACATACGGAGAACGAACATTTGGCGAGCTGCTGGCCGAAAACAAAAAAATATTTTATACCGTATCTGTTGATGAATATCGTCAAATTACCCATGTTGCCGCAGCGCAATCGATGCTCGTCCTCAATGGCGGCTATATTTATAACCATGAATTGCTTGAGCGCTTGTCGCTTCTTCTTCCCGAGCTGGATATGGAAAGGCTGCTGCCGGAAGATGTATCGCTGTCCTTCGAGGATTTAACGAACGAGGAGCGCAATCAATATTACGAGCGCATTCGCCTTGCCGATGGAGCTTTGCAGCGCTTCCGCTGCCAAATTCAGCTTAAGCGGTTTGCTCCAGCAGAGCTTCCCGCCCTATATACGCTGTCGAAGGAATCGTCATCGCTGCGCTCCTTGGAAAAAGCGAAGGAGAACAGCTCCGACCTGCTCGCCTCCGTACTCGGCAACCTTGGCACAAGTTTTACGGAGTCGGCGTATTCGACGCTTTATTTCAACTTAAACAATCCGCTCGTGCAGAAAATTTTCAACAGTGCCGACAATCAAATGTTCGCGACCGCTACCCAAATGCTGTACACCAACGCCTTGCTGATGGGACATTATCCGATGACGCGCCAGGAGCTTGGTGTACTGGGCCAAGGCATGATTAAATTTATCGACTGGGGACTTTCCTCGAACGCCTAAAAGCTTATTACACAAGGAGGAACATAAATGGAGCTCGATTTTGAAGATTTAA
Organism: Paenibacillus sp. R-74696; assembly: GCF_055814915.1. NCBI lineage: Bacteria > Bacillati > Bacillota > Bacilli > Caryophanales > Paenibacillaceae > Paenibacillus > Paenibacillus sp. R-74696. The sequence continues at coordinate 127,824 of NZ_JBPULM010000042.1, forward strand.
TGGATCAGGCCTATGATCTGCCCCCCGGCGCCGCTAAGCTTGAGGTGCTGGAGGCTGCCGTGAGAATCGCAGATGCAGAAGGCGATATCGATAACGCCTTTGAGGCGAGAGGCGAAATCGTGCAGACAGCTATTTTTCACGGTTATCCGCTAAAAGCGATTATCGCTTTCTCTTGGCAGCTGGGACAATATGACCAAGAGCCCGACAATTACGACAGCAGTGATTTAATGTGGTCCTACAAATGGATCGTCGGCAACATTTCCAACTTTCCGGAAGTGCCCATGTCGCAAATTCAGGAGCTTGTCGAGGATTTGGGCAAACGCTATAAGGAGCATGGCTACAGCCGCCGCACTTATTTATATTACCGCTCTCGCCTTGCCTTAAGCCATGGAAAGCTGGATGAAGCAAAGGATTTTCTCGAGCAGCTGATGAAGGTCGAACGGGATTATATGACCGATTGCATCGCCTGCGAGCAAAATCATATCGTTGAGCTCTATGCGCAATTGGGCGAAGATGAACAGGCTTTAAAGGCGGCAGAGCCGATTTTATCAGGCGAAATGAAATGCGCTGAGGTACCTCATATTACGCTGCCGCATTTGCTTTCACCGTTAATGCGTCAAGGCTCTCCAGAGAAAGCCCAAAAGCTTCATACGAAAGGCTATCGACTGGTCAAAGGCAAGCGCGATCTATTCGAAAGCGTCGCACAGCATATTAACTATTTGACGGATATTAATCCGGCGAAGGCGGTCGAGGTCGTCGAGCTGCATTTGGCATTTAGCCTTGATCATGAGAATCCTTATGAGATCATGAGATTTAATTTATTTACAGCACGGCTGCTGAAGAAGCTGCTTGAAGAAGGCTCCGAAACGAAGCTGCGTCTGCCAGCTTCCTTCCTCGCTGCGCACGAGGATACAAGTCTGCCCGCGCTTGCTGCACACTTTGAAGCTCTTGCCCTATCGGCGGCAAAACGTTTTGATATACGCAATGGCAATGATTATTATAGTAAAAATGCCGCCAGTTATTTCCAAGTATTTAACAAATAGACAGAGGAGCATCAATGGAAATGGATTTTGAGGATTTGATGAACCAGGCGTATGATCTTTCTCCCGGCGCAGCCCAGCTGGAGGTGCTGGAGGCTGCCGTTCGACTAGCTGATGCTGAGGGCGATATCGAAAATGGTTTTATTGCACGCCATCAAATCGTGAAAACGGCTTGTTTTCACGGTTTCCCGCTGAAAGCAATTATCGCCTTCTCCTGGCAGCTAGGCCAATATGATCAACACCCTGAGGAATACGATGGCAGCAGCTTGTTATGGCGATATAAATGGATCGTCAGCACGATATCGAATTTCCCAGAAATTCCGATGTCGCAAATTCAGGAGCTGCTTGAGGATTTGGGCAAGCGCTATAAAGAGCATGGCTACAGCAAACGCACCTATTTATATTTCCGCTCCCGTCTCGCCCTTGATCATGGGAAGCTCGATGAAGCCAAGGCTTATCTTCAACAGTTTACGAAAGAGGAACGGGATCATGTGAGCGACTGCCTCGCCTGTGAGCAGCATTATATTGTTTGGCTTCATGCAAGACTAGGCGAGGATGAGCAAGCATTAAAGGCGGCAGAGCCGATCCTATCAGGGAACATGAAATGTGCTGAGGTGCCTCATATTACGCTGCCGGAGCTGCTCTTGCCTATGCAGCGCTTGGGCCTTCACGAGGAAGCGAAAAAAGCGCATACGAAAGGCTATCGCCTTGTCAAAGGCAAACGCGATCTGCTGGAAAGCGTCGCCCAGCATATTGAATATTTGACGATGACCAAGCCCGCGAAAGCGGTCGAGGTCGTAGAACTGCATTTGCCGTTCACCCTCGACCATGAGAACCCTTATGAAATTATGCTGTTTCATCTAAATACGGCACAGCTGCTGAAGAAGCTTATTCTAGAAGGATCGCAGGTTAAGCTTCGGCTTCCCGCCTCTTTCCTTGCAGCACATGAAGATACCAGCCTACCGGCGCTCGCCGCTCATTTTGAAGGACTCGCCATAGCATCGGCACAACGTTATGATGCCCGCAACGGTAATGATTTTTATAGTAAGAAGGCAGCAGATAAGCTGCTCGTATAGAGAGTCTGATGTAACTGCCTTATGTTCAACACCTTGTTTTAGGCAAAAAAATCCCCGCAAGCGAACACTTTTTCAAGTGATCGGCTTGCGGGGATTTCGATTTGTGGACGGTTTGTCTTACATTGCTTTTGTCAACGTAATGGAATGATCGGCTTTGCCCCATTGTACGTTCCAGCCAAGCAGTTCCGTAATGAAGCGAAGCGGAACGACCGTTCTGTTGTCGGAGTTGACAAATACTTTAGCGCCAACGGATTTTTTCATGCCGTTTACTTCCATGAAGTCTTTGTTGATCCAAAATTTCAGCGTGTCACTGCCTGCTTTAATCGTAACTTGCTGCGCTTTTTTATTCCATTTCACGTCAGCGCCAATGCCTTCGCTCAGGTAGCGAAGCGGAATATAAGTCATGCCGCTCCAGATGAATGGCTCTGTATCCATTTTTGTTACGCTGCCGTTAATGTTCAGGACGTTGCTGCCTACTTGCATCCAAACCTTTACCATCGTGGCAGGATCAGTTGGAGTTGTAGGTGTAGTTGCGTCTTGGAATTTGTCGTTAAACTGCGTGACAATCGCATTGCCGAGCGCTTGACCAACACCGAACATCAGCTTGTAGCCTTCGCGGTTCGTTTTGTACGAAGCCGTGTAGTCGCCAGCTGCATATTGCGTAAGCACTTGCTGTACTTGATTTTCATGCGCGGTCAGAGCGGCCTGGCCCGCCTCTTTAGGGAGATTGCCTGCTGTTGCAGAATCCAGGAATGTCGCAAATTCAGTCGTGAAGCCAGCAATACGCGCTTCAACTGCTGCTTTTGCTGCTGCATCATTATTTTTAACTGCCGTTACAAAATCAGCTTGGGCATTTACGTGGTTCGTGACCCAAATTTTCTCGAAAGCGGCTGCGCCATCCGCACCATAGATGGAGGCGATTGCTGCTTTGAAATCAGCTGTGTTCATCGCTTCTGCCCAGATCAAAGCGTCTGAAGCAGCTCTTCCATCATATTGCTCTTGCATTTGCAGGGCAGACAGGGCAAAATGCTCGCCAGCCAATTGGTTCAATGCGGATCTCAGATCAGCTGCTTTGGAGTCTGCTTTAGTGTTTTCGAATTTTGCCGGCATTTGGGCTACGATTGCACTGGACAATACTTTGCTAATGCCGAACATTTCGGCGTAGCCTTTACGATAAGCCTCATATGCACCTTTATAATCGCCAGCTACATAATCCTCAAATACTTCTTGGACGTGATCCTCATGGCTGCGAATCGCTTGCTTCGCTGCATCCGCTGGAAGCTTGCCTTCTGTTGCTGCTCCGAGGAAATTGCCGAACTCGTTCACAAAGCCACTTACTTTATCTTCCGCCGTTTTAATCGCTGCTGCATCCTTTTTCTTCGTTGCTTTTACCAAGTCGTCCGTATACTGATTGTGTGCGCGGAAAATTCTTTCGAACTCAGCTGCGCCTGCATCGCCGTAAAGCGAAGCAATCGCTGGCTGCATATCCCGTGCATTCTGGTCGAGCGCTTTGTAAGCAGCGTCTGCATCTTTTGTGCCGTCATAGGCCTTCGTCATTGCTGATACCGCAAGGGTGAAATGCTCGGAGAGCAAATAATCAAGTCCTGCTCTCAGCTCGGCTGCCGGTGTGTTCACCGATGCCTTCACCGCTGTAGCTGTTGGCGCTGCTGCACCTGCCATAGTCGGCATTAATAGGGTCAAGCTTAACATGGGAACGATTAATTTTTTCATCTTCATCTTGCTTCACTCCTTAGAATCGTTTTATGTGTTTTCGTTGTCCGCTTGTTCTTTACATACATTAACACGCAGGCTGTTTACGTTTGGATCACTATTGGATCAAAAAAGTTTAAAAAATTTTTTGAGGCGTTTATTGAGTTGTTTATTGAAGTGTTTATTGAAAAACCTGAGTACTGTAAGGCGGCTCCACTTCATTCTCTTCGTTTCAGGAGCTTAAACCTGCAAAATGATATGCTTGGCGGACACAGCAGCAGCTATTTTCAAAAGATTCACGGTTTTCGCACAGGCTGCGGACTCAGGAGCCGCTAATGCGCTGTAAATGACCATTTTGATGGAATATGGAGGGCAATAGCGGATCTCCTGTCCGCTTACGGCCTGAAAGCACAGTAAAAGCCAGAATAGCGGAATCTGTGTCCTCAAAAAAAAGCATCCCCTCCTGCTGTTATACAGCAAGAAGGAATGCTCAAATTAAGCGCTAGGCTCTGCCATGCCGCGTTGGGCGGAACATGCCTATATTAATATAGAAGAAAGATATGGCTTTGTATATCTTAAAGCTTTAGATTAAACCGGATGTTTTCAATAGGCGCTCGATGATTGCCGCTACCTCTGCGCGCGTCATATTCGCCTTTGGAGCCAGCTGCGTGTCGCTTCTGCCTGTAACAATTTCGGCTTGCAGCACATCAGCAATACCCGCAGTTGCCCAAGCGGACGTTTTTGCAGCATCATTATAGCGGCCTAGCAATACGCCTGACTCTATTGCCGGGAGCGTGTCCTTCAATCCTGTGATCTTCATTGCTTTGGCGATAATCGCCATCGCCTGCTCACGGGTGATTTTGTCGTTCGGACGGAACGAGCCGTCCTCAAACCCATTAATTAAACCATAAGCGCTCGCTGTTTGAACAGCAGAGCCATACCAATCAGCTGATTGGACATCGGTAAATGAGGCCGCACTATTTTCAAGCTTAAGCCCCAGCCCCCTCACGATAATCGCCGCAAACTCTGCACGCGTAATATCTTTATTTGGACTGAATTGCTCATTGCCCGTTCCATTGATGACCAGACGTGAGCCCATATTGTTGACCGACTCCTTGGCCCAGTGATTGGCAACATCCTTAAATTCAAGCGGGTGCCAGACAATCGAATAAGCACTATTGGTCAAGCTGTTGATTTTGGCAAAATATTGGCCCTTATCCTCTAAAACTTTAGTTGGAACGTGGCGAACCGTACCGTCCGGCTCAACTACGATGCCAGTTGTAATTTTATTCGGATCAATGCCAGCAGGCAAGGAGACAGTCCGTTCTACATATGCACTAAACCTGGTAATAGGGATGATCTGATTGTTGTATGCCGCGCTCACTACAAAATCAAGTGACGGTGCCGACAACGTAAATCCGCCTTTGTCTGCTGATCCCTGTACAATTTTCATCATATTATCTGTTAAAGTACCGATCTCAAGGCGAAGCGTAATATCATTCAGCGATACTGCTTGACCCAATTGTTTGGAAATTGCATCAATGTTGATTTGCTGAGCAGGCACCGTATAGGTTGCCCGATCGGTTTTGAGCTCAAGCACAGCTTGCTTTTGCTCCATATTTTTAATCATTTGACCCGTCAGCTCGCCAATTACGACGTTTGAGCTGTTGCCAAGAAGCGGAATAGTAATAATCGCACCTTGACCTTCTGCAGTCAGCTTCTGTTCCAGCAAGGCTTGATCAACAGTAATCGTAGACGTAGATCTGCCATTTACAACCGAGGTAGCTGCACTTCCGATTCTCTCCAGACGCCCATTAATCCAGATGTCTACTCCTGTACCAGATGTTCCTGAGGATGAGGAAGACGAAGAACCCGGCTGTGTCGTTTCACCGCCGCTTGTAGGCGCTGATGGCGTAACGGTATTGGATGATACGGATGCTTCACTAGAGCCTGCACCATTAATCGCTTTTACCGTGAAGGAATAGCTCGTCCCGTTCGTGAGACCTGAAACGGTGATCGGGCTAACGAGTCCCGTGGCCACTGTATGTCCCTCTGCATCTACAACCTCATAGCCAGTAATGATACTTCCGCCGTTATCTGTTGGTGCTGTGAATGAGACCGTTGCTTGACCATTTCCAGCTGTGGCGGATACCACTGTCGGTGCTCCCGCAACCGTTATTGGCGTCACCGACCGCTCATTGGAAACATCGCTCAAATCGCTTGCAAAAACGGCTTTTACTACAAAATAGTAGGTTGTGCCATTCGTTAAGCCAGTTGCTTCATAGCTGTATACTGACTGGCCAACAGTGGTTACTTCTGTATTGTAGGCTCCAGATTGGAGAGCCATATACACTTTGTAGCCATCTGCTCCATCTACTGGATTCCATTGCAGATTCGCCTTAGCATTACCAGAGTTAATAGCTTGCAGGACAGGTGCCTCGTAATTGGCTGGCGTCGTATCGCTAATGGTGACCGCCAACGTCTGCGCTGCTCCCGCGTTAAAGTTAAAGGAGAGATTTGTTGTACCTTCTGCTTGTTGTACCAAATACGATTTATTGATCGTTATTACATTGCCAGTAATCGTATAGTCTACCATTGGCATCAGAACTGACATACCGTTTGTGATACCGCTCAATGTGTTGCCGTTCAGTGTTAGAGTGATGGACACATCTGCTTGCAACGATGTTTCTTTATCGAAGCTAGCTGTCGTCTGGCTCAGGCTGCTATCCTGTGGTGCCGGAATGGTAGAGTCACTGATCGTAACTGCTAGTGTCTGTGCTGCTCCCGCACTGAAGTTGAATGATAAATTCGTTGTGCCTTCTGCTTGTTGTGCCAAATACGATTTATTGATCGTTATTACATTGCCAGAAATCGCATAGTCTACCATTGGCGTCAGAGCTGACATACCATTAGTGATACCGCTCAATGTATTGCCGTTCAGCGTCAAAGTTACAGCTACATCCGCTTGCGCCGATGTTTCTTTATCGAAGCTCGCTGTTGTCTGGCTAAGTTGGCTGTTTTGCGGCGTTGTGTCGCTTACTGTTACCGCCAACGTTTGCGCTGCTCCTGCACTAAAGTTGAACGCTAGGTTCGTCGTGCCTACTGACTGCTGCGACAAATACGATTTATTGATTGTTACCGTGTTGCCCACTACCGTATAATCGGTTCCCGCCGTTAGCGTTGCTACACCATTCGTGATGCTGCTCAGCGTATTGCCGTTCAGCGTCAACGTTACAGCTACATCCGCTTGCGCCGATGTTTCTTTATCAAAGCTCGCTGTTGTCTGGCTCAGTTGGCTGTTTTGCGGCGTTGTGTCGCTTACTGTTACCGCCAACGTTTGCGCTGCTCCTGCACTAAAGTTGAACGCGAGATT
>NZ_JBPULM010000043.1:0-1491 GCF_055814915.1 Paenibacillus sp. R-74696
TCTTTATAAGCATTTGGTTTAACACGACACCGCGTTACTATGGTATAATAAGGATAACTTATACGAACGGAAGGTGTCGCCCTATGCTGCGTTCTAATCGAGATAAACAACAAAGTTACGAGTTCGTTTCCATAGAAGACTTAGTGCCTGCTGATCATATGCTTCGCAAGATCGACAAGTATATTGATTTTTCCTTTATTGATGAAAAGGTTCGACATCTGTATTCACAAGATAACGGGCGTCCAGCCATTGATCCGCTTGTTCTTTTCAAGATGATCTTTCTGGGCTATTTCTACGGGATTCGTTCCGAACGTCAGCTTGAACGCGAAGTGCAAACGAATCTCGCGTATCGTTGGTTTTTAGAACTGGGATTAACGGATCGTGTGCCTGACCATACAACGATTAGTTGGAACCGGCGTACCCGGTTTAAAGATACTTCTGTTTTTCAAGACATCTTTGATGAGATTGTGCTGCAAGCCGTCTCGCATCGCATGGTTGGCGGACGTGTGCTGGTTTCGGATTCGACCCATGTCAAAGCGAACGCAAACAAAAACAAATACACGAAAGAACAAGTGAAGCAAAACACAAGAGATTATCTCAATGAGCTAAATGAAGCCGTTGAAATGGATCGTCAAACCCAAGGAAAAAAGCACTAAAACCACGGGAGGAGGTGAACGAGGACAAGGAAGTGAAGGTGAGCACAACGGATCCGGACAGCGGATATATGTTTCGGGAAGGCAAGCCAGAAGGCTTCTTTTATTTGGATCATCGCACCGTTGATTTGAAGTACAACCTCATTACCGATGTTTTCGTAACCGCAGGCAACGTCCATGATTCCGTCCCGTATCTCTCTCGATTAGACCGTCAGCGTAAACGTTTTGGTTTTGAGGTAGAAGCCGTTGCTTTAGATTCAGGCTATATGACCACGCCCATTTGCAAAGGGCTGGAAGAACGTAAAATCTTTGGTGTCATCGCGCATCGCAGATTTCATCCCACGCAAGGGTTGTACCCGAAGTGGAAATTCACGTATGAGGCCGAGCGAAACGTGTACCGCTGTCCCGAGCAGCAGGAACTGGTGTACCGCACGACGGATCGTCACGGGTACCGACATTATGCTTCGGATCCGAAGAGGTGTGCCGCTTGTCCTGTCCTGGAAAAATGTACGCGATCTCGCAACAAGCGAAAGATCGTCACCCGGCACATCTGGGAGAATAGTAAGGAGCAAGTACGATTAAACCGCCTCAGCAAGTCAGGCAAAAGGCTATACCGAAAACGAAAAGAGACGATTGAGCGAAGCTTCGCGGATGCTAAACAGCTCCATGGGTTTCGCTATTGCCGGTTGCGGGGACTGCGCAATGCTACGGAGCAAGCGCTGATGACCGCAGCCGTGCAAAACATGAAGAAGATCGCCCTCCATCTTGAAAGGAGGGCGCAATAGAGGAATCCTCCTCCTTTAGCTTCGTTTGGATCCCCAAAACAAAGAGAAACCCA
>NZ_JBPULM010000003.1:0-1203 GCF_055814915.1 Paenibacillus sp. R-74696
ACGGAGGATGCCTAGGCACTAGGAGCCGAAGAAGGACGTGGCGAACAACGATACTGCCTCGGGGAGCCGTAAGCAGGCTTTGATCCGGGGATTTCCGAATGGGGAAACCCAGCTGTCGTAATGGACAGTTACTTCTAACTGAATACATAGGTTAGAGTGAGGCATACCAGGGGAACTGAAACATCTAAGTACCCTGAGGAAGAGAAAACAAAAGTGATTCCGTCAGTAGCGGCGAGCGAACGCGGATTAGCCCAAACCAAGGAGCTTGCTCCTTGGGGTTGTAGGACGTCTCACATGGAGTTACAAAGGTGTGTGTTAGGCGAAGAGGTCTGGAAAGGCCCGCTATAAGAGGTAAAAGCCCTGTAGCCAAAAGCGCACACTCTCCGAGACGGATCCTGAGTACGGCGGGACACGAGAAACCCCGTCGGAATCCGGCAGGACCATCTGCCAAGGCTAAATACTCCCTAGTGACCGATAGTGAAGCAGTACCGTGAGGGAAAGGTGAAAAGCACCGCGGAAGCGGAGTGAAAAAGAACCTGAAACCGTGCGCTTACAAAAAGTCAGAGCCCTATTCATGGGTGATGGCGTGCCTTTTGTAGAATGAACCGGCGAGTTACGTTCACGTGCAAGGTTAAGTCGGGAAGACGGAGCCGCAGCGAAAGCGAGTCTGAATAGGGCGAATAAGTACGTGGTCGTAGACCCGAAACCGTGTGATCTACCCCTGTCCAGGGTGAAGGTGCGGTAACACGCACTGGAGGCCCGAACCCACGCACGTTGAAAAGTGCGGGGATGAGGTGGGGGTAGCGGAGAAATTCCAATCGAACTCGGAGATAGCTGGTTCTCCCCGAAATAGCTTTAGGGCTAGCCTCGAGGTATGAACGTCGTGGAGGTAGAGCACTGATTGGGTGCGGGGCCCGCCAAGGGTTACCAAGTCTAGTCAAACTCCGAATGCCATAGACGTGCTTCTCGGGAGTCAGACAGTGAGTGCTAAGATCCATTGTCAAGAGGGAAACAGCCCAGATCATCAGCTAAGGTCCCCAAGTGTGTGTTAAGTGGGAAAGGATGTGGAGTTGCAAAGACAACCAGGATGTTGGCTTAGAAGCAGCCACCATTTAAAGAGTGCGTAATAGCTCACTGGTCGAGTGACTCTGCGCCGAAAATGTAACGGGGCTAAACACACCACCGAAGCTATGACATGTGCCT